>NZ_JBFTOG010000048.1:0-37225 GCF_056397865.1 Arthrobacter sp. 05L417
GTCGTTGAGCATCTTCTGGCCCTGCCGGACCTTGGCGATGACCTGCTCAGGGGTATGTCTGCGTGCCATGATTCGTGAATTTCCTCCTGCGTCCATTCTCGGACACGAAACTCACACAAACACTGGACTACTCTCCGGGGACCCAACCAGCCCGAGACCGTTGTTTCCGCCGCTTCCGCTACGGTGACAATCGCGCCCGCCACGGGCAGCAAGCCCTGCCTCAACTGCTGAGCAGTATTAGCTCCTGGCAGACGGCCCAAGTAAGTGGTTGGTGGAAGTGAGTTTCTCTTCCGTTTACCCACCCTTGAACGCTAAACGTCGAGGACGAGTTCTGGCGTATTTGCACGGGACACGCAGATGAGCATCGTCGCCCCCGATTCGCGGTCGGCGTCGCCAAGGAGGAAGTCGCGGTGGTCAGGAACGCCGGCGATCACTTTGGTCTCGCATGTACCGCAAATGCCTTCCTTGCACGAGGTCGGCACGACGATTCCGACCCGCCCCAACGCATCTGTGATCGACTCACCAACAGCCACTTCACAAGTCACGCCGCTGCGCTCCGCGACGACGGTGAACACGCTTGAGCCCGCTTCCACGCCTTCGTCGAGGCTTCCGGCAGCAAATCTCTCCAGATGCAGTGTGCCGGTCGGCCACGTCCCACAGAGTTGCTGGACTGCGTCCAGAAGTCCCGCAGGTCCGCAGCAGTAGACTTTCGTGTCGAGCTGAGGCACTCCCAGGAGTGCCTGAAGGTCGATCCGGCCGAGTTCGTCTTGGGGCACTATTTGGACCCGTGACCCGTAGCGCTGGAGTTCGTCAAGGTAGGCCATCGAGTCTCGAGACCGGCCGCCGTAGACGAGGCTCCATTCGATGCCGTCTTCGTTGGCTTTTCTGATCATGGGCAAGATTGGGGTTATGCCGATACCGCCTGCGATAAAGAGCGCCCGCTCGCTGCTGCTAACTGCGAAGGGGAAGTTGTTCCGCGGTCCGCGCACGGTCACTGCGTCGCCCACCTGGAGATCGTTGTGCACGTATTCTGACCCTCCGCGACTTTCGGGAGCCAAGAGCACCGCCACCTCATACGAGTCGGTTTCGTTGGTGTCGTTACAGAGCGAGTAATGGCGGATCAGCCCGTTAGGCAGCTCGAATTCGAGATGTGCACCCGGATCCCAATTGGGGAGTGGAGCACGGTCGCCGCGCGCAAGGCGCAGCGACCGCACACCGGCGGCCACAAGTGAAGCCGCCGTGATCTCAAGAGAGAGCTCCAGGTCAGATGACATGGGAGGCGCCCAAGCTAATCTGTAGTGGTTTCTCCCAACGACCTGTCAGATAGGCTGTGGCGAGTTGGGCTTGGAAAGCACGGACGCCGTCCTCGCGTTCATCGAACGGACCTGGGCGGTAACCGTCAGTGAGCATGCCCTGGTAAACGGACTCGCAGGCGCCGAAGTCCTGCTTGTTGGTGATGTCCCAGAAGTCCGCAGCGAAGGACGGGTCAAATCCCGGCCGCTCGGCAACCTCGCGCGGGAAGTACCACGTGCACTCCACCCACGTCTCGCCCGGGGAAAGTGGCACGAGCCGATGGGTCATCACGTAGTCCGGCTGGAGCGTCAGTAGCAGGTTGGGGGCGAGCATGAAGTAGAGCGTCCAGCGGGCCTGCTCGTCATCAATTCCGACGATGCGGTCGCCGCCGCTGCGGCCGTCGAGGCTGTTCGTGTCCGCGTCGTCACGAAACTCCAGGCCGCCGCCCAGCCACATGCCTGTCTGATGCAGGCCCATTGCGGATTCCGGCGGGGCGACGCGGCAGAGCTCGGGGTGAATTGACGGGCAGTGGTAGCACTCGAGGTAGTTCTCGACGACGGTCTTCCAATTGGTCTTGAGAGTGTAGTTGTGTGACTCACCGACAACCATATCCGTGGGGTCCCATGGAGCCACCACCTCGGTCAGATTGCCGACCCACTCGCTGAACTCAGGGGCGTCACCGGAGGCGTTGATGAAGATCCAACCGAACCACTCGACGGATCGGACCTCGAGCAGCGGCCACTCCTCCTTGTTGAAGTTCTCGGTGTCCATGAACTGGGTCGCCGACCGAAGCTCCCCATTGAGGCCGAAAACCCAAGCGTGGTACGGGCACTGCACCAACTTCTTGTTCGTGCACGCGCCCACCGGAAGCAATTCGTGGCCGCGGTGGCGACAAGCGTTGTAGAAGGCATGGAGGGCGCCGGAATCGTCGCGGGTCAGCAGGATGCCCTGGGTGCCGACTCGGACGGCACGCTGGTCCCCAGCCTTGGCGACGTCGCTGCTGCGGCCGACGCAGACCCACGCGGCCTCGAGGAGGTGCTTGCGCTCCCAGTCAAGAATGTCCTGTGATAAGTAGGCGTCTGCGGGCAGCGTCCGGGCATCCGAGAGTCGTTCTTCGAGCACAATGTCCAGGTCGGATTTGGTGAGGGGTGCCGGTGGCAGTGAAGTGGTCACTTGTCGTCTCCATCGTCGATAGTCGAGCTGATAGGGACTAACGTTATTCAGGCGCACTGCGCATCAACATAGGCATGCGCACCGTTCAAGCCGCCCTAACTGTGCGCGCCCACATTCACGATTGGGACTTCGCGTGCTCGACGAGCAGATTGTCTGAGAGTGGCGTCTGTAGTCCGAAGGTGACGCCGAAGGGATCCGCGAGCAGCGCGAAGGGACCTAGGGCAGACTCCGTGACCGGCACACGAACCCTGGCCCCGAAGTCACTCAGGCGCGCAACCTCCCCTTCCAAATCAAGCACCCGCCAGTACGGAATCCAGTGCGGTGGGACGGATTCCGGGAGAACATCAAGCATGTCGACCACACCCGCGACTGGCTCATCGCCCCAGGCCAGGAATCGGTAGTCGCCCGGGGTTGGCTTCAGTTCATGAATTACACGACACGACAATGCGTTCGCGTAATAGTTCGCGGCTTCCTTTGCCCGTGGCGTGTAGAGATCGACAAACGCCACCTGCCCGAGTCTCTGCGGTTGCGGCTTAGAGCCGACAAGCTCAGCGAGCACGAAAAGCGCTCCAGCGGGCGCCGAGTACACACTCAGGTCCTGCCCACCTACAGCCAATTTGGCCACCAAGTCGGCGCCGAAATCTAGCGCTCGGCGAGCCGATGCGTCCTTGTCAGTGCTCCCGAAGCACGGAATCCAGCAACCTGATGGGGGTATCGGCGCGTCGACTGACGGTACGAAGGACACCGTTTGGCCGGAGTCTGAACCTTCGTGCAATCGGTCCATTACCAAGTTGAAAAACGCGCGTGTTGCGCCCGTGTCTCCGCCTAAGAAGAGGACGCTCTCCATGGCGACCCGGACGTTGTTAGTCATCCTGAACTGTACCTCGTTCGAAAAGGGAGGAGAGATTGGCGCTGGAGCGAAGATCCAGACCTGACGTGGCCAGCCAGAAGTGAGCGTAGTTGCTTGGCGATGACACGTCGCGTCCGGTGAGTTCTTCGATTAGCCGCAGGCGGTTGCGCAGGGTGTTTCTGTGTACGAAGAGCGCAGCTGCCGTCGCGCTCATGTCGCCGTCTTCTGCGAGGTAGCAGCGGAGTGTGTCTACCAGCAGGGTGTCGTTCTTTCGGTCGTACTCCACCAACGGAGCTAGAGCTTCGGCCGAGAGGTCGCGAAGCGGTACCCCTGCCTCCAGACTAGCTATCAGGAGGGCCGTCGCCAGATCTTGCGTCCGATGCACATGAACACCGTACCCTTCAGCCAGCGCGTTGCGCGCCTCGAAGTAGCCTAGCCTCAGGCCCCGCACTCCAACGCGCGGCTTACTTACACCGACTCGTGCGTTGGGCCCGAGCCTGGCCAAATGTTCGTGGCAGAGCCGCGCCACGAACAGGCCGGCTTGTTCTGGAACGACTAGTACCAATCTGTCGTCCACGATCGTCCGCAGGTGCGGATCGTTCTGCTGGGTCAGCAAGGTGTGCAGGTTCCAGGGGTACGACCGGAGCCGGCGAGGCGAACCATCGGCGGACCCGACGACGACCTCGTGCGGCTTGGCTACGTCCAGGCCGTGGTCAAGGAGTCGTCGCGCGCCTTCTTTTTCGCCGAGGTAACCGGCAATCACGTCTTCAAGGACTTGGCCCAACAGCTCTCTTCGCCCGCTCAAGATGGCGTGCCGTCGTGACAGTTCGATACCTGCCAGGGTGGCGGCAAAAGTGAGGAGCTTCGTCGACGCGCCTTGTCCACGCATGGCCAGCACGGCGACTGGTTCCCCTTCCAGCTCAACCGACCGAAGGATGCATCCGGCGACGGGACTGTCCGGAGGAGGCGATACGGCGACGAGTTCCTTCGCCATCCATTCCGCTCGCTCAGGTACACTCACCAGCACGCCGCCACGCAGATCGATCACAGCCACAGGCGCAGAAGAGATGCGGTATAACGCCCTCACCAGCGCATGCAGCGGCCGTTCGGCGGTGAGCGCGTCGGCCAATGCCCGGTGGTCGGCGAAATCTGAATCGGCCGCCCTCATGATTCGAATCATACCTTCTGGACGGCTACAGAACCCGACGACGATTCGGTTACCAAAGGGGTCCGCAAGTCGGGTACCGCTGTTGTGTCGAAGCAGCGTTGCGGCGCTTGGGCTCTTGCGTCATCCAGTCGGTTCACGTCGGCTGAGTCAAAGGACAGGCTGGCGGGCCAACGTACCGCCATCAACCGTGAGCGTTTCACCGGTCATGTATGCGGAGGCGTCGGAGATCAGGAAGCCAACAACGGTCGCGATCTCCTCGGGCAGTCCGAACCGGCGCATCGGTGCCCATCGCGCAACCACGTCATCGGACAGGCCGGTGATCCAGGGCTCCGCCATCGGCGTTCGGATCAGGCCGGGAGCAACGCAATTGACGCGGATGCCTGCATCTGCGAGCTCGATAGCGGACGTCCTTGTGAGTGAAATCAACCCCGCTTTTGAGGCGTTGTACGCCGCGAAGTTGGCCTCCGGTGCCAAACCGTTGATAGAAGCGATGTTGACGATAGAGCCATGGCCCGCGGCCCTCATCACCCGCGCAGCAGCGGCGGAAGTCAGCGCCGGTCCGCGCAGGTTCGTGTGCATCGTCGAATCCCAGTCCGCGGCCGTCACGTCGACAAGCGCCGTCGACTCGAAGATCCCGGCGTTGTTCACCAGGGCATCGACCCCGCCGAAGAGATCGACACATCGCCCAACGACTTTGGAGCCCACTTCAGGGTCAGCAAGATCGGCTACCATTCCTTCAGCAGTACCGCCGACTTGCTTGAGCTCAGCGGCTACTGCCTGCGCCTCGGAAGCACTACGCGAACAGACCAGGACACGATCGCCGCGTCGGGCGAAGTGCTCTGCGCACGCGCGACCAATTCCTCTGGTTCCTCCGGTGACAATCACGCGCCGGCTTGCGTGGTTTTCGGGGTCGGCCACGTCTACTTCCTTTCGAGTTAGTCGTTTGTGCTAGTTACGCAAATGAGTCAAGGCAGCGGGTAAAGAATGATGGGATTGAAACGGCGGAAGAGTCTTGCATGACGTCGTCTACGATGCTTTTGCAATGCCATGTCCAGCCTTCTTCTCGTTATGAGCGCAGCCCATCTTCATCTTTAAATCTGAAGGGTGGACATGAAGAGCGGCCCGGCAGCGGCACAAGAAGCGATTACGCCCAGGCATATGCGGGCTCGCATCCGATGCCGGCCAGACCGCCCTTCACAGGGTTTTCGATTCGGCTCACATGATGTCTACAACTGAGCTGATCGTGCTTGCCGCCGACGCTCACGCTCCGCCTGGACCTGGCGCATTTCCTCTTCGAGGGCGATAGCGTCTTCGCCTTCTGGCAACGCGGGCGCAGGAAGGCGCCAGGCCATCGGCTTCTTGTCCTGGACCACGCGTCGGTAGATGTAGAGCACGACGGACAGGAGCAGGATGGCGACAGCGACGAGGGTGTCGCGGAAGTCGCCGTAGCCGAGGAGCTCAGGATTGGCGACGCCGACGACGGTGATGACGATGTTGAATGCAACCAAGATGACGACCACCGCGATCCAGCCACGACCGCGGCGGATCGGACGCGGCCAGTTCGGGCGGTCCTTGCGCAGCAGGAGGAAAGCGGACAGACCAAGGATGATCGACAGCAGGTAGCCAAGGTTGCTGGCCAGCAAGATGCTCACGGGTGCCCCGACAAGTACCATGACCGTGGCGTTCAGGAGCACGTCCAAAGTGAGGGACCGTCCGGGCACTCCCCAGCGGTTCACCCAGTGGAGCTGCTTGATGGTCATACCTTCTTCAGCTAGGCCGTAGAGTGCCCTGCCGCCGTCGGCCGTCGTGGAGATGATCGCGATCAGCAGGGCGGATCCGATCACGATGGTACCGATCCAGCTGGCGCCGCCGAAGGCTTCGCCGAACGCCACCGACACATAAGTCACCGGGTTGTCGCGCACCGCTCCCTCACCGATGGTGCCGGCGAGCACGGTCGGGACCACGCAGAACAACACGATCATGAACATCGAGATGCGAGTCATGGCCTTGGAGGTGTCGCTCGACGTGTTCTTATACTCTGGCGCGAAGGACGCGACAATCTCACTGGCGTAAACCGCCCAAGCGGTCACGTACAAGACGACTGCGACCGTGCGCCAGTCTCCGTTGACATACCAGGTCATGTTGCTGGCCGACCAGTGCAGCGATGGGCTAACTAGGCACGCGACCGTCACCACGGCGAGGCCGACGATGACGAAGGCGCCCAGAAACTTGTTCACGGTTGCGCCGAACTTGAGGCCGAAGTAGTTGAAGGCCCAGGCGAACAACATGGCGCCGAGAGCAATGATGTGCTCGAGGCCGAGTTGGTTTCCGAGGATGCTGAAGCTCAGGTTATTGCTCGGGAACCACGTGGCCTTGATGAGTTGCCCTAAGACAACTGAGGCCATCGAGATCGACAGGGACCAGCCAATCCAGTACCCGAACGCCGCCATGGCTCCTAGCGGAGCGAAGTACCGCTTCCAGCCCTCGATCGCATAGCGGGCTACGCCACCCGAGTCCCGAGGGAACATCGCCGCCATCTCGGAGAATACGAAGCACTGGAGCAGGGCGATGACGGCTCCCACGCACCACACGGTGATCGCGGTCCAAGCGCCAACGACTCCAAGAAGGTATCCGAAGGTTACGAATAGGCCCGTGGGCAAGGTCAGTGCAAGCGCCATTCCGTCACGCCAGGTCAGGGTCTTAGCGAGCCGGCGACGCTCGGTAACAACCTCGGTAACGACCTCGGTCTCGGTCATATTGAAGTCTTTCTGTGTGAGTGCGCTGTATCTGAGGCAGGAGCGCTGTGAGAGGAGGTGCTGAGCAACTGTGTGTGGACCTCACGGCCGGCGCGGATGCCGGACTCGATGGCACCGTCTATGAAGCCGTTCCACCCGTTAGCGATATCCGATCCGGCGAAGAACACGCGACCTTCGGCCTGTTGGAGTTCGGAAAGGTACGCGACCGTCTGGCCAGGTCGGAACATGGACCAGGTGCCCTGGGAAAACTCGTCATTTGCCCAGTTGTGCCCGGTGGTTTCCACGATCTCGAGGTCTCCGAAGATCTTGCCAAGTTCCTCACGCACCATCCCGGCATTGGAGGCGTCTGTGTTTGCCCCATCGGGACCGAACGCAATCAGTATTTGGCCGTCGTCGAAGATTTTGTCCGTTACGACATAGTTGATCAGATGGTTGTCGGGGGCGACCGCGAAGAAAGGCTTGGGCAGGTTACCGCGGACCCGCACCCAGACTTTCGAGCCGCGGCCGGCTTGCCGCTCAGCACTGACCGTTCGCTTGCCGGGCGAGAGTTCCGGAGTGAACTTGATGGACCCGAGTGTGTTGATCGGAACAGCCATAACGACTCCCGACGCTTGGAGAACCTCGCCGTCACGCGTGACGACGCGGACGCCTTCATCGTTCTGTTCGACTGAAGCAACCGGGGTGCTTAAGCGAATTTCTGCGAGGGAGTCGTCAGCGATTGCCTCAATCAAAGATCGGGTACCGTCCTTAAACTTGTACCGTCCCACGGCGTCAAACATGGTCCCGATATTGAAATCGCTCAGTGCGTACCAGCGCATGGCTGCAACGACGCCGACCTCATTGCATGGAGCGGAACCCATGGCACCCCAAAGCCCGTTAGCAAGGTCTTTTTCCTCCTGGGAGATGTCCAGCGAGTCGATGCGATCCTGGATCGACAGCTTGTCGACCTCTGCGAGGGCTTCCGGATGCAGGAAAGGCTCGAACGGCCTATCGAAGACCTCGCGGGCACCTGCGACCACTTTTTCCATCACGGCGTTGATTGAGTCGGCCACCTCGTCGTACTTTCGGATGCTCTGCTTACCACCGGTCACCGTGGCTGCCAGTTCCGGCCCAGAGACGCCAACGGTCTCGACCAACTGGAGGCCGTAGCGGGTGATTTCCGAGTACACGTGGGGTTGGAACCAGTGCACCCAGGTGCCACCCAGCTCCAGCGAATAACCCGGAAGTGCATCATCCTTGTACCAAGTGCGTCCACCGAGGCGGTCGCGACCTTCTAGCAGCGCGACCTTGTAGCCTTGGCGGCCGAGTTCGCGTGCAGCAGTGACGCCGGCAAATCCGCCGCCGATGACAATGACGTCGTATGATTTATTGCTCATTTTCTTCTGCTACCTTTATCCGCTGATTACAAAGAACTTTTTGATGGGCTCATGAACGTGAGCAACGGTCTTTGTTCCCTTCGGAAACGATGCGACGTCGCCTGCTTTCAGGGAGACCGACTCGCCACCTATCACCTCGACGGTCATGCGACCCTCTAACATGTAGACAGATTCGTCACCGAGGAGCTCGTCTTCCACCCCGCAGGGCTCGCAGGTGAAGAGGCCGACGTAGAGTTGACCTTCGCCGTCTGTGGACGTCCGGAGCCATTGAACCTTGGCGGCCGGTGTTCCGTAGAGAACATTCTCCAAGGGGTAGTCCTCGGGAGGACTGAGGTGTTCTGTTGAAACCGATAGTTCAATCATTTGCGTTTCTTGCCTTCCTAATCATTCTGATTCGCTCTGCTTTGTGTGGCCAGACCGGCCGCGAAAAAGCAGTGTGGTTCCTGAATGGTTCAGTTATCTGAGTACGCCTTCTTGGCGATGTGAATGACGGAGCTGTCCGTGTACTCCAGAAGTCCATCGATCCCGAATTCGACACCCAAGCCGGACTGTTTGCGGCCGCCGAACGGCACATCGGGCGCGACTGCCGAGTGCGTGTTCACCCAAACTGTCCCGCTCTCAAGTTGCCGCGCAACGGTTGTGGCACGTTCCACGTCGCTGCCCCAAACAGAGTTTCCGAGGCCGTAGTCGGTTCGGTTGGCCCGTTCGATGACCTCATCGATGTCGTCGTACTTCAGGACGCTGCGTATCGGGGCGAAGGTCTCTTCGGCGACAAGCGGACTGGTCTCCTCAATGTCGCGCACCACGGTGAGTTCGACGAAGTAACCAGGCCTGTCGATCACGTTTCCGCCCGCGATGATTTTTCCGTCGCGGGCAGCGATGCCGAGTGCGTTCTTGGCGGTCTGGAATTGGCGCGCATTCTGCAGCGGCCCGAATTCGTTATCCCGGTTGAGCCCGGGGCCGATCTTCGCCTTCTCAGCGAGCCGGGCGAGCTCAGTGCAGAACTCGTCGTACTGCGAAGAGTGCACGTAGATTCGCTTGATGTTGATGCACACCTGACCCGTGTTCCAGAACGCCTTCTCAAAGATCCGCTGGGCGACGGCGGGGATGTCTGCATCGTCGAGCACCACAGCCGCGTCGTTGCCGCCAAGTTCGAGGACTACTCGCTTGACGGTGTCACCACTCGCCATGACTTTCCGACCCACGGCGGTTGAGCCAGTGAAGGAGACCTTTGCGATCGACGGGTGCGCGCTAAGGAATGGCCCGATTTCGCCGCCGTCGCCCACCACGTTGACCACGCCTGCTGGCACCAGATCGTGGACGATTTCGGCCACAACCATCGCGTTGAGCGGGGTGGTCGGCGCCGGCTTGATGACGATTGTGTTGCCCGCAAGCAGCGCCGGAGCGAGCTTGTAGATGGTCTGGAAGAACGGAAAGTTCCACGGAATGATCGCAAGAACAACACCTAGGGGCGTGCGGTGGACCTCGATGCGCGACTCGTCATCCTCGCGGAGGACCTCCGGGTCCAGACGCAGGCTGTTGAAGTACCGCAGCCAGGTCACCGCCGCGTCGACGTCACCCTCAGCTTCAGCAATCGGCTTGCCGTTCTCGAGGGTAATGATCTGCGCGATCTCCAGGCGGCGCTCTTCGATCCGCACCGCGATCTGTTCCAGGATATTAGTCCGGTCACCATGCGTGGTCTTTTGCCAGCCCGCGAACGCTCGGGCGGCCGCGAGGCATGCTTCGTTTGCCTGGCTCTCGTTCGCGACCGGAGCTACGGCGAACGCTTCGCCAGTCGCAGGGTCGATGACAGGCTGGCTGGATGCGCCCTCGAGCAGCCGCCCGTCGATGAGTTGCTTGAATGACCTGTCGGATAGCTCGGTCTTGGTCCGTGCTGGATCCATCTGGAGCGTCATCTGGGCTCCCTCTCCATTGAGTACTGATTGCTTGTAGCCGATCACGCTGATCGGCGATAGCGATATCGTCCTCCAACACCCATGTGAGTAACTGTTCAGGAATCGGACACCTGACGTTCTTGCAGCGTTCCAATGCGGAGATCCGGGCTGAGCCGCCCGGTGCCGTCCAGTCGATCCACCTGCCAAGGTCTTCGCCCGGCGAACCGACTCTGGCGGAGGATTGACGGCCCGTGCGAGCATTGATATACCCCTGCTCGGAAAGAAAGCCATATGCCCATCCGTGAATTTGTCGGAAATCCGATGCCCGAAGGTGACTCGCCCATGGATCCGGACATCCGGCAGTCGTGGTATCGATCGACCCTAGCCGGACTGAACCCGGGCAGCCAGATCGTCATTGATCAACTCGTCGACATGAATCTCGGCTCCCGACTCATGCGGGCAGCCACGCCGGTCCTCGAAGGTCTAGAGAACCAGCTACACGACTCCAATTTCGGGCTTCTGCTTGCCGACAACGAGGGCTACATCCTGCATCGCACCTTCGGCACACCACATTTGGCCGCCGCGTCGGATCGTCTGGGGGTGTTGGTTGGCGCCCAAATCACAGAACAGACAAGCGGCACCAACGCGATCTCGACACCAATCGAGACCAGGCGCGGTGTTTTTGTGCTGGGGGAACAGCACTTTCTGGAATGCCTGCGCGACCAGATTTGCTTCGGTCTCCCGATCTTTCAGCTTGGCACAAGGCGTTTGGAAGGCGTGATCAACATAATGGGTCCGGGACGTGAAAGCCCGGCCCTGATGAAGCCCGTACTCACCGCTGCGGTCCGGGAGATCCAACAGAGGCTCTTAACTACGTACTCGGACGCGCAAGTTGCGCTCCTGCTCGCCTTTCGAGCTGCATGTGAAAGCCATCGCCGAATGCCGGTGGTGGCGGTCGAGCCAAGCGAGACTTTCACCAACGGTGCGGCGGCCACGGAGTTACAAAGCAATGACCTCGCCGTGCTAAAAGAGTTCGCTGCGCAACACGGCGTGGTCTTCGGTGACCGAGTGCGGATGGACTTGAGCATTGGACAGCGAACGGTCCTCGTAGAGAGGGTCTCGGATCAGGGTGCGGTGTTCCGCGTTCTGCGAGACGAAGAAGATACCCTGGCTGTGCCCCGCGCTTCAGTTCGATACCGAACCGTCGGTGACCAACTTACCGAGACGCTCATCCGCGCACGCGCTGCCTCCGGCCATGTGCTCGTCTCCGGTGAGCCAGGATCGGGCCGCACCACCGCAGCTCACAGCGTGACAGGTGACGATTTCGTCCAAGTGATTGACGCCAGCGAAGCTGTCGTCAACGGCGCAAAGAAGTGGGCAGCGAGTCTTCAGAGCTTGGCAGAGCAATCGCCGGCCAGCCTCGTCGTCGAGTCGGTCCACCTTCTTGATGCGCGGTTGCTCCGGGTGCTGTCAGACGCTATGGAGCAAACGAGCACACGACTAGTGCTGACGAGCGATACTGGAGTAGATTCACTTGCTGCGGTCGTGACGCACTGTCGTTCGGTTATCGATCTGCCAACGCTGCGGCAACGCCGACTCGAGCTGGCTTCGATAATAGGGGCGATGCTGTCAGATCGCGGCGCCAAGAACATTAGGTTCACACCCCCGGCTCTGGCGGCCCTGTCAGCCCACGACTGGCCCGGCAACTACAAAGAGTTACAGGGTGTGTTAGACGAAGTTCTTGCCGCGCGGTCAGCCGGCGATGTGACTCTTAGCGACATTCCGGAGCGGTATCGAACGCCTGGCCGCCGCCGGAATCTGGGGCTCCTGGAGCAGGCTGAGTTCGACACTATTCGCAAGGTTCTGGTGCAAGTGAGGGGCAATAAGGTTCAAGCTGCAGGGCTGCTTGGCATCAGCCGCTCCACCCTGTATTCGCGGATGAAAGCACTCGGGCTCCAGTAACTCCCGGAGAGCGCAAAGAGCCGCGCACCGGATTACATCAGAGACAACCTCACAGCTTCGGTGAAATCGGGGATGTTTGGATGCGGGTCTCCTTTTCGCCAAGCCAGAACAACGGGCACTCGCGGGGCATCCGATAAGGTGCGGAAATCAATTTGCGGATGAGTATAAAAGCGTGCGGTCGACGCTGGAGTGATACCGATACCCCGACCCAGCGCAATCGCTTCCATCCACTCGTCAATATTGCGGACGCGCACGATCTTGGTGGGCATGTCTGCCTCATCCCACAGAGTGACACTGGTGGTACCCGCGAGGACGTTCATCACCAACGTCTCGCGTGACAGCTCCTTGAGGCCGATGGCGCTTCGTCCAGTGAGTCGATGACCAGCCGGAAGTGCCACCATCCTGGGTTCCTCAGTCAGCACCAGCGTTTCAAGCGCCGGGTTGTTCGGGGCGCCGAGAAGAAAAGCCAGATGGCATCGTCCCTCAGAGAGCCTCGCCATCGGGTCGTCGTAACGGCGAATGTCCACCTGAATGCCCGGATGCATGTTTTCAAAGGTCCTGACCGCCGGTCCTGTTATCTCCGCAAGAGGACCGGCGAAACAAATGCGCAAAACCAAAGAGGTGCCGGTAGCCGCGTCCGCGCCTTCTTGTAGGGCCCTCAAGCAGAGCTGAGCGTAGGCGAGGAGACGTGTCCCTGCCGGGGTCAGGGTAACGGAACGGCGGTCACGGCGCACTAGAACGGTTCCCAGAATCTGCTCGAGGCTAGCAATGGTCCGGCTCAGGGACGGCTGGGTGGTTCGAAGCCGTTCTGCCGCACGGGTGAAGTTCAGGTCTTCTGCGATGGCGACCAGAGCCCGGAGATGACGGAACTCAATGTTGAGAAGCCGATTTTCGAGATCCATCCCTTATACGTACCACGCATAAGGGATGTGAAATCGGCATTTCACAGCAAATTGATCCAACCGTAACGTGAGTCACCTCAGAACTCATCCAATGCAGAGGAGTACTTCCATGACACCTTCACCCCTTTCGATTTCAGGCGTTATACCTGCCCATTTGCAGCCGTTCACAGCCGATGGCCGCTTGGACGAGGTAAACCTAAGGAAGCATCTACGTGCGCTCTTGGATGTTCCCGGGATCTCTGGGATCACAACCAACGCCCATGCCTCGGAGACGGCAACGCTGACTCAGGATGAACGCGCCCGTCAGCTGGATATTGTGCTCGAAGAAACTAACGGGCGTGTGCCTGTTATCGCCGGTATCTATGAAGACGGATCAACCAAAGCCGCGGCAGCTGCGGCTCGGGCACAGCAGGCCGGCGCTGATGGCCTGCTGGTCTTCCCGTCCGCGGTATTGGATGGCGGCGGCTATCAGCGTCCGGAAATGGCGCGCGGGCACTTTGGCGAAATCGCCTCATCAACGGATCTACCGTTGATTGCCTTCATCTATCCCAACTTTTCGGCGTTGCGGTTCACCGTGGACGGCATCACGCAGCTGTGTGCGGAAATCGACACGATCGCCGCCGTCAAGGAATGGTCCAATGACATTGTCATTTACGAGCGGACGTGGAGGGCGCTGAAATCACTCGACAGGGACGTTGCGGTCTTGTCTAGTTTCAGCCGTTCCCTGTTCAGTTCCCTATGTGTGGGGGCCGATGGCATTCTCTCGGGTCATGGCAGCATTGTGGCCAGCCTTCACGTCCGGCTTTGGGAGGCTGTCAACAAGCTGGACCTCGCCGAAGCCCGTACGGTATGGGACCAGATCTGGCCGCTCGCCGAAGAATGCTACAAGGAACCTCTTCTGGACGGACACAACCGAATGAAGAACATCCTGGCATTGACGGGCGGCATCGATGAGGCTTATGTGCGCTCTCCGTTGCAGCCGCTCAGCGACGAAGAACGGACGGCCTTGCGCGCGGCTATAGCGGAGTCGGGACTTGTCCATGCCTGACGTGCAGACTTCGGCATTGTTTACTCCGATCTTTATCGGAGGCGTCGAGATCAGGAACAGGGTGGTCATGCCTCCCATGACGACCAGATACTCCACGAATGCGGGTTTTGCTACCTCTGCCACCGTTGCCTATTATCAAGCGCGCGCCCGCGGAGGCGTAGGGCTGATCACCGTCGAAATGGCAGCACCTGAGGTTGCCGGACGTCACCGGTTCCATGAGCTGGGCATCTATGATGACAAGTTTCTGCCGGGATTGGAAACGATAGTCAAGACAATCCACGATGAAGGTGCCCGTGCGTCGATCCAGCTAGGTCACGGTGGCAGCAGGGCTCGCCGTGCGGTCTCGCAGGTGCAGCCCATCGCACCCTCCGCCATACCAACACCCGTCTTTGAAATCGAAAAGGAAATAGCCCATCCCGAAGCGATGACCAAAGAACGAATCGAGGAAACAATCGGAGCGTTCGTCTCCGCCGCCGCACGCGCCAAACGGGCCGGCTTCGATATGGTGGAGCTTCACGGAGCACACGGCTACCTGATCGCGCAGTTCCTCTCTCCATCGGAGAATGTCCGTACGGATGAATTCGGCGGATCGCTGCGAAACCGGGCTCGTTTCGGCCTTCGAATCATCGAAGGCATAAAAGCCGCAGTTCCAGGGTTGCCGGTAATTTATCGACTTGGCGCCGAAGACTTCTACGCCGAAGGCTTACACGCCGAGGACGCCTATGCTGTAGCCGAATGGGCTGTCGAAGCAGGAGCCGACGCGATCAGCGTCACGGCAGGACACTACAAGTCCCAACCCGGCGCCGAGGTGATGATCCCGCCCATGGCCTACAAGGAAGGAATCTTCCTGGACATGGCCGCAGCCGTCAAGGCGCGGGTCAAGGTCCCCGTCATCGGCGTCGGAAGACTGGGCGACCCAGAGATAGCCGGCAGGGCCATAACCGAGGGAAAGCTGGACATGACGGCCATTGGCCGTGCGCTCCTGGCAGACGCGGAATGGGTCAACAAAGCCAGAAACGGGGAACCTGTTCGCAGCTGTCTGTCGTGCAATCACTGTGTGAACAACATGCGAGGCGGTAACAACCTGTCCTGCGTCGTCAACCCAACCACTGGCCGGGAACTGGAGTTCGCAGCCGGTCGTCGAACGGCGACCGGACGGAAAATCGTCATTATCGGTGCCGGACCGGCCGGTCTGTCATACGCATCGCTAACCGCCCCTGGTAACACGGTCAGCGTTATCGACAAACGAGGCCAAGTGGGAGGCAATTTCCTACTGACGGGGAAGGCCCCCACCTTCAATGACGTTGAGGCCACAGAGCCGAGCTTCGCCGCCTACATCTCCAACCTGGAAAACGAATGCAGACGGGCCGGCGTCAGGTTCCATCTTGGTAAAGCTGCGCAATCCAGACTCGAACTTCTGCACGAAGCCGATCTCGTCGTCATCGCTGCCGGAGCTCGATACCGGGCCGGACTCGGTCCTTTGGTGGAGAAAATCCTGAACACGGCGTTCATGAAGTCAGGAGCCGTCAAGAAGGTTTTCAGCAACCAGAAAGTTCGCGATTTCTTTTACTACAGGCTACGCGTCGGGAGGGGAAATTCCCTCGTCCATGCGCTCGGCCTGGGGGATCTCCCGAGCGACAGACTCGTAATCATCGGTGACGCCGCCCAAGCAGGTAAGGCGCGCGAGGCGATTAGCAGCGCGTTCGACGCAGCACTAAGGCCGCTACCAGCCGCAAACATTGATTCTCTACAGTTCGAACGAAACATCGGAGTGCAAAAATGAATACCTCGCTTAAAGGAAAGACCGCCATTATTACCGGTGCCGGTCGTGGCATTGGCAAGGCAATCGCCGCCCACCTCGTTGCCCAGGGTGCGAAAGTCGCAATCATCGACATCGACGCTGCGACGGCGGCTGACACTGCCGCCGAACTGGGCGGATACAGTGTCGCCGCTGACCTCACGGATCCCGCCTCTGTGCAACAGGCCATGGACGATGCTTCACACCAGCTGGGAGGACTGGACATCTTCGTTAATAACGCTGGAGTCTGCAACCCTGGTGAACTGCTGTCCGGAGATATCGGCCTCTGGGACAAGCAGTTCGCCGTGAACACACGAGCTGCCTATCTCTGTAGCGTCGCTGCCGCCCGAAAAATGATCGCCCACGAAAACCGTGGTTCGATCGTGATCATCACGTCCAACTGCGCAAGCAAACCTAGATTGGATCTTGCCGCATACTGCGCGTCCAAAGCGGCCACACAGATGATGGCGCAGTGTCTAGCGTTGGAAGTAGCGGGACACGGCGTCAGGGTCAACACGGTAAACCCCGGATCCTGCGAAACCGAAATGCAGCGCGAACAGTGGGCGCGGCTGGGAGTAGGACCCGAACGCCAGATCGAGGGGGATCTCAACGCCTTCCGCACCGGGATTCCGTTGGGCAGGCTTGCCCAACCGCAGGACATCGCCAATACCGTGGCTTTCCTGGCGTCCGACGAAACCAGCTTCGTGACTGGCCAGTCCTGGTACGTCGACGGCGGCCAAACTATCTAATTGCTCACCCAATAAGTGGCCATGGAGACGGGTCCCGGCAGTCACTCTCGCTGCGGGCCCGTCCGGTCGCAGAGAATTCTCGACACAGTCAGACGCCTGTGGAGAGTGACCAATCAGGACTGTCCTCACAGGAAGTAGACCCGAGCGGAGAAAAATGAGTTTTCATATCCAGTCTGACTGGTTGCCGTTAGTTGGTGAAGTCGTCGAGGTGCGCCTGCATAACGAGGTCGTCCGGCACGGCATCGTTGATGCCGTCACCAACGACAACTCGATTCTCTGGCTTGCCGTGGATGGCGTGAATCCACGCACCATGGTGCAAAGGTGGGATGGCTATGAGATCTGGATCGACTACAAATGGGAAAAGCCCGAAAAATCTCCGGTAAGTCTTCCTGCATGGTAGAAGAACGCGTGGTCGCTACAAACATTCAAATCTTAGGGAGCACTCACCTGGCAGTCATTCCCGAGCGCGAGCCGCAGCAGGCGAGCGGTCAAGCGGCCATCACGGCGTCAGCCGATGACCGGATGGAGATGTTGACATCTGACTGTTGGGGATCGATCAGGGCCGGAAGGCGGCGGGATTGCGAGCAGCGGCGGAGCGCTTCCATTGCCGCCGAGTCGACGTTGGCCCCGCTGACGTCGATTTCAAGGGCCAGACCATGCATGAGGGCGTTGGCCCGCCTCGCGACTACATAGAGGGCGTGAAGGCTCCGGGAGGTTAGCCGCCCGTGGGCTGTGATGCGGACCTGGGCACCATCGATGTCCATTTTTACGAGAAGCCGGATTTTTTCGGTCATGAGTCCTCTTCCGATCAGGAACCGCGACGCTGCGGTCCGGAACAAACACTAAACGGAGGATGTGACGCAGGCAACAGTTACTCCAGTTGTCGGCTTAACTGATTGCGAACCATCTTTTCTGGCTGGGCCATGGCCCTTCAGGGAATCCTGGCATAGGGTTTGACCCACTACCCGCTGGCTGCCCCACTGGGTTTATACGCACGATGTGGGCGTCCGGGCATGAACTTTGAACGCGGGATCTGGCCGACGCCGATTCCCGAATGATGAAGACGTGAGGGAGAAACATGACGCTTGCTCGTGCTGGACAACGAATAGCTACTCATCGTCCCTGTGTTCCCGCAGCGCTGCCAAGGGTACCGGCTTGTGGGCGGTGCGGCCCAGGGTTTCCGCTGACATTCCATGAGTATGTTCCGGCGGTCTATGCGGCCGATGGCAGCGGATTGCGTCCGCCGTCGGCAAGCTACAGCTGTGCACGATGCGGTACAAAGGATAACCATCAGGTTCCCTCGGGCTGGGCCCCGCCTGAGTGGCAGTGGTACTCCTGAGCTAGGTAGGACATTGCTGCGACCACATGGGTTTGGACGCCCATGGACAGCGTCGGGTCGATCACGGGCGCGAAGAGCGGGGAGTGGTTGGCCGGAATGTCCCGGGCCACTGTTCCGCGTTCGACGGCGGCCCGGTAGCTTTCGGGATCCACGCCGCCCAAGAGCCAGAATGTGTATGGCGCATCGAAAGCGTCCGGAATGCGGCTGAAGTCTTCGGAAGCTGTCTGCCTATATGCGGTACGCACTGAGTCCTCCCCGAAATAGGCAGAGAATGCGGCCCGAACCTGCTCTGTCACGGCGGCGTCGTTGCTCGTGAGCGGGAACTGGTCGTAGTACTCGAAATCCGGGTCTTGCGGTGATCCGGCGACAGAGCACTCGCCCCTGACTATCCGCTCAATCGCCGCGAGCACGGACGCACGAACCTGGGGGTCGTAAGTGCGGATGTTCAGGAGGAGGGTGGCGCGGTCCGGGATGATGTTCGACGTTGCTCCGGCGTTGAGCGCCCCTACCGTGACAACCGCGAAGTCGCCCGGTTTGGTCTCCCGCGAGACGATGGACTGCAGCCTGAGCACGATCGAGGAGGCCAGCACCACCGGGTCAACGGACATGTGCGGCATTGAGCCGTGTGCGCCCTTGCCGTACACCGTGATCTTGAGCGAGTCCGCGGCGGAGAGGACGGGGCCCGGCGTGGTGGCTACCCTCCCTGCCGGGATCGGCATCACATGTTGGGCGAAGGCGACGTCGGGCCGCGGCACTTTGGCGACGAGTCCGTCGTCGAGCATTGCTTGGGATCCTGCCCCGATCTCTTCGCCCGGCTGGAACAGCGCGACGTACGTCCCGGACCAGGCTGTCCGCCCGTCGGCCAAGAGCTTGGCCGCGCCGAGCAGCGCAGCGACGTGCAGGTCGTGCCCGCACGCGTGCATGACCCCGTCCACGGTCGACGCATAAGGTAGCCCGGTCGCCTCGGCGACAGGTAACGCGTCCATGTCCGCGCGGGCAAGCACGGTTGGTCCGTCCCCGTTTGTGAGGATCCCGACGACGCCGGTGCCTCCGACGCGGGTTACTGCATAGCCGAACGCGGCGAGTTTCCCCTCGACGAGCTTCGAAGTCCTATGCTCCTCGAGGCTCAGCTCGGGGTGTCTATGCAGGTCCATATATGTGTCCTGGATCCAGGCGAGTTCTGTGCCAAGGCCTGCCAGGACTGCATCGCAACCGCTCATGGACAATCGCTCTCAGTAGCAGTTCGGAGCGCTTGGGCGAGCCGGCGCAACCGGGAAACCCAGCATAGACCCGGAAACCGAGCCGGGGGAGTGTACATTCCGAAGCCGCGAGCGGGATTACTTCCACGTCGCGGCTTCGGAAGGGGCGGTACTAGTCAGCGAGGATGTGGTACAGCGCTCGCCGGGCTTCGTCGATCTTTTCCATAGCCGCCGTACGCTGTTCGTCCGTTGCTGCGAAGCGGAATTGATGGATGACTCCCATGAGCTTTGCCACGCTCTGGTGGAACGCGGGTCCTGATCCCTCCGGATCGATGTTCCACGCATTTTCCAGCTCCTCAGCATGCTCCGCTACATATGCCTTCCCGGCATCGGTGAGTGTGAACTCGGTGCGCCGGCCTTCGCCGACAGGCGCAATGAGTTCCTCGTCAACGAGCTGCTGCAGGGTCGGATAGACGGAACCCGGGCTTGGGCGCCACGATCCCGACGTCTTCTCGGCGATTGTCTTGATGAGCCCGTATCCATTTGATGGCGCTTCGGCCAGCAGGGAGAGGATCGCGAAACGAACGTCGCCCTTGTTGGCCCGACGCGGCCCCCCGGGACCAAAGCCGGGACCAAATCCTGGTCCGAAACCCGGTCCGAAACCGCGGCCCGGCCCAAATCCGCGGCCCGGCCCGAATCCGCCGTGTCCGTGGGGACCGCGACGGCTGCGGCCGCGTCCGAAACGTTCCATATCCGGACCGCAATCTGTGTGCCTATTGTCGTGAATGCCTTTCATAACGGCATCGTCCTTTCAGTGTTTTGTGGGTTGCCCTCAGGCTCGCAGTTTGTTCTGCGATACTTAACGATATATCGCTGACTGTCGTTAAACAAGAGCTGGATTTGTTCGAACTTGGTCAGCGACGCAGGCCGGGGATACCCGATCGCTCTGCCGATTGCCCGCTCGGAACTTACGATGGTCGTGAACGAGATTGAGGACACTAAATGAGTGAACTACTGACGACCATCGAGGTCGAAGAATTCCTGCCGCATTCGCCTGTCAAGGTCTGGCGGGCTCTGACGGAACCCGGGCTGATCGCCCGCTGGTTGATGGAAAACGACTTCCAAGCGATCGTCGGGCACCAGTTCCAGATGCGCGGGATTCCCGTTCCGGCAGTTGGCTTCAGCGGCTTGGTGGCAAGCGAAGTCCTTGACGTGGAAACGGAGAAGCTACTGCGTATTTCGTGGCGGGACGCGAACTCCGGAAACAGCCTCAACAGCACCGTGACGTGGTCGATCGCCGCGGAAGACACGGGCACCCGTCTGTCGCTTGTCCATGACGGGTTCAATCCCGACGAGCCGACGCACGTGGCATCGCACCGCATCATGAGCGGTGGCTGGCGAAACCATGTGCTTCCGCGGCTCGGCCAGACCTTGGCCGGACTCGACAGCACTGAATCCGACAGCGCCGAATCCGACAGCGCCGAATCCGACAACTAAGGGCAAACAATGCAATTCGTCGTTTTCTACAGCTCGGACCCTTCGGCACTTCCGGGGCTCCAG
Source organism: Arthrobacter sp. 05L417 (assembly GCF_056397865.1). Taxonomy (NCBI): domain Bacteria; kingdom Bacillati; phylum Actinomycetota; class Actinomycetes; order Micrococcales; family Micrococcaceae; genus Arthrobacter; species Arthrobacter sp. 05L417. The sequence continues at coordinate 21,069 of NZ_JBFTOG010000048.1, forward strand.
GCCGTCTATCCCCGGCACGTTGAATATATGCAGGCCTTCGCCGCCGAGGGCGGCCTGATCGGCATCGGGACTTTCGACAATCCCGCCGTGAACGGTTCGATGGGCATCTTCACCAGCAAGGAAAGGGCGGAGCAGTTCATCGCAAGCGATCCTTTCGTCCTGGAAGGACTGGCAGTACCCAGCGAGATCCGGGAATGGAACGCAGTAATGTTCAGCCCACAGGATCCCGCCTGACGTCGGTCAATCCGCGCAGCTCACCCGCGCGGGCTCCACGAACGCTGGCACTTTAGGCTCGATTCCCCACGCCACCCGGTGTAGTGCGGTTGCGAGCCAACCCCGGAGCCGAGACGGCCGCAGGCGCCTTGCCGGGCGTGCCGGAACAACCGGTGCCCCCGGCAAAGCACTGCGGCTGTCATTGTTCACGAGGCCAACGACTGCGCAAGCCATCATCAACGAAAAATCCATAGTCATCTTCTTCTCATCTAAGCGTGGAGCCCTGAACTGGTTGACCAGTTAGCGGCTGGAAGAAACCCGAATAATCCAAGGCGGAACCGCCGTCGTTCAAGGTTCTGTTAAAGACGCTAAGCGCTCTGGAAGACGATGTCAGCAGATGTGCCGCTCCCTGCTTTTCCTAGGACTGACGGTCCTACCCCCACCGCACGCGGCCAAGCCGCAAGGCCTTGAACCCTCAGTCCGAGATCGACGCCGGTGCCGCCAGTTCGCTTGCGGTGGTGGCCGCCCAGCTCGCGAGCAGTTTCAGGCGTTCGTCGCTCGCTGACCCGGGTTCCGCGGTGTAGGCGAACATCGTCCACCCGGGGTTGGCCGGCAGTTCCATTGCCTCATAACTGAGTTCGAGGTCCCCGACCACCGGGTGGTGCATTCGCTTGGTGCCGGTTCGGTGGAAGCGGACGTTGTGGGCGGCCCAGCGTGTGCGGAATTCCTCGCTCCGAGTAGCGAGCTCGCCGACCAGATCGCTCAGGCCCTTGTTGTGCGGCTGCCGTCCGGCGTAACCGCGGAGGGTGGCGACGATGTCGTTCGCGCCTTGCTCCCAATCGAGGTAGAAGTTGAGTGACTCGGGGTTGAGGAACACAAACCGGGCGTTGTTCACGGGCCGGACCGGATCGGTAAAAAGGGGCGAGAAAAGGGCGCGGCCGAGTGGGTTCGCAGTGATGAGATCCATGCGCTCGTTCCGCACCCACGTCGGTGCACCCGTGATTGCGTCCATGAATCGCTGGAGGCTCGGGCGGATCTGCTGCGCGGGCGTGACCGCCCGGCGGCGGCGGGCCGGCCCGGGCTGCGCGGCCCGGGCGAGATCGAACAAGTGGGCGGTTTCGGCTTCGTCGAGCCTGAGGGCGTGGGCAATCGATTCGAGCACTTCGTCCGAGACACCTGTGAGGTTACCGCGTTCCAGCCGCGCGTAGTAATCCACGCTGACTGAAGCCAAGGTTGCGACTTCTTCCCGCCGCAACCCAGGCACCCGGCGGTTGGCACCCACAATGAGATTCACTTGCTCGGGTGTCACTTTGGCCCGCCGCGAGCGTAGGAACTCACTCACATCGTTTCGACTGTCCATGGATTCAGGCTACTTCCGGCAGGGGACGTGTGGGAGGTCTTGTCAGTACACCGTTAAAGCACGGTGGGCGGATACGGCAGGGTGCCGTATCCGCCCACAGTGCTTAGTTGCCTTGGGGGTTAGTGACCGGGGCCGCCGGTTTCGGTTGCCGTGACCTTGAAGCTCGCATCGAGCTTGACGGTGGCGTGCGTGCCGTCCGACTTGGTGATGTGGGCTTCATAGGCGGCGCTGCCGTCGTCTTCGGTGGTCAGGTTCTCCACCGTGGCGCCGGAGTTGGCGGCCAGTACAGCGGCCTTCACCTTGCTTGCGGTGTCACCCGTGAGATCGGTTTCGTTTCCGTGGTTGCCGTGGCCGCCCTTCCCGCCTCCGGGGCCGCCGGTTTCGGTTGCCGTGACTTTGAAGCTCGCATCGAGCTTGACGGTGGCGTGTGTGCCGTCCGACTTGGTGATGTGGGCTTCATAGGCGGCGCTGCCGTCGTCTTCGGTGGTCATGTTCTCCACCGTGGCGCCGGAGTTGGCGGCCAGCACGGCGGCCTTGACCTTGCTTGCGGTGTCGCCGGTCAGGGCCGTTTCGTTTCCGTGCGTGCCACCATCCGCGGGGGCGGATGGGCTGGCAGTTGAGGTGTCGGTGGTTGCGGCGTCGGCGGGAAGTGCCATGGCCGTGAGGGCTCCGCCGCCTGCGACCGCGCCGATCAGGGCAGCGCCCACTGCGATTTTCCGGACTTTGTTCACGATGTTGCTCCTTAGAGGTTCAACTCCGAGGGGTTCGAAGCTGTATCCCATCCTCGAAGCCCACACTTTGGCCCCTCTATACCTGTGCTGTGCCTGAACTGTGACAATTCCGCCTGGCTCACAGGATCCGGTTGCGTGGCACCACGCGAACGCCTAGAGGTTGGTCATCCGTTCTGCGGCGTCGTTGTAGCGCCCGCCCTGTACCTGGATCTTCGAGGCGGCATCCTCGATTTCGCCCAGTTCCGCGGCGGACAATTCGACGACGGCGGCACCGATGTTTTCCTCCAAGCGGTGCAGTTTGCGCGTTCCGGGGATCGGGACGATCCATGGCTTCTGCGCCAGGAGCCATGCCAAGGCGATCTGACCGGGCGTGGCACCCTTGCGTTGTGCGATGTTCGCGAGCAACTCGACGACGGCGGCATTGTGCTGGAGCGCTTCCGGCGCGAACCGGGGGATGGTGCTACGGATGTCGTTGCCGGCGTCGAAGCTCGTGGCCGCGGTAATGGTACCTGTCAGGAAGCCTTTGCCGAGTGGGCTGTAAGGGACAAAACCGATGCCCAGCTCCTCGCACGCGGCCAGCACGTCTTCCTCGGGGCGGCGCCACCAGAGGGAGTATTCGCTTTGGACGGCGCTCAGGGGCTGGACGGCATGCGCCCGGCGGATTGTTCCCGCAGATGCTTCGGACATGCCGAAGTGCTTCACCTTGCCGGCCTCGATCAGTTCCTTGACCGCTCCCGCCACGTCTTCGATGGGAACGTCGGGGTCCACCCGGTGCTGGTAGTAGAGGTCGATGACGTCGACGCCGAGCCGGTGCAAAGAGCCTTCCACGACGTCCTTGATGACCTCCGGGCGGCTGCTCACGCGCCCGCTTGGCTTGCGCTCTGCGGGATCGATGTCCCATCCGAACTTGGTGGCGATCACCACTTGGCCTTTGTACGGGGCGAGGGCTTCGCCCACCAGTTCCTCGTTGGCATACGGGCCATAGATTTCGGCGGTGTCGAAGAATGTCACGCCCCGGTCCACGGCGGCTCGGATCAGCGAGATCATTTCCTGCCGGTCCGGCTTGTCGCTGTATCCACCAGTCATGCTCATGCAGCCCAGTCCGACGGCGGAGACCTCCAAGCCGTTGGTGCCCAGTGTGCGCTTTTCCATCGTTCGTCCTCCCGTGTCGTGAATCCTGTGTCGTGAAACAAGATCCAGCCTTGCCGTCAACACTAGGGACGCGACGGTACTGGCAGGGAGTCCCTGTCAGTACCTCTCTCAGGAGAGATAGTAGCCGTGAACTTTGTCACATAAGCTACTAGGAGAGTAGGAAGAGGTTGGCGGTGCACCCAGAGTTGCGTGGCTTGCGATTTTTCGGCGCGCGCTGGAAGGCCCGGCCCCTTGCCTCCCAGATCCTGGTGTGGTTGCTCTGCATCCTCTTTGTGACAGTCACGTTGGGCGCGCTTCTTTACACCCAGATCAGCAACCAGACCCTCGAAGACCAGTACCGGCTCCGGGCGCTGGGAATCGCCACGACGGTGGCGCAAATGCCGGAGATCGTGACGTCCTTGGGGAACGGAGATCCCACGCACTCGATTCAGGCGATTGCGAGCAAGGTCCAGTCCCAGGCCCAGCCGGACTACGTCGTGGTCACCGACCGGAAAGGTGTCCGGTACTCCCACCCGAATCCAAACCTCATCGGGCAGACCTTGGAAGAACCCGTCGCCGTCCTTGACGGGCAGACCCATGTCGGAATCGACAAAGGCAGTCTCGGTGACTCGGTCAACGCCAAGGCGCCGGTGCGCGCGGCGGACGGGACCGTCGTCGGGCAGGTCTCGGTGGGAATCCTTGAGACCACGGAAAGCAGCGAGCTCACCAAACAGGTGTTGCTGATTGCCGGTTATTCAGCAGTGGTGCTGGTGATCAGCGCCATGGGTTCGGCCCTGCTGGCGCGCAGGATCAAACGGGTCACCTTCGATCTCGAGCCGGTGGAGATCGCGTCCCTGCTGCAAGAACGCGAAGCCCTGCTGCACGGCATCCGTGAAGCGATGATCGGGTTCGACGACGACGGCCGGGTCACCGTGATCAACTCCGAGGCGCGCTCCCTGCTTCACCTGGAAGAAAACGTGCTGGGAGAGAAGATCGAGGATCTCCTGCCTGCCGGGAGGCTTCGTTCCCTCTTGACCGGCCAGATCAGCGGTTCCGACCAGATCGTGATCACCGAGGACGCCTTGCTGGTGGTGAACCGGATGTCCGTTGCCTTGGCTGGAAGGAGCATAGGTTCGGTGGTCACATTGCGCGACCGCACCGAGGTTGAGGGCCTGGTGCGTGACCTTCGCTCGGTCGAAGGCCTGATGGAAGCTTTGCGCGCACAAGAGCATGAGTACGCCAACCGTCTCCACGTGGTGGACGGACTGTTGGAACTTGGAGACGTGGACCAGGCCCGGAATTTCGTATCGCGGATTTCGGACACCTCGCGCTCACTTGGCGAAGGACTGCGCTCGCGGATCGAACCGCCGGAGCTCGCGGCCCTGCTGCTCGCGAAAATCACCGTGGCCGCTGAGCAGGATGTCGAGATATCGGTGACTGACGACTCGCAGCTGCGCCAACCGTTCCTCGAAACGCAAGCGCTGCTGACGATCGTCGGGAACCTGCTGGACAACGCCGTCGAGATCCTCGCCGAGCAACCCGCGCCCCGTGAGGTGACCATCCAGCTGGACGATTCCTCGGGCATTTTCATCTGCGTGACCGACAACGGGCCCGGCGTTCCTGCAGAATTGGTGGGCACGATCACCGCCGACGGATTCACCACCAAGGAACCGCGGCCGGGGATGCGACGTGGGATAGGCCTTGCACTCGTGAGCCGGATCGTTCACCGTGCAGGAGGCACCATGGATGTTTTCCCGGGCCCCGGGGGACGCTTTGAAATTTGGTTGCCGGAACCGCACATGGAATCCGAAACCACCGTCATGACAGGAAAATCGATCGAATGATCCGCACCTTGGTAGTCGACGACGACTTCCGCGTAGCGCGCATCCACGCTAGCCGCGTGGCCAAAATCGAGGGATACGAATGCGTCGGCGAGGCCCACACCGCGGCGGAGGCCAGGGAAGCGGTGCAGCGGCTCAAACCAGACCTGCTTCTCCTCGATGTCTACCTTCCAGATGAAGATGGAATCAGCTTGCTGCGGTCCCTTCAGGGAGCCGGCGAAAAACTCGACGCCGTCATGATCACTGCCGCCCGGGACCTTGAGACCGTAAGGGCTGCCATGCGTGGGGGAGCGGTGTACTACCTCGTCAAACCGTTCGGCTTCGAGCAACTGCAGACCCAGCTCGAGGCCTATCGGCGCTGGCGGCAGGAGGCGGAGTCCCGGACCGTGGCCGATCAGGCGACCGTGGACCAGCTCTTCAGCCTGCGCCGGACGGCTCCCCCTGCCAAAGGACCCCGGCGCCTGCCACCCACCATGCAAAAAGTCCTCGACATGGTGGTTCACTCCACGGAGCCTTTGGGGGCCTCGGAGATTGCGGGCACCGTCGGCATCAGCCGCCCCACGGCCCAGCGCTATCTCAGTGAACTCGAACGCAAGGGACTCGTTGACCTGCATTTGGCCTACGGTTCGACGGGGCGACCCGTGAACACGTATCTGCCGCGCAAGGGTTGAGGACCGACGGTCGCGATCTGCAACCTAGGGGTTGCTCTTTCGGTGAGTTAATGCAACCCTGTAGTTGCAGTAACTGACTGAAAGGAACAGAATCATGACTATGACTGCAAACCAGGCCTCCGTCGTCGACGCGGGCGAATTCACCGTGAGGCGCACCATCACCATCGCGGCACCAATCGAGAAGGTTTGGGCCGCGATCACCGAGGCCGAGCACATCGCGCGGTGGTTCGGACAAACCGCCGTCCTCGACGAGGTCGCCGTCGGCGCCCGCGGTGTCTTCTCTTTCGAAGGGTACGGTGCCTTCCCGGTCCTGATCGAGGAGCTCGACCCACCGCGAATGATCGCCTACCGCTGGAGCAATGACGACGCACGCGGTACGCAATCGGCCGAGGTCGACCCTGACCACTCGACCGTATTCCGCTTCACGCTTGAAGCGCTCGACGGCGGAACGCAGCTCACCGTCGTCGAGACGGGCTTCGACACGACGAGCGATCCGGCCTTCAACATGGAGAGCCACCGCCAGGGCTGGGACTCGGAACTCGACGAACTGGCCGCTTATGTCGAGGGTGGGTCGTGACAACGAGCACCCTGGTTCCAGTGTTCGCCGCGCTCGGAGACGAGACGAGGTGGAGCATCCTGGCTGCCCTCGGCGAAGGCGACGCATCGGCGTCGGCCCTCGCCGGGCGGCTCCCGGTCACCCGACAAGCGATCGCCAAGCACCTCGCCGTGCTGCAGGAGGCCGGACTCGTTGAATCGCTGCGCGTCGGTCGTGAACTGCGCTACAGGGTGCTCGGCTCGCAGCTAAGCGAAACGGCGCGCAGGCTCGAGCGCATCGGCGCCGAGTGGGACCGCCGCCTGGTCGCGATCAAGCGGATCGCGGAAGGGTTGTAGTTCTTCGACAACGGGGTGGGCTAAGTCGAGCGCCGGTTACGCGCTTGGTGCGCCAATTGGATGAAGCCATAGACGAAGGCGGCCTCGATGAGGACCATCAATCCGAGCCACAGCAATTCGCCGGTGCCGATAAAGTCGATGATCCCGACGAGGACCAGAATGGTTCCGAGGACCAGCGTGTAGACGGCGAAACCAAAGGCCACCCTTGCGCTCCGCACACCCGTCTGGAAGCCAAAACCCAAAGGTTCTCCTCCCGGGTAGCCCTGGACACGATCGTGTCCCGCGGGCTTGAGCCTGTCGAACTCGTCCCAAGGATCCTGATCCTGATCGGCCATAGTTCCATTATCCCGCGAATCGGGCGGGGTTGCTTGGGGGACGCGTTGCCGTGTCAGCCCGCCGCGCCGCGTGTCATATTCGGGAAACGCTCGGGAAAGCCATGAACAATGAGGGCCATGATGCCCGAAGAACTCACCGCTAGCCCGCGGGCCAAGGACACTGTAGCTGTTGGCGATCAACTGCAGAACGCCGTCTCCCGAGCCTCTGCCTCGAAAGTACCCGAGGTAACCGTCTTGTTCTGGGTAGTGAAGATCCTCACCACCGGGATGGGCGAAACGACATCCGATTTCCTTGTCCACCGCTTCGAGCCCGAGATCGCTTTGGGCCTCGGGTTCGCGGCACTGGTGATTTCGCTGGTCCTGCAGTTCCGTGTGCGCCGGTACATCCCCTGGGTGTATTGGACCGCCGTCGCGATGGTCAGTGTGTTTGGGACCATGGCTGCGGATGCCGTCCACGTCGGGCTTGGCGTCCCCTACCTGGCGTCGACCCTGTTCTTCACCGTGGCGCTCGCCGTCGTTTTCCTGCTCTGGCACCGGAGCGAGAAGACCCTCTCCATCCACAGCATCACCACCCGGCGTCGGGAGTCCTTTTACTGGGCTGCGGTGCTGACAACCTTCGCGCTCGGTACGGCTACCGGAGACCTGACTGCCTACTCGCTGGGCTTGGGCTACCTCGCCTCGGGCATCATGTTCGCGGTTGTCATCGCTATTCCGGCACTCGCCCATTGGCGTCGGCTGTTGGCGGCGATCCCGGCCTTTTGGTTCGCGTACATCCTGACCCGTCCATTGGGGGCGTCCTTCTCCGATTGGACCGCCGTTACCCCTGACCGAGGGGGACTCGACTGGGGCACCGGCCCCGTCAGCCTGGCCCTCGCCGCGGCGATAGCCGTCCTGGTCACGTTCCTGACGATCAATTGGAAGCGAGCCCGCAAGTAGGGCGATCCGGTACCGCTCGGTTTCACCCGGATGTTCGCATGTCCTGACATATTTGCGTGAATTCTGTTTCCGGTTAACCACGGATTCATTGCCCATGACCCACTCCTTCACCTTGCCCTTGGAAGGTAGTTCCTGCACTTGGGGGACTTTTCGGTTCAAGATGAAGGAACACCATGACCAACCGCTTTCTAGCAGCGGCCGCCGTCGCCGTTGTTGCAGCCACCGCTGTGACCGGCTGCGCCCAAAGCAGTACCGCTTCGGCCCAGAACAATGGCGCCAGCGCATCCCCGGACAAGACGATCACCGTATTCATCAGCGGGGACACCAACGTCCAGAACCTGTGGGAGAAGAGCCTCGTTCCCGCCTTCGAAAAGGCCAACCCCGGCTACAACGTGAAGGTCACCCTCGATCTGCACGGCGAGCACGATGCCCAGACCCTGGCGAAACTGACCAGCGCCACGGAGCAGAACAAGGAACCTGATTTCGACCTCGTGGATGGCGGTTTTGTTTCCAAGGCCTCCGCAGCCAATCTGCTGACGTCCGTAAGTTCCCAGACGATTCCGGCACTGAACGATGTCCCGAAGGACGTCATCAAGGCCGGCGGCACGGGTGGCATCCCGTACCGCGGCTCCGCAGTGCTCCTGGCCTATGACACCAAGACGGTTGCCTCTCCGCCGAAGACCCTTGACGATCTGCTCGCCTGGATCAAGGCAAACCCGGGCAAGTTCACCTACAACTCGCCCAAGTCCGGAGGATCCGGCGGTGCATTCGTTGCCACCGTTTTGGACAAGTTCGTCCCTGCAGACGCCCGCGCCAAGATGACGGTGGGCTACGAGAAGGACCTCGAGAAGTACTGGGACCAGGGCTTCGCGACGTTGAAAGACCTCAACTCGTCCGTCTTCCAGAGCGGTGTCTACCCCAACGGCAACCAGCAGACCCTTGACTTGCTCGCCAAAGGACAGATCTCCATGGCTCCCGTATGGTCTGACCAGTTCATCACCGGCTTGACCAACGGCCAGATCCCGTCCACCGTGAAGGCCACCCAGATCAGCAACCCGTCCTTCACCGGCGGTGCGGCGTACCTGGGCATTCCCAAGTCCTCGCCCCGACAGGAGGCCGCGCTGAAGCTTGCCAACTTCGTACTCTCGCCGGACGCGCAGACCATGATCATCAAGGAAATGTCCGGTTTCCCGGCCATCAGCCTGGACAAGCTGCCGGCTGATGTGAAGGACAAGTTCAAGGACGCAGACACCAACAACCTGCGTAAGGGCTACTTCGACCAGATGGGCAAAGACCTGAACAACCTCTGGGACCAGAAGGTTCCCGGCCAGTGACAACCACGCTTCACAAGCCGGCGGAACTGCAACAAACAGTTCCGCCGGCTGGTGCCACGCGCCCCAAACGCCTGGGCCAGCGCGCCGTCGGGTTCTTCATGGCACTGCCGCCGATCCTGTTGATTGCGATCTTCGTCGGCTTCCCGATCGTTCTCGCCTTCGGGTTCAGCATCGGCCTGACCGGCGGGTTGAACCACACCATCGCCACCATTGGCCAGAACGTGCACGAGGCAGACGCCTGGTGGGGGACCCTCGCGGCGTACCAAGAAATGTTCACCAACAAACGTTTCCTCGGAGACCTCCTGGTCACCGTCTTCGTGACGCTGGTCAGCACGGCAACGGTCATCTTCCTGACCTTGGGCATTGGGCTCTACCTCAAGCTCAAGGGCGGTCGAATGGCCCGGCTCCTCTCCGGACTGGCGATCGTGCCGCTCTTCATCCCGGTGGTCATCGCTTCATGGGCCATCTTGACGTTCTACTCCGGCACGGGTTTCCTGCGGAGTGTCTTCGCGCTCTTCGGGGTTGACTTCCCCGTGTGGGCTTTCACCATGGTGACGGTCATCATCGGCTCGGTCTGGACTTCACTGCCTTTCGCTGTGCTCATGGTCTCCTCCGGGCTGCAGTCCGTGCCAAACGCCATGATCGAAGCAGCCCGCGACGCCGGTGCCGGCTCCTTGCGCACGATCGTTTCAGTGATCGTTCCCATGGCCGCCGTTCCCATCATCATCGCGACGACGTTTACTGCGATAGGAATTGTTGGATCGTTCACGGTTCCGTACTTCACCGGGCCCAATTCACCGAACATGCTCGGAGTGGACATGTCCAACTACTTCTCTGCCTTCAACCAGCCCCAGCAGTCGGCCGTCATGGCTTTCACGGTCTTCCTGATTGCCTCCGGAATCGCAGCCCTCTACGTGTGGGCAAACTTCCGTTCCGCCAAGGAACAGGGGAAGGCCTGATGGCTATTACCGCTGCTTCCCGCACCCGCAGGCCGCTCACGCTGGACTCGATTGTCCGGAGTGCCCTGGTGGGCCTGTTCGTGGTCCTCATGGTCGTTTTCATCCTTGGCCCCCTGCTCTGGCTGGGCGTCCGCGCCTTCGCCGGCAATTGGACCTTCCCCAATCTCCTTCCCGATGACTGGACGCTGCGTTGGTGGCAAGTGGTGGTCAACGACGGCGCGCTCGGCATCGCGGTGCAGAACTCCTTGTTCTTCGCCCCGCTGACCGTGCTCGTGTCTGCGATCATTTGCTTGCCCGCGGCCTACGCTTTCGCCCGCTTTGATTTTCCCGGACGCAGATTCTTCCTGATCAGCCTGTTCGCGACCAACGCTTTTCCCAAGATGGGCTTGTTCGTTACCCTTGCGGCGCTCTTCTACGCGTTGAACCTCATGAACAGTGTGTTGGGAATCCTGGTGGTGCACGTGCTGGGCACGGTGGTCTTCATGACGTGGATCCCGGCGGCAGCGTTCGCTGCCGTGCCGCGCAACCTTGAGGAAGCAGCCCGCGACGCCGGAGCCTCCACATTGCGCGTGTTCGCTTCCGTGACGCTCCCCATGGCCCTGCCCGGGATTATCGTCGCGGCCGTGATGTCCTTCCTTGCGTCCTTCGACGAAGCACAAGGAACGTACTTGGTGGGTGCGCCGGCTTTCATGACCATGCCAACCCAGATGTACAGCCTCGTGCTGAACTACCCCACCCAGGTGGCTGCCGTCTTCTCGATCCTGCTGGCCATTCCCTCCGTAGCCCTCATGCTCGCGGCGCACAAGCACATCCTCGGCGGCCAGCTCGCCGAAGGCTTCCAGATCAAATAGCGCACCGCGCTCAATGTCAGACAGAGAACCCATGACAATCCACGAACCATTGACTAAACCACCCGTCAGCCCCACGAAGCCGGGCACCCCGGCGTCGGGCGGCGGCCTCACCATCCGCGGCCTCCGCAAGATCCTCGGCGGCCGCACCGTCATCGACAACCTCGATCTGTCGGTGAAGGAGGGCGAACTGGTCTCCTTGCTGGGGCCCTCCGGCTGCGGTAAGACAACGACGCTGCGCATGATTGCTGGCTTCCTCGAGCCGGACTCCGGCTCCATTGAGGTGGAAGGCCAGGAGGTCTCGCACCTCGGAGCGGAGAATCGCCCGAGCGCCATGGTGTTCCAAAACTACGCGCTGTGGCCCCACATGACAGTGGCCAAGAACGTCGGCTTCCCGCTGAAGCTCCGCAAAATGTCCAAGGCCGAAATCAAGGACAGGGTGGAAGCCGTCCTGGAGTTGGTCAGCCTTTTGCACCACAAGGATTCCAAGCCCGCCCGCATTTCCGGTGGCGAACAGCAACGCGTGGCCTTGGCCAGGGCACTCGTCCAGGAGCCGAAGCTGTTGCTCCTCGACGAACCCTTGAGCAACCTGGACGCGAAACTGCGTGTCAAAGTGCGCGAAGACATCCGCAAGATCCAGCAGGAGCTGGGCATCACCACGGTCATCGTCACGCACGACCAGGAAGAGGCGATGTCCATGTCCGACCGCATCGCCGTGATGAATGCGGGCCGGATCGAGCAATACAGCACTCCGGAAGCGCTCTATGCCCGCCCGGAAACCGAGTTCGTGGCCACCTTCATCGGCAGCATGAACCGTCTGGAAGGCTCGCTCAAGGACGGACTCATCACCGCGGGCCCGGACGTTCTCGGGATCCGACCCGAGGACGTCATCCTGGCAGACGCGCCGTTCGCAGGTGCCGTCCCGGCGACCGTCGAGAGGGTGGTCCCGCGCGGACACTTCCAGGAAGTGTACGTGCGCAGGGCCGACGCCGTGCTCCGCAGCTTTGTCAGCGGTGAACCCATGCGGCCTGGCCAACAGACGCATGCGGGGATCGGCAAGGCCATGACCTTCCGGGACGGACGCCTGGTAGGAGAGGCAGGTGCCGCACTGTGAGCAACACGATCGACACCAAAAGGACCCGGGCCGCGGCCCATCGGGGCGACTCCAGCAAATACCTGGAGAACACTTTGCCCGCCATAGCGTCAGCCATCGACGCGGGTGCTGACCTCGTGGAAGTGGACGTCCGGGTAACGAAGGACGGGCAGGTGATCCTGCTCCACGATGCCTCGCTGCTCAGGATCTGGAGCCTCGACGCCGACGTTGCGGACGTCGACTATGACCGCATCAGGCAACTGGGCGCCGGCGAGGAACGTATCCCGCTGCTTTCCGAAGCCCTCGAACTTTTCCGCGGCAGCCGGTCAACCTTGCTCATCGACATGGACGAGGCCGGCCCCGCAGAGGCGGCTGCCGCCGTCGTACGCGAAAGCGGCATTGAAGTGGCTTGGTGCGGGAACCTGGACGGAATGCGGATCATCCGTGCCCTCGACCGGGACGTCCGGATCTGGCTCCCCTGGAGCAAGAGGATCGCCCCGCCGGAAGAGCTGCTCGCCGAACTGCGTCCCGAGTTCGTCAATTCCGAGCACGTGGTCCTCAGCAAGGACATGGTCGAGCAGATCCACGCCGCGGGAGCAAAAGTTGCGTGCTGGACCGTGGACGACTTGGAAACCATGCGCTGGGCATTGGGACTCGACGTGGATTCGATTACGAGCAACCAACTGGACCTGCTGCAAAGTGCCATCGCCGAAGACCCGCAGGCATGGGTATCAGCTCAGGCTCCCGGGGGACTGGCCGGAGACGAGGTTCTTGAGTCCCGGAAAGTCGCGTTGGAGCTGGCCGAATGGGCCGTCGGATACATGCGCGACGCCGATCGCGGCCAGGTCTCAACCAAGGCGCACCCCGCTGATCTGGTCACGGAAGTCGATGTCGCCGTCGAGCGTCACGTCCGCGAGGTGATTGCGGCCCGCCTTCCCGGCCACACGGTGGTTGGCGAGGAAATGGGCGGAGTCGCCGTGCCCGGCGCACCGTGTTGGTACCTTGATCCCGTCGACGGGACCACCAACTACGTGAACCAGATTCCCTGGACGGCGTTCTCACTTGCCTTGGCTGTGGACCGCAAACCCGCGGTGGCCGTCGTCGCAGATCCTTGGCGTGGCGAGATTTTCGAAGGGTGGGCCGGGCACGGTGCCTGGCTGAACGGGAAGCCGCTATCGCTGGCTCCCGCGGGAGTTTCGACGGCGGCCCTGGCCGGAACCGTGGTGGCGACCGAACTCGCCGGGCACTTGCCGTGGCCCGGAATGCTGGAACTGCTCGCGGAGCTCGGCGAGCGGCACAGCATCATGCGGATCATGGGATCGGCGACCATGACGGTGGTTGGCGTAGCAGCCGGGCGTGGCGCGGGGGCAATCATCGGGAGTTTCAGCCCGATCGACCACCTGGCGGCGACGCTCGTTGTTCAAGAGGCCGGAGGCATCGTCCTCAATGCCGAAGGCGAGATGGACACGTTCCCGGAACAAGGCGGAGTGCTTGCGGCCCGTCCGGAATACTCGGCCGAGCTTTACGAACTGTGGCGCCAGGCAAATGACGACGCGGGCAACTGAGCTTCTCTCCGACGCCGTTTCCGCGATTGACCGGCGGAGCCGCTTCGAACTGCTTGGGGAGATCCTCCTCGACTTTCCGACGCACCACCCGCAGGGCATGGCGTTCGCCAAGGGACTGACCTTCTTGTCGTCCGTTGAGATCCTCGATGCGCCGCGCCCTGAGGCGGATCCGACGCTGCGCACCCCCGGGCGGGGGAACGGGCACGTGTTCGTCCTCGGGCCGGACGGTGCGCTGCTTCGCGATATTCCTGTGGGCGAGGACGCGGCGTATCACCCCGGTGGTATCGATTTCGACGGCGACCACGTGTGGGTTTCCGTCGCCGAATACCGGGCCGCGAGCAGAAGCATCATCTACACGATCGATCCGGACACCTTCGAGGTCCGCGAGCGGTTCCGCGTGGAGGACCACATCGGTTGGATCGTCCGCGATCCCGGATTGGACTTGGTGTTCGGCGGAAGCTGGGGTTCCCGGCAGCTCTACACCTGGGACACGGAAGGCCGCCTGCTGGACGCATGGGAGACCCCCGGCCATTTCGTCGACTACCAGGATGCACAGCTCCTCGGTCCGGGACTCCTGCTGTGCAGCGGGATTTCCCTGTTGCCGCAGGTTGATGGTGGTGTCCTTGAACTCGGAGGACTGGCCCTTGTGGAACCGCTGCGGCAAAGAATCAAACGGGACGTGCCCATCAGCGTGTTCAGCGGTGCCGGTCACGTCATCACCCGGAACCCTGTCATCGTCACCGCGGATGAATCCGGGCTGTTGATTCACGCGGCGCCGGATGACGGTTACGACGACGGCGGTACGCGGATACTGAGCTTCAGGATCATTTAACACAGCCGTGACAGACCGGAAACGGGTCCCGAACCCGGCCTCGATAGCGTGGCCGCATGATCGTATCCATCATGTCCAAGGTGAGCGCCTGGATCGAAGCTGCCTACTTCTACGACGCCGCCGAGCTGGGGGCCTCCGGAGCCACTGAAACCACCCGCTACGGCTGGCTCCCGGCGCTCAGCGGTGTGGCCATCGCCGACGCCCAAGCGCGGAAAATCCGCGCTGCGGAGTAGCAAAAACCCCGGGATTCCGGGGTTCTTACGTGGCCAAATGTCTTGTTGAACACACTATTCGTTGATGGCGTGTAGCATGCCCTAAACTGCTTCACTGAGGTGCCTGAAATGGCACTATGCAGCAACGAAAGTGAACCACAACAATGGCTACCGATTACGACGCCCCACGCAAGACCGAAGAAGAGTCTCCCGCCGAATCGCTCGAGGCCCTTCAGGCGTCGCGCGGCTCCGGTGCCCAGACTGCTGTCATCGACATCGACGAGAACGACACAGCCGAGGGCATCGACCTTCCGGGCGCCGATCTGTCCGGCGAAGAACTGACCGTCATCGTTGTCCCGGAGCAGTCCGATGAATTCACGTGTTCATCGTGCTTCCTGGTCCGTCACCGGTCGCAGATCGCGCTGGAAAAGAACGGCCTCAAGTACTGCCGCGACTGCGAAGGCTAAACCCGCACGCAAAGCAGCCCCGCTCGACTGGAACAGGCAACGCCAAACGAGTCAGGTGGGGCTTTTGCGTGCCCGCGGGACTCGACGCACTTGCGGCGCGCACCCTTAGGCGGCTTGTAGTTTGGCGGGTTGGGCGTATTTAAGCGCCTTTGCATGGTGTCGGAGCTTGCGTCGGTGGTGCCTGGAATCTGGCGCCGCCGTGGTCATGGATAGCCCGGTTCCTGGCAGGGGTGGGGCTGTTGACCGGTAGCGGTGTCCGGTGGGGGTGCGGATGTCGAGGACATGCCGTGTCCCGTGCTGGGTTGTTGCTGCTCCGGTTTGTGCTGTCCAGCCGGGGAGTTCTTTGGTGTGGTTGCATGCTTCGCACAGGCCTGCCCCGTTCGCCAGGCTGGTGGGTCCGCCGTCGTGCCAGGGGATGATGTGGTCGAAATGCCTGATCGGCGCGTCGCAGTACGGGGTGCGGCAGGTGTCGTCGCGGGCCTGGATGAAGCGCCGCAAGCCCGCCGGGAATAAGCGCGCCCGCGAATCCACCCCGACGAGCTCTCCGGTTCCGGGGGCCATGAAGAGGCGCCGGAGCCAGACCTTCAGATCCTGATCCTGGGCGGACTGGCCGGGTTGGTGGTTGTTCCCCGTGAGCATTGTCCGTGCCCAGCCGGCGGGGACGATGCCGTAGCCGGGGAGCCGGGCGGGTTCGCTGTCGCCCTGGAAGAGTGTCCTGTCGGTCATGACGAGCTGGAC
>NZ_JBFTOG010000049.1:0-33029 GCF_056397865.1 Arthrobacter sp. 05L417
GACCGGCGGGTCGAATACCTCCCGGACCGCGACGGCATGGCCTGGCTCTCCGCCTACCTCCCCGCAGCCACCGCCGCAGGGATCTGGGAACGGAGCACCGCCGCAGCCCGCACCCTCCAAGGCCCCCACGAAACCCGGACCCTCGCCCAACTCCGCGCCGACATCACCGCCACCTGGCTCCTCACCAACACCGGCTCCGCGACGGTCGACGGCGGACTGCCCGACGGCGGCACGGGGCTGAGCGGCACGGTCGCCGGAGGCATGGAACCGGGCACGGCGGGACGGGTCCCGTCCCCGAAGGCACAGGTCCTGGTCACCGTCCCGGTCCTGTCCCTCCTGGGCGCCACCGACGAACCGGCCGTGCTCGACGGGTACGGGCCGATCCCGCCCTCCATGGCCCGTGCACTGGTCGCCGAGGGCGCCGAGTCCTTCCACCGGGTCCTGACCGACCCCCGCGACGGTGCCCCGCTGGAAATCGGAAGCACCAGCTACCGCCTCACCAAAGCCCAGCGCCAATGGCTGCGGCTCCGCGACGGCAAATGCCCCTTCCCCGGCTGCAACAACCACTCCCTGGACAACGAAGCAGACCACCTCCTGGCCTGGGCCCACGGCGGCACCACCGGCATCACCAACCTCGGCCAACCCTGCCCCAAACACCACCGCCTCAAACACCGCACCGCTTGGACCCCCACCCCCGCCGGCAAAAACAGTCCACCCGGGTGGACCTCACCCTCACACCGGCACTACCCCAGCGAACACCAGGACTGGGAACCACCCCACTGGCCACGCCACACCCCGACCGGCCAGGAACCCGAACCGGAACTGCCCCCGGACCCCTTCCCCGACTGGCACACCTTCACAGCCGCACACCCATGGCCCGACCCCGACCCCGACCCCGACCCCGACGCCGACGCCGACGCCGACGCCGACGCCGACGCCGACGCCATGGACGATCCAGGCTGGCCCGGCGAGCCAGCTCTCCCGAACGACCCCTTCCCGGAATGCGCCGCGTACCACGCCACATGACCGGGTGGGAGTCCAGGGGGGACACCGGGCAGCCGTCTCCGAACGCCTTCGTGACGGCGCTGCACCGCCACGCCTGCTAGTAAGCTCAACCCCACAAGTGATGAACAGGAGGCTGCGGTGACCGAGACGACGGTGGATGAACTGGTTGCCGAGCTGGCCGCGCTCGAGGACCCGAGAGCCCGCGAAGTGAACGAGAAGCACGGTGACGATCACGGTGTGAACCTCGGCAAACTGCGCGCGCTCGCGAAGCGGTTGAAGACGCAGCAGGAACTCTCACACCAGCTCTGGGCGACGGAAGACACGGCGGCCAGACTGCTCGCGATCCTGATCTGCCGCCCGAAGTCGTTCCAGCGCGATGAGCTGGACCACATGATGCGCCAGGCGCGCACTCCGAAAGTTCACGACTGGCTCGTCAACTACGTGGTGAAGAAGAACCCGCACTGCGAGGAGCTGCGCCTTGCCTGGTTCGCCGATCCGGATCCAGTGGTCGCGAGTGCCGGCTGGGCACTGACCACTGAACGCGCGGCAAAGAATCCCGAGGGCCTGGACCTTCCAGGACTGCTCGACGTCATCGAGGCCGAAATGAAGGACGCCCCGGACCGCCTGCAATGGGCCATGAACCACTGCCTGGCCCAGATCGGGATCGAACATGCCGATTACCGCGCCCGCGCCATCGACATCGGTGAGCGCCTGGGTGTGCTCAAGGATTACCCGACTCCCCCGAACTGCACGTCTCCGTTCGCGCCCATCTGGATCACTGAAATGGTGCGCCGACAGAGCGATTAGTAGGCGTGGTTGATGCTGCCTGAATGCTGGCGCCCACGATGCCGGCATCATTCCTGAGCTTCGCCGGGACCACTGGAGTCCTCAACGTGAGGAGAGGCAAGTATTCGTCGGTTCTTTGAGAGATCCCTCCACCCAAAATGATGAGTTCGGGCGAGAACATGAACTCGAGTTCAGAAAGGTAGCGTTGCAAGCGAACGCTGTATTCTTGCCAGCCCAATCCGTCGCGCTCACGGGCGACGGCGGATGCCCTGGTTTCAGCGTCGTAACCATCGATGGAAATGTGACCGAGCTCTACATTGGGCACGACGTTTCCGTCGAAAATCAGGGCTGATCCGATCCCCGTGCCCAAGGTAATGACCAAAATGGTGCCGCGGGTTCCCCCGCCGGCGCCGTAGCGGGCTTCCGCGAGTCCTGCGGCGTCGGCGTCGTTCACGACGGCGACCGGCCGCCGAATGCGATCCGAGAAATGGGAGCCGATGTCGAAATCGATGAAGGTCCTGTCCATATTTGCCGCAGATCGGGACATGCCGTGCTGGACGATGCCCGGAAAGGTTACGCCAACGGTTGAATCAAGTCCCGCTTCACTACCTGCGGCGAGTTCGTCAACGAGCTGCCGGACAACGTCTCCTACAGACTCTGGATCCGCTGGTCGGGGCGTGGCTAGACGAACGCAGTTTCCCAGGATTTCGCCCATTTCGAGGTTGACGATTCCGCCCTTGACGCCGGTTCCACCGATGTCAATGCCAATGAAATGACCCGCACTTGTCATGTTTTCAGCCATGTTGGTGCGATTCTTTGATCTGTTAAAGGGCGGCAGCTTGTTATCGCTGCCGCCGCTAGTGGTGCTCAAGCCCTGCTGTGGCAGCTATCGACCTTGCGAGGGTCGCGTTCGATGACGGGTTCGAGGATTTCATCGATCTCCTTCAGGAGTGCGTCCTCCAGCGTTAGCCCGGCGGCCTTTGCGTTTTCCTTGATCTGCTCTGGCTTCGAGGCTCCGACGACGGCGGTAGATACATTCGGGTTCTGAAGCACCCATGCCAGGGCGAGGGTTCCTAGCGGAATCCCCACGCTTGCTGCCAAGGGCTGAAGGCGCTGGACCCTGGTGAGAACGTCATCGCCGAGCCACCTAGCCATCGTGTCTTTGCCTCCGTTTTGGTCGGTGGCGCGAGAACCGGCCGGGGCGCCCTTTCCAGGTGGATATTTGCCGGTCAGCACTCCTTGGGCAAGAGGCGACCACACGATCTGGCCTATCCCGAGCTCTTCGCTGGCCGGGATGATTTCTGGTTCAACAACCCTCCACAGCATGTTGTACTGGGGTTGATTGGAGACCAGCTCGATATTGAGCTCCTTGGCCAGCGCAGCTGCTGACCGGATCTCATCCACCGTCCACTCGGAGACGCCGATGTAGTGGGCTTTCCCGGCGCGCACGATGTCAGCAAAAGCCTGCATCGTTTCCTCAAGGGGTGTTTCGTAGTCAAACCGGTGGGCTTGGTACAGGTCTACGTAGTCGGTTTTGAGCCTGCGGAGACTTCCATGGATAGCTTCCATGATGTGCTTCCGAGAGAGTCCGCGATCGTTCCTTCCGGGCCCTGTCGGGAAATACACCTTGGTAAGGATCTCCACGCTTTCGCGGCGAACGCCGGAAAGCGCTAGACCGAGGGCGGTTTCTGCACGCGTCTCGGCGTACGCATCAGCGGTATCGAAGGTGCTGATGCCGGCGTCGAGCGCAGCATGCACGCACTGCGCTGCGGTGTCGTCCTCAATTTGCGATCCGTGCGTTAGCCAGTTGCCGTACGCGATCTCGCTAACATACATGCCGCTTCGGCCAAGTCTTCTGTATTCCAAGGATTTCCTTCGAGGTAGCTGGTCCCGTTCAGTTCTTTGATTACGCCGTCGGAAGGAAAACGTTCTTCATCTCGTTCCAAGCTTCGGCCCTCACGAAGACAGGAACGCGGTTCAGCGGCGCGGATACCTCGACTGTTCGCTGGCCTGCGTATTTTTCTCCCGTCCAGGCATCGACCCAGTTGCCGCCGGGAAGATAGGCCGTCCAGGTACGGACCGCCTCATCGGTCACGGGAGCAACAAGAAGGTCCTCGCCGAGCATCCATTGCAAGGGGTGCTTCCATACCTCTTCGTCTTTGATGTGGTCGAAGTACAGCGGGCGCATGAGGGGGGCTCCGGTGTCGATAGCTTTGCGGGCTTGCTCAGCCAGGTAGGGAATGAGGCGTTCGCGCAGTTCGACGAGTTCACGGAAGACAGGGATGACAGTCTGATCCCCGGTTCTTTCCTGAATGTTCCACGGAGTCCGATCCCTCGATGGCTTCCGGTGGTGGTTGAACTCGGAGTGATACTGCATGATGGGCACGAATACGGCTGCAGCGGCTGAACGCAGGTAAAGCTCTGCGCTCGGGACGTCGCCGGAGAAACCGGCGAAGTCCCAGCCCCAGTACAAGACTCCGCATGCTGACGCGGAGAGTCCGGCGAACAGGGACCAACGGAATGCATCCCACGTGGAATTCTCATCCCCGGCCCAGAATGCTCCGTGTGCCTGGGAACCGGTGAATCCCGCGCGGCTGAAGGTGACGGGGGCCTTTCCTGCAGATTCGAGCAGATCGCCATAAGCCCTCGCATAGGCGACCGGGAAGAGGTTGTTTCCCTCGTCTCCGCGCATTCCGTTCAGATACGTGAGCTCTTCGCCCCAGGCGTGTTCGCCACCGTCGGTCTTGAACCCATCGATGCCGATTTCCTCGACGAGATAGCGTCGCTTCTCAGTCCACCATCGGGCGGCTTCAGGTTCGGTCAGGTCCGGCATCAAGCTGAGCGGGAACCACCACCCTCGGTTACGGTAGGGTCGCAGGCTGCCATCCGGGGCCTCCTCACGGATGAGCCGGCCTTCACGAATCGCCGCCTCAGCGTCGAATCGGGCTTGTCCTTGTGGGTGGGGCCGCATTTTGATGAGCGGAATCTGCCACAGAACCACCCGGATGTCCCGGGCGTGAAGGTCATCGACCATGGCCTTCGGATCCGGCCAGGCACCATGCTCCGGGAAGGTGAAGTCGCTCAGATGGTGCGGTGAACCATCTGGATTCGGCTCGTATTCAGCGTCGCGGAACGCCGTGAATGTGGACTCGTCGCTCCACGCTTCGACGACGACGGATCCGACCGGAATCCCGGTGTCCCGGTGCCGATCCATCTGTCGCATGACTTCTGCCTGGGTATTCCACTCGTTTCCGCTCGCCCAGAGCTTGAACACCCAGTCCGGAAGCTCCTTGGCGCTGCCGGCGACGGACAGGAAGGACTTCAGGACCGCCGTCGGCGTTCCTTCGAAGAACCTCAGGTTCAGAAGTGTGTCCCCGTTCAGGGGTTCGGGGCCGACTTCGGCTTCAATGACGAGGCGGTGTTCGTCAGAGGCACCGATGTCGTACCAAGTACGTCGGGAAGTTTCGACGTGAAATCCCCAGCCATCGCCGCCTACTACATGGGCGAAGGGCATCGGCAAGTAAGTCTTCCGCTTCGCTCCTTGGCTCTTGTATTGCTCGAAGACGACCGCGTCCAGCTTGGACCCCCGGTGATCGAGGGCATCAAAGCGTTCTCCAAAGCCGGTGACACGCTCGTTCAAGGCCAACGGGAGCGCGAAACGAACACGCAAAGGCCGGACACCGTCATGTAGCACCTCAACGGAGTCGGCGATCACGCGGTCAGCTCCAATGACGTTAACAGCCTGGCTGGCGGCCGCCCAGGTAGCGGCGCTATAGCTGAACCACTGCGTCTTTTGAGTGCTGCCACTTTGGGTCTGCGCCGTGAAGCGGTACTTGTATATTGTCTGGGGCTCCGCCGGCGCGAGGGTCAGCTGCCAGCCGCTGGCTGAACGGGCGAGTTTGGCCTGGGCGGATGCCAGGTGGCCGCCATCGATAACTTGTCCGCGCGATGCCGCCGGTACTCGTTCGAGGATTTCGGTCAGTTTCGTGACTGTCCCGTCGCGAGCGGTGACTTCGAGTTCGCAGATCACGTCGGTCAGTTCCGGCGAGGTTCGCACGCCCAAGGTGACAGGCTCCCCCGCGACCGGATGGGACGGGCTGCGCTGATCGGTGTCGTCCACATACGGGTGGCCGGAACCGAATGGCTTGTGACGGATCATTTGGCGCTCTCTTTCGCTGTTGGAGCCGGAGCCGGAACGTCGGTGTCGTACGGGACCCCGAGGGCAATGGCGAGACGGATGAACATGGCGTGGCTCCACAGCAGCGGATTTGCCGAGGAACCCCAGCGCTCGTTCCAGGGTTGAAGATAATTGCGGTCAAGAAGGTGACGCTCAACCTGTTCGGGAAGTTCGTCGTTCCCGCCGGCGGTAGATGCGGCCCATTCCAGGAGCTCATGGGCTCTGGTTCGGTTTCCGGAAGCGGCCTGGGACAGGCCGAGGAAGCAACTAAGCAAAGGCCATTGGCCGCCGCCGTAATAGGTGTCGGCAAGATACCTGTGAACGCCGTTGTCGACGGTGAGCTGCTCTTCGATGATAGCGATGGTCCCCGCGCTCAAAGGACCGTGCGGGGGCAGGAAGTTCATCGGAGCAATCAGCGAGAGGAGACTGGCGTCTACCGTGTCTGTTCCCAGCCATTTCGTGAGATGGGCGTCCTGGACACCTTCGTCTTGGACTCGACGGCGGATCTGGTGCGCGGTCGAGGCGGCCCGTTCTGAGAGTGACTCCTCGATCAGCCCGGTTTGGGCGATGCTGGCCAATCCGGAGGCGATGCAACCCAGAGTGCTCACGTGCACGTGCTGGGCCGACTCTTCCCACCAGTCATAGCAGGGCCGTTGCCAGGAGACAGAAAGATAGTCGATTGTGAGATCAATGGCCTCAGCCCAGCGTTCGAGTGGCCGGTCATGGCGGGCGCTATGCTCAGCCAAGGCCCAAAGCCAGGTGCCGTATCCGTCGAGCTGGAAATCCCACCACTCATCGCTACCTTCGGCCCCGTCGAGAGTGAAACGCGTGGGCAGCATTTGGTCGCCGGCCACCGGCCTGCCGGCCAGGCTCTCAGCCACGATCCGACGGATCCTTCCCGCACGGGAAGTCAAGGCGTTCGAGCACCAGTCGAAGAACCGTTCGGCGGATTCGATGTGCCCGGCGGCGGACATGGCGTCAGCGATATATGAGCCGTCGCGGAACCAGCAGTACCCGGCGTAGGCGGAAAACGACGGGCTTGCCGGGTAGGCGCCCCCAGGGGTCTGCTGTTCCAGGATGAGCCGGATGCCGGCCTGGACTATCGAACGGACAGCGGGATCTCCGTCCGGCGTTACCGTTGAACCTTGCATTGATTTGTCGATCATTGGCTTCTCTTTCAGATGGTGAGCGGGTCGCCGTGCCGCCAGCAGCTCACGGTGTTACCGCGGCCCGCTCACCGGCCTTGTTCGGGCTGTGCCCGGTTATTTCAGCAGCGCGTTGATTTGGTCCGCGGCACCCTTCAGGGCATCGGCCGCACTGGAGCGCTTCGCTTCGACTTCGCCAAGAGCATTGTTGATGATGTCGACCATTTTTTGCTGGTTGTCGCCGATGACCGGTGGGAGGGCGACGTTGTCAAGGGCGTCGAAAATGGCCTTGCGGTTTGCCGGCTTGTCCTTTGCGAGATAGGGCTTCAGGACCGAGTCATCGGAGGTGGCGGGAAGTTCCCATCCTGCACTGATGCGGGTCTGTGCCATGACGTCTGAGCTGGTCATGTATTCGGCCCACTTCTGGGCCGCGGCCTTGTTCTTCGAGTTGGCAGAAACCCCAATGGCGTTGGAGAACTCCGCGCTTGCCTTCTGCGTGTCTCCGGGCTCGACGGCGATGTCCCAGCTTTTGGGTGAATCGGCGAAGCTGCTGGCCACCCAGATGCCGCTGTGGAGCATGCCAAGTTTGCCGTCTTTGAACAGTTTCGTGTCGAAGTCCGGGGTTCCGGCGCCTTGGGCGGGTGTAGGCATGGTGGTTCCGCTCTTGCCTGCCAGCCATTCGGCCGCTTTGATGCCCTGGGGCGAGTTGAAGGCGACGGATTTGCCGTCGTCGTTGAGGAATTTGCCGCCGGTTTGGGCCAATGCTTTATAGAACTCGTAGAAGCTCACGTTCTGGAAGTCTCCATAGACACCCGCGGCGCTGTCCGTGATCTTCTTCGCAGCGGCCGTTTCATCAGCCCAGGTCCAACTAGCTGTGGGGTAGGCGACCTTGGCGGCGTCGAAGAGTGCCTTGTTGTAGTAAAGGACGACGTCGGAGAAGGAACTGGGCAATGCGTACTGCTTGCCGTCTGACTGGTAGGACTGCAGCAGGGACTGCTTGTACTTGGAACCGTCAACTCCCTCGAGAGGTGCGACCGCCCCATTGGCCACGTAGGAACGAAGGTTCGCGTACTCAATGTCGAAAGTATCGGCTTGCGTCCCGGCGGCCAGGTCTGTCTGGAGGGCCGTTGTGTAGTCCTTGTAGGGCAAGGTAGTGACCTGGACTGTGATGTTCGGGTTGGCCTTCTCGAAGGCCTGAACGATGGTGTCCAGGTTCTTCTCGTTGCCACCGTTGGAGATGAAGTTTGAGTACTTGATGGTTACTTTTTCAGTGCTTGAAACATTTGAACTCGCCGCCGATCCACAGCCTGACATGGCCAGGATTGCGGTGAGAGCGAGACCCAGCGATGCCAGGGGCTTCTTGTTCATGTGTATCTCCATTGATAGGTGAGGAAACTGGCCGATCCGGTCTATTTGAGTCCGGTGCCCGCAACCCCTTGGATGATGTACTTCTGGGTGAAGATATAGAGGGCGAGCATTGGTAGGACGCTGACCACTGATCCGGCCATCACGATGTCCCACTGGGTGGTGTACTGGCCTTGCAGTCCCGCCAACGCCACGGGGAGGGTTTTCATTGCGGGAGTACGCAGGATAATCAGCGGCCAGAGGAAGCTGTTCCAGCTATTGAGGAATGCGAACACCGTCAGTGTGGCCAGCGCCGGACGGACCAGGGGAAGCACAATGAGGCCGAAGATCCGGAAGTGTCCAGCCCCATCCAATGTCGCGGCCTGGTCCAGGTCCTGCGGCACGGAATTCATGGCCTGCCGTAGGAGGAACACGCCGAAGGCGCTGGCGATCCCCGGCAACAGCACGCCGAGATAGGTATCAATAAGGCCCAGGCTTTTCATTT
Organism: Arthrobacter sp. 05L417; assembly: GCF_056397865.1. Classification (NCBI taxonomy): domain Bacteria; kingdom Bacillati; phylum Actinomycetota; class Actinomycetes; order Micrococcales; family Micrococcaceae; genus Arthrobacter; species Arthrobacter sp. 05L417. The sequence goes on from NZ_JBFTOG010000049.1 coordinate 8,963, forward strand.
CCACAAACAACGGGACGACCAGCACCTGCATCGGGATCATCATGGTGGCCAGGTACACGGCGAACACCGCGTTGCGCCCTTTGAACGGCATCCTGGAAAAGACGTAGGCGGCCAGTGAGCTGGTGATGAGCTGGAACACCGTGGTGAGGATGGCAAGGATCAGGCTGTTGAGCACGATCTGGGCAAACGGTAGCCGTTGGAGCAACTCAGCGTACGCGGACAGTGAAGGGTTCTCCGGGATAAGTTGCGGTGTCGCGGAGAGGCCTGCGCCGGGGCTGATGGACGTTACGAATGCCCAAAGAAATGGGAAGACCATCATGAGGGCGCCAACGAGGACGAGGATGTTCAGGGTGATCGAGGGACGCTGCTTACGCATAGTGCACCCATTTCTTTTGACCGCGCACCTGAATCAGAGTGATGACCAGGATGAAGAGGAACAGTAGCCATGACAGGGCCGATGCCTCGCCGGCCCTTCCGTAACGGAACGTGAGGTCGTAAATCTGCTGGACCACCACTTGGGAAGAGTTGTTGGGGCCGCCTCCGGTCATGGCATAGACCTGGTCAAAGACCTGGAATCCGTTGATCAGCGACAACACAATGACAAAGAAAGTCGAGGGGGAAAGCATGGGAAGCGTAATGCTGAACAGCCGCCTCCACCGGCCGGCGCCGTCCACGGTCGCGGCCTCATACAAGTCCTCCGGAATGGCTTGGAGACCGGCGAGCAGAATCACCATGACAAAGCCAAGGTCCTTCCACGCGGAAGCCACGATGATCGAAGGCATGGACCATGCCGGATCTGTCCACCACCCCGGCCCTGTCACCCCGATGAGTCCAAGCAGCCAGTTGACGATTCCCGTGCTGGGATTCAGTAGCCATCGCCAGACAAGGGCAACGACGATCCAGCTGGTCACCACGGGGAGGAAGTAAAGGCCGCGCATCATGCTGCGTCCCCTGATTCGGGAATTGAGGGCAAGCGCTATGGCCAGACCGCCGATGTACACAAGCGGCAGGTATCCGACGATGTAGTAGATGGTGTGCAGGAAGGCGCCCTGCGTGCCGGGGTCGCCGATGAGCTTGCCGTAGTTCCCGAGGCCCACCCATTTCATCGGGCCGACTAGATTCCATTGGTTCAGGCTGATCCAGAACGCGGAAAACATGGGAATGATGGTGAAGAACAATAGAGGCAACGCGCTCGGAATGAGGAAAACGGCGACAGTCAGCCCGTATTTGAGACGCGTGCCGGTGGTTTTACGCCGAACCTCGGGTCCTCGGTGGCGCTTCGTTGTTGCCGTGGGTCCGGGGCTGCCGGACCTCGAGTCTTGTAGAGCGGTCACAGTCCTGCTACCTCCGCCGGTACATGGGTGAGCCGGGCACGAACCCGTCTCCCCTGCTCACCTGAACTTTCTTCGCTGTAGAAGGGCGCAGACGCCACGAGCGCAGCGGCTCCGCGCGCCCAGGCCTCGTCGTCCCAGGACTCGACGATCACGGGGATGCTCCGGCGGTCTGCCGTCAAGGCCCCCCTGAAAGATCGCTCGAATTCTGCTGCCCAGTGGCGCCACGCCCGGGTTCCTTCCCCGCTGACGATCACAATCTCCGGATCCAGGATCTGCACGAGACCAGCGACGATTCGACCCAGCGGCTGACCGGCTCCCCGGAAAACATCTTGGGCTCGGGGGTCGCCGTCGTTTGCGCGCCCTTGCAGATCTGCCATAGTGGCGGACGACGAAATGATTCCGGATTGCCGCGCCTGCGCGACGAGTGTCTTTTCCCCAATCAGGGCCTCAATGCATCCATGGTTACCGCAGGTACAAAGAGGGCCATCCGCAACTGCGGGTATGTGACCGATTTCGCCGGCACCGCCCCTACTGCCGCGCACGACTGCACCGCCGGTAACAAATCCCGCGCCAACACCTTCGCCGATCGTCACAACCAGAAACTCGGCATGCTCGCGGCCCGACCCATAGAGCCGTTCGGCTACAGCGAGGGCGTTGACATTGTTCTCCACCAGGACCGGAACATGGAGTTCCCGGCTCAGAACCGCTCCAAGCGGTACCTGCCGCCAGCCCAGGAGGCTTGAATCAACAACACCGCTACCTTGCGCGTCCACCGATCCGGGAACACCGACACCTATTCCCAGAAGGGGGGTGACACGGTCTTCGCCAACGAATGAATGGACGAGTGAGACGACGTCGGAAAGCGAGGTGATCGAGGAAGCGTCGTATGCCCTGTTGTCTGACCGGACCACATGCCCGCTAAGTTCCGTTTCAACGAAGGCAACATGATCCTTCGAGATCTTCATACCCACCACGCGCCCGGCGGCGGTGGCCAGGCCCAGCATCCGGGCAGGACGACCACCGTTGGAGGGAGACATTGACAGCTCCCTCACGAGGCCATCGGCGATGAGCTCTTTGATGAGCTGGGTCATGAGAGCCGGAGAGACGCCAAGTGCCCTCGCCAAGTCAGCCCGGGACGCTCCTCCGGAGGTACCAAGAAATGCCAGGATCGCAGACCGCGTAACGTCAGCGTTGCCGCTCGGCCGAACCATTGTATTCTCCTTTATTTACGACTAAATGAAGATTAGAACTATGATGCAGCTCACGTCAAGGGGTCGCTTATGCACAATGACTGCACCAGAAAATTCCCCTTGCGGAGAAGCCCCGCACTCACTTAGCGTTTGTTCGGCAACTTAATTTAGTCACTTCAGAAAGGTGGCATGCGCTGTGAGAATCGACCGGGCGGGCAACAAAGGGCTGATCAGGGAGATCAACGAGGCCCTCGTGCTCGCCGAGCTGCGCGGCGAGGCGCTCCATTCCCGCGCGGACATCGCCCGGAGCACGGGCCTCAGCGGCCCGACGGTCACTGCCATCACATCGCGGCTCATAGACCGAGGCCTCGTCGAAGAGCGGGCCACTGGCACATCGGCGGGAGGGCGGCCGCCAGTGCTCCTTGGCCTGCGGCCGCGCGCCGGCTACGTCGTCGGCATCAAACTGACCGAGAACCAGGCCATCGGCGTCCTGACAGATCTCGACGCAAACGTCGTGGCCCGAGCCGACGCCGCCCTTGAGTTCCCGACACCGGGCGCGGTAGTGGCAGGCATCGTCAGCGCAGTCGAGGCGCTTGCTCCCGCCGGCCATGGCCGGATCCTCGGCGTAGGGCTTGGCATGGGAGGGGTGATCGACCGGGACGAGGGAAGCGTGCGCCACGCCACATACTTTGATTGGCACAACGAACCACTCGCCAAACGGCTCTCAGAGGCGATCGGGTTGCCGGTTCTCATCGACAACGACGTCAACGCCTTGGTGGCGAGCGAGCAGAGCTGGGGGGCCGGACGGGGCGTGAAGAACTTCGCTGTTGTGACCATAGGACGCGGCGTCGGCATGGGCATGGTCCTCGACGGACGCCTGTTCCGGGGCAGCCGCGGAGGTGCCGGCGAGCTCGGCCACATGAAGGTGGTACCCGAAGGCCCGCAATGCGAGTGCGGTGGCCGCGGCTGCCTGGAGGCCGTGATCGGCGAGCCGGCCCTCCCGGTGTCCCTCTCCGGCGAGCTGGGACGGCCCGTCACCGTCGACGAGGGCGGCACGATGGCCCGGGACGGTGACCAGCGTGCAGCACACGTTTTCGCGGAGGCCGGCCAGCATCTGGGCCGGGCAGTCGGCAACGTCGTCAACATCCTGAACCCCGACCGGCTCCTCCTGGCCGGCGAAGGCACACATAATCTCGACCTCATCATGCCCGCGTTCCGCCGCGCGCTCAACGAGACCGTCTTCGACGGATTGCAGGACGGACTCTCGATCCACGCCGAGGCCTGGGACGACGAGGCCTGGGCACGCGGAGCCGCAAGCCTCCTGCTCAACGAGCTTTTCGAACCCAACCTCCGCTTGAACAGCGACGAGCCGACCCTCATCGGCCGCTCCGCTGGGTGAGCTTCACTCTCAAAAGAAAGCAGGGCAACGATGTCCGTTTCAGTCACGCCGACAATATCCCGCCGCACAGCCGTCCTCGGCATCCTGGGCGCTGTGCCCCTGGCCCTGCTACCGGCGGTCTTCGGCGCAGAATCGGCCAAAGCTGACACCCTCAGCGGCGTCTTCCACGGGCCCACCGGCTACGACCAGCTCTACAGCACCACGCCGAGCGAACGCGGTCCGCGCGATCCGATGTCCACCCAGACGGTCCAGTTGCACTCGACCACATGGCCGATCTCTCCCGGACAGACATGCTGGGTCTCCTGGACGAAGAACGGGGTCGCCCAGACTGACGTCGGCTGCTCCTTCGACTACAACAATGGCAACAACAGCTACTGGAAGGTCAACCTCGGCTCCTTCGCGAGGGGCGACCAAATCACGTACACCATCCACGCCAACGTCGACGGCGCAGGCGCGATCACCAGCGGCCCGTTCAGCTTCGCGGTCACCGACTGGTCTGGCACGGGCAACGTCAGCGGCTACACCGACAACGGCACCTCGGTCGATGTCACTGTCAGCGACACCTCCGGCAGCTTCTCCCCCAAGATCCGCTACACCTTCCCCGCACCAGACCGCTTCCACGTACAGATCGCACCCCACGGCACCGGCCTGAATATCACAGGCGCCACGGGCTACACCGTCACCGACACCGGCACGACGCTGCAGTTGACCACTAGCGCGCTGCAGGTGAAGATCCAGAAGAGCCCCTACCGAGTTTCCGTCTACAAGGCCGACGGCACCACGCTGATTGCCCAGCAGTACGACCCGGCCATATTTCGGAACACGGGATGGGCCAGTGACGGTTCCACCACGGTCACCAAAATCGAGGACCACTGGCTGACCCCTGCCGGAGAACGGTTCGAGGGCTTCGGCGAAAGATACGACTACCTGGACCAGCGCGGCCACGACGTCGACAACTACGTCTATAACCAGTACCAGGACCAAGGCCCTACCCACCGCACCTACATGTCGGTGCCGTTCTTCACCAACTCCGCAGGCTACGGGGTGTACGTTCCCAGTACGCGCTACTCACTGTTCAACGTGTGCACCTACCTCTCCGACATGGTCGGCTTCACCGTCGACACCGGCGGCGCGCTCGACTCCACCGTCGACTATCACTTCCTCACGGGTACCCAGGGAAACATCCTCGATGCCTACACCTCCCTCACCGGACGCCCGTGGCTGCCCCCGAAATGGGCCTTCGGCCTGTGGATGTCCGCCAACGAGTGGAACACCCAGACCGAGGTCACGAACGAGCTCGCCAACGTCACCAGCAACAACATCCCGCACAGTGTCCTGGTGCTGGAGCAGTGGAGCGACGAGGCCACCTTCTATGTCTGGCACGGTGCGACTTACACCGCAAAGCCCGGCAGCGGCGCCCTGGCCTACACCGACCTCACCTTCCCGTCCGGCGGCGAGTGGAGCGACCCCAAGGCCATGGTCGCCGCCGCCCACGCCCAGAACATCAAAGTCGTCCTGTGGCAGATCCCCGTACTCAAGCAGGACTTCGACACGAACCCCGCCACCGCGCCCCAGCAGCATCTCAACGACCAGAGCTACGCCACCGCGCAGGGCTACCTGATCGGAGACGGAGCCGGCGGCCAATACCGGATCCCCACCGGGGAATGGTTCGGCGACAGCACCATGCCGGACTTCACCAACGCCGCGGCGACCGCCTGGTGGATGAGCAAGCGCGCCTACCTCTTCGACGATGTCGGCATCGACGGGATGAAGACCGACGGCGGCGAGATGGTCTTCGGCCGCAACGCCTCCTTCTCCGACGGCCGCAAGGGCGACGAGATGCACAACGCGTACACCAACGCCTACACCGGCGCCTACGGCACTTATGTCCAGACCAAGAAGAACGGAGACGGGGTCCTGTTCAGCCGCGGTGGAACCGCGGGCGCACAGGCCCACTCCATCTACTGGGCCGGCGATCAGGCCTCGACGTTCTCGGCCTTCCAGCAGGCCCTGCGCGCAGGCCTGAGCGGCGGAGAGTCCGGGATTCCTTTCTGGGCGTGGGACATGGCCGGCTTCACGGGGACCTTCCCGAGCAGCGAGCTCTACCTCCGGGCAGCGGCCCAGCAGACATACTCCCCGATGATGCAGTACCACTCCGAGAAGTCCGATCCGAGCCCCTCAGAGGCCCGGACCCCCTGGAACGTCCAGGCCCGAACGGGCGACACGACAGTGATCCCCACGTTCCGCAAGTTCGCCAACACGCGGATGAACTTGATCCCCTACATCTACACGGAGGCCAAGAACGCCTCCCTGACCGGGTTGCCCCTGCTGCAGACCATGCGGTTGGCCTTCCCCGGCGACGCCTCGGCGGCGCCCCTGGACATGCAGTACATGTTTGGCCGCCAGCTGCTCGTCGCCCCCATCACCACTCAAGGGGCGACCTCGGTCACGCTCTACCTCCCCGGCGGGGAATGGCACGACGTCACCAACGGCGGCAAGGCCTCCGGTCCCGGCAACAAGACCTACATCGCCGACACCTCCACTATCCCGGTCTACGCCCGCGACGGCGCCATCATCCCGCTGAACCTCAACGCCAACTACGAATACGGCGGAAACATCGGCAACGACGTCTACAACTACACGAACCTCGTCTTCCGGATCTACCCCGCAGGATCCACCTCGGCTGACTACTTCGACGACGCCGCGGGAACCGTCAAACAAGTCACCTGCGCCGAGAACTGGGGCAGCCATCAGGTCGCCGCCACCGTGCCACCGCTCGCCACCACCGCAACACTCCAGGTCAACACCACTGTCCCCAGCGGCGTCACAGTCGACGGAACCGCGCTGACCGCATACAGCACGCTCAGCGGCCTCACGGCCGCCGCCACCGGCTGGTACTGGGATCCTGTCCAGCAGTTCACCCTCATCAAGGTCGCCTCCGGAACAACCACCCGCACCGTCATCCTCTCCGGGGTCAACAAGAGCGCATACGAAGCGGAATTCGCCACCGCAACCGGAACCACCACCAACACCAACCACGCCGGATACACCGGCACAGGATTCGTCGACGGCTTCACCGCTGCCGGTTCCTCCCTCACCTTCGACATCAGCGCCAACGCCACAGGCACCCACCAACTCATTTTCCGTTACGCCAACGCCACAGGCGGACCAGCCACCCGAACCATCTACGTCGACGGCACCTCCATCGGAACCCTGACGCTGCCCAACCTGGCCAACTGGGACACATGGGGCAACGCAACCATCAGCACCACGCTGACCTTGGGACGGCACTCGGTGAAAATCTCCTATGACACGGCCAACACAGCCGCCATCAACCTCGACAACCTCACGGTGGGCAGGCCATGACCGCCCCACGCCGAGACCGGCGCCGAAAGCGCCTCAGCGGGATCCTCTCCGGAGTGCTCCTGCTGCTCGCTTCAACCGCCGGGGCAATGTTTGTGACCGCCGTCCCGGCCCACGCGGCAGGGATCCAACGCGTCCAGTTCACCGGAGCCGGCGACTACCTGGTCGCGGAATTCCTCAGCGACGACCTCGTCCACTTCGAAATGGGCACGGGATCCGGGCCCGGCACCGGAGTGGCCGTCCCCACGACCGACCAGGTCGCCTCGACCAGCTACGCCGGCCCCACTGCCTTCACCCAAACCGCCTCGACCGCCAGCAGCGCGCACATCCAGGTCAGCGTCAACACCACGACGATGTGCGCCGACGTCACGGACACTACCCGCACGCCGGCTCTGCTGCTGCACACCGTCTGCCCACGGAACCTGACGGCCGCGTGGAAGGGGCTGTCCTTCACCAAGTCCTCCATGCAGAACGCCTACGGCCTCGGCGAAGAATTCTTCACCGGCGGCAACGCCGACGGCGACAGGGTCGGAGTCGACCGCACCTCCCCCGGGGCCTACGGCAACACCATGAACTACGACGTCGACAACGGCCCAGTCGGAAACACCCAGATCCCCGTCCTCTTCGCCGTAGGCGCCAACAATGCTAACTACGGACTCTTCGTCGACCAGGTCTACAAGCAGGACTGGAACCTCACCGCAGACCCTTGGACCATGGATACCTACGGTGACCAGCTGCGCTGGTACGTCATGGCCGGCCCCAGCCTGCCCGAGCTGCGGAAGAGCTACATGAACCTCACCGGCCACCCGCCGGTGCCCCCGCAGAAGGCGTTCGGACTCTGGAACTCCGAATACGGGTACAAGAACTGGACCGAGATCGACAACACCCTGGCCGGCCTGCGCGCCGACAAGTTCCCCGTCGACGGATTCATGCTCGACCTGCAATGGTTCGGCGGTGTCACAGCAGGCTCCGACAACACCAAGATGGGCACCCTCCAGTTCGACCCGACCAACTTCCCCAACGCCGCGTCGAAGGTCGCCGACTACCGAGACAACCAGGGCATCGGCCTGATGACCATCGAAGAGTCCTACATCGGCAAGGGACTCCCCGAGTACACCAACCTGGCCAATCAAGGCTTCCTGGCCCGTGCCGGCTGCCCCACGTGTGACCCTGTCTACCTCACCGCCAACGACTGGTGGGGCCGCGGAAGCATGATCGACAGGACCCAGCCGGCCGCCGGCGCCTACTGGGCCGCGACCAAGGAACAGCCCCTGGTCAACATGGGCATCCTCGGCCACTGGCTCGATCTCGGCGAACCCGAAATGTATGACTCCAACGACTGGACCGCCGGCCTTCTGCCCGGCAAACACGCCCACGCCGATTACCACAACCTGTATGCCCTGGAATGGGCCAACAGTGTCGCCAAAGGGTACTCCACCGCTTCTTCAACCCAGCGCCCCTTCTTGCTCTCCCGTTCCGGTGCCGCTGGCATCCAGCGCGACGGCGCGGCCATGTGGTCCGGTGACATCGCCACCCGCATGACCGCCCTCGCAGACCAGACGAACGTCCAGATGGAGATGTCGATGTCCGGCATCGACTACTTCGGCTCCGATATCGGCGGCTTCCACCGTGACGAGGCCATCACCGGGTCCGACATCAACGAGATCTACACTCAATGGTTCGCGAATTCTGCATGGTTCGACGTCCCGATCCGCCCCCATACCGACAACACCTGCAACTGCCAGCAGACAGCCCCCGACAAGATCGGCGACGTCCCCAGCAACCTGGCCAACCTCCGCCAGCGCTACGAGCTCACCCCCTACTACTACTCCGTGGCGCACAACGCTTACAGCACCGGAGACCCCCTCGCCCCGCCGCTGGTGTACTACTACCAGAACGACCCCAACGTCCGCACTATGGGCAGCGAGAAGATGATCGGACCGAACATGCTTGTCGGCGTCGTCGCTGCATCGGGCGAACGGCAGAGGAACATGTACCTGCCTGCCGGCACCTGGTACGACTACCACACGAACAAGAAGTACGTCAGCACCGGCCAGTGGGTGAACAACCTTCCCGAATGGAACAACGGAGCCTTCCAGCTCCCCGCATTCGCCAAGGCCGGAGCGATCCTGCCCAAGATGTACGTCGATGACAAAACGATGAACGTCACCGGCGCCCGGACCGACGCCACTACACGCAACGAGCTCGTTGCCCAGGTCTATCCCGACACCAACGCCTCCACCTTCACCCTCACCGAAGACGACGGCAAGTCGGTCAACTACCAGGCCGGGGCGCAACGCCTCACCGGTATCACCCAGCAACTGTCAGGGTCCACTGAAACCGTGAACATTGCCGCATCATCCGGCACATACGCCGGAGCGCCGGACAGCCGCCAGAACGTTGTCCAGCTCGTCACCGACGAAACCCAAGCTTCCGCCGTAACGCTGAACGGAATGCCGCTGACCCAGTACGCGAACAAGGCAGCGTTCGATGCCGCCGCCAGCGGCTGGTACAACGCCGGAGGGAATCTCGTCGTCGCCAAATCCGACAGCACCGCGGTCGTGACCGCGAAGTCTTTCCAGTTCACCCTCGGCCAGACCCCGGTATCAGCCAGCTTCACCTGCACCAACGGCACCACCACCAGAGGGCAGTCGGTCTACGTCGTGGGCAACGTCCCCGGGTTGGGGAACTGGTCACCGGCCAGCGCCGTCAAGCTCGACCCCACATCCTACCCCACCTGGACCGGAACGATCAGCGATCTCCCACCGAACACCGCCATCGAATGGAAATGCATCAAACGCCAGGAAGCCAACTACCCCGCATCCGCAGATACCTGGCAGCCGGGCTCCAACTCAACCTTCACGAGCCCATCCTCAGGATCTGCCGGCTCGACGTCGGGAGGGTTCTGATGCCCGGGGACCGGCACGGTCCTTAGGGCCGGCGACCCGGCATACACGACCATAAGGCCGTGACCGCCCGCCAACAATAGAAGACGGACAACGCCAGAGGGCCGCTCCTGTGATCGGAGCGGCCCTCTGGTGGATCTATCTCATCTTCTATCTCACAAACGGTTGGTCAGGCGGCGGCGTAGCCGCACACCGACCACGAATGAGAGATGTAGATCAATTTGGAAGAACTTCCAACAAGGAATCGGCGGGATCTAGCGGAGGCACGTGGCTGCGAGCCAGGTCATCGCGGCCTCCCTAATTGGAAGTTTGTGGCCCCGGTTCCCTAAGTTCTTTCCGAATCGGTCAGGTGCAGTTCCGACGCGAAAAACACGCCGCCTATGCTGTGCAGGTTGTTGTGATCGCTTCAGGGACGCATTGAAGAAAGTGCATAACTTGGATGCTCCAGGTGATCAATATGAATCCCATTCCGGCCTCGTTGGTGACCTCGGCTTCCTTGCCCATCGGAGCCGCATCTGTGCTGTAAATACAAAGGCTAATGACTAGACGGGCCTCCGGCAGACCTGTCGGCTTGGCGAAAAGTGACTGAATACTGGGTCGTCCGTCAGGGCGCCGGCGGCATCAACGCAGCGGAAATGATCGAGGCCGGGTACGTAGGTGTTGAATTCGTCGGCATATACGACATCAGGGCACAGCTCGGCGCCGGGCCTGAAGCTTTCCGTGCGACGATGACCAGCATCTACCAGGAGATCAATCCGGGTATGCCGCGAAGTACAGCCTCACTCTGCATGGGCAATCTGCACGCGGCCTGCGAGGCCATCGCCGAGGGCGACATAGTCCTGGCTCCAAAGCCGGGCCGGGCCTACGAGTACGGCAGGGTCAGCGGCGGCTACGAATACCTCCCGGGGACAGACCTGCCCCACCGTCGCCGCGTCGACTGGCAGGGATCCTTCAGCCGCGATGACATGAGCCCCGCTCTCGCCTCGTCAACGAGGTCTCAGATGACGGTGTTCCAGCTGGCCGCCCACAAGGTCGAACTCGCCCAGCTGACCAACCGGGCCGACTCATCCCAGCCCACCGTTGAGGCGCTCGAATCCGAGGTTGAAGAACAGCTCGCGTTCCAAATGGAAAAGCAGCTCGAAGACTTCCTGGTGCACAACTGGCGCAACACCCCTCTGGGCCGGGAGTACGACATATACGAAGTTGACGGCATCGGGGGCCAGCAGTTCCCGACCGACACCGGTCCGCTCGACATCCTCTCTACCAGCAAGGACCGGACCCGGCTGCTCGTCATCGAGCTGAAGCGCGGACGCGCGAGCGACGTCGTAGTCGGACAGACTCAGCGATACATGGGCTTCGTCCAGGACGTCTTGCTTGAACAGGGCCAGAGTGTCGAGGGTCTGATCATCGCCCAGGAGGACGACAAGAAGATCCGCCGCGCGCTCTCAATCGCCCAGAACATCAGGTTCATGCGCTGCAGGGTCGAGTTCCATCTGGAATCCTAAGACCTGATCCGCGCTGTTCAGGCACTCGGAATCGACATCCAGACCCCTGACGGCCGTCCCGCGACATTCATCGCCTCGGCTACCCCTGGGACCGGCCATGGTAACCTTCGCGGAACTCTTACGAAGAAATCAGCCGTTTTGTTCGGAGGTGTGGAACTCGGCAGGAGGGTTGCGAGTCTCCCCCATCCCCCAGGCAACGATGTCAAGAGCCCGTAATGGGAGGATTGTCGGGGCCGTGGCAAGGCTCGCCAGGTGCTGCCATTGTTCGATTTGAGTTGTAAGGTCCTCCTGGACGGCTTCGATCCATACTTTTGCATAGCCTTCCCAGCTTCTTCCCGGGACAAAGGACACTCTGGTCGGCGTGCCCGCTTCGAAGTAGACGCGCTTGATGTTCTTGTCGTAAAGGGGAATGAGTCCGGGGCGCTTTCGATGCAAGACTTTGGAAAGCTTGGTTAGCCCCACCTGCGGAGTCTCAACGGTGTCAAGCACCCCGAAGAGGTTTGCTATCGCAGCAATTGTTTTCTTGTCGGCCCCAATGAGAGAGTGCGAAGTCCCGAGTTTTTCTAGTCGTCTATTCAACTCGGGCAAAAGCTTGTGCAAGGTGTAGTAAGAGGTAATCGGCTTCTGATGAGCGTTCAGGAGCGAAGTGGCCAGCAAGTCCTGCTCCCCGAGTAGCCGCGAGGGGCTGCCCGGATAGCCGTCGTATGCCGGGTAGGACCATCGACCCGAATTGGTCTGCACGTACCGAGCCATCCACTTCTCGGCTTTGCTTGTCTTCACTTCGAGACCGCCCACGGTCAACATTTCGCTCATGCGGAAACTCTAAAATACAATGCGAAATGTGACCGCATTTGATGTCGCCCACATCGATCGGGCAGTTGACGAATCCCTGGCGGCCCTGAAAGTCTGTCAGGCTTCCACGTCGCTATGGCTGAAGGACTTTCCCCGCAATTCCTGCGACCTCGCATCCTTCGTCATAGGCCACGTCCTGCTTGACCGCGACCTGGGCGACTGGACATATGTGAATGGTGCGGCCTCACCGGAGGTCATCCCGAGATCGTGGTTGGGGCCTGCAGGCCACACTTGGCTTGAATTGCGAAGTGGCCCCGCGACACTGTTCTTCATCGATGTCACAGTCAGGCAGTTCAAGCTCTTCGAATTCGCGCCGCTTTCAGGCGTTGGTCACAATTCTGCCGCAGGCACTTTCGTCAATGAGAGGAAAGAGGATCCTGTCAGCAGGATTCCCATCTGGCGGACCTACCCCGTTTATCACGCCGCATTGGCTGAAGTGCGGGCAACGCTCCTTGCAAGGTGATGAATCAGCGTATCCTGCTCTGTGAGATTCCACGAAGTTTCGCTGTGGCCTCTAGTTGAAGCAGGCCTTGACCCGATAGCGCTATGGTCGGCTGCGCTGAACCGCTCGCCCTTGCTGCACAAAGCGGCGAAGAAGATTCTAGACCCACCTCCCGAATCAGGGACGCCATTCAGTGAAACGGGGCCACGAAGGGTGCGCGCCCCGGCGATGCCAATGTTCCAGCCGGACGAGTACATCAGGCCACTGCCAACTGCTTTGAAGGGCCAACCGGATCCGTCCTTTGCGACGCTGGCGGGATTACAGCTTCTACTGCCGTCTGGGGTTGAATTGAGGTGACCTTACCGGCAGGGGGACATTGAGCTGACAGCCGATGCTCAGCCCCTCGCAAACGTATATGGCGATGTTCCAATCGTGGCGGAAGGGAAGGAGGTGGGGCAGGCTGGAATGTCGTTTCCCCAGCGCTACGAGCACGACGCTATCCGTGGTCGGCTGATCAACGGACTGCACATCGTGCTTGTTGAATCGGTTGTAGAAATTTGGTTCCCCGAAAGGGCAGTGATTCATTCGCGCGCCGCGCTAATCGGCACGCATCCCATACCCGATGACGCCCCCTTGTTGACCGATGTTGAGGTTCAAGTGGAAGGACTGGATGCGGTTAGTTCGGAAGGGCCGCTGAAGACTTTCCAGTTACCCACCGCTGTCATGAATGAAACGCGGTATTTGGATTGGTCGTACGGCGCAGTCGGAAACCCCGAGAGTACCAGCACTTGGGAAGATGCCGAGGCCGAGGTTGAGCTTCGCTTCCACAACTCGATGTCGGCCCCCGAACCCTACTTCTTTCGCGTAGCCTTCAGCCCAGTAGTACTCATCCGGTTCACCGCACCGCTTGCTTTCGTGTCAGTTTTCACCGACTGGATTGAACCGCTTCGGCGAATCGTTGCATTATCAACCGGGCGGCAGGGGAAAATAACCTACCTCGCAGTCGGGGTCGCTGGAGGGCAACCTGCAGACGAGCCCAAGTCCGGATTCCAGGTCTACGGCACAGCGATCCACCAAATGCCGTACTCGTCACGCGGAGATGATGTTAGAAAAACGAAAGTCGCTTTCCGCCTCTCGACGACGGGGCTCTCACTCTTGGGCCTTCTCCGACGCTGGCAAGAACTCGACAGTCATCATCATCCTCTGCTGGAGTCTTACGGATCCATGATGTTCGCACCACTTCAACACCCTCGTTCGCGGTTTCTGGTACTTATACAAGCCATCGAAGGACTCCACGGAGCCGAAAATGAGGCTGAATGGGCTGGACGAGTTGAAAGGCATCAGAAATTGCGCGACGAGGTCCTTGTGGAGGGCTCTGGCGTCCTCTGTCAGAAATCCATCAAGTTCTTAAAGTCTTTTTTGATGAAGCAGCCAATCTCAGGTCTCGACGAAAGACTGAAGGCTGTGCTTGAAAGCGTCCCGATTGATGTCAGGCCTCAACTTGAGCAGACCCCAGTTGTCAGGATGGTCCGGGATAGTTGTCCAAAAGATCCAGGTCTGTTGGGCGCCTTGCGAACAATACGCAATGACCTGGCGCATGGAAACCGCGGATACGACGCCGACGATCTTCATGCAATTGTTCGGGTACTTGAGGGCGTCGTCTGGGCTCATTTGCTCCGAGTCTTAGGTTGCCCTGTTGATGCCCAAAAGGACGTGCAAGGGAGATTGTGAATTATGCCTTGTCAGGGGAATAGTGGCCCAATTTGGGATTCGCAGTGGGGTTCTACGCGTCGGACCGCAGCGTCCATGGCCGGAACCGGCCCGATCGCCCGGGCTACGACCGCATGACCAAGGTCCTCCGCGGCGAGGCACTCATACGACTAGAGGATATTTCGGACTCAGAACGACTCCCTGGACATATTTATGGTCCTCGTCCTTAAAGGGCAAACCTCGACTCGAAGACCTCGTTCGGACGCATCTGCAGAATGCGGTAAAGACTAGGGTGGACCGCAAAACTTGGTCGTCGACGCTGAATCCGCTGCGTGCGACCCAGCCTCCACAACTTCAACGGTTGCACCGGCACGAATTCACCGTTCCCTCTACGGACAGGATCAGAGCATGGCCACCCCTTTTACCCGCATCCATCAACATCTCGGCATCGCGCCGGGGCCACTCACCTTTGAACAGGTATGTGAAGCCGCAGAGGGAGGTCTGGAAGAGGCCGAGAACCTCGACTGGAAACGCCAGCTGCCTTCTAAACCGGGCGCCGGCGAATGGAGCGAATTCGTCAAGGATGTGGTGGCCATGGCCAACACCGCCGGTGGCCTACTCGTATACGGAATAACCGACGACGGCGAGCTTGTTGGCGTCGAAGAGCGGGCTGTGGCTCCGGCAAATATCAGATCTCTAACTCAACAGTTGAACAACCGGGTGCGACCTTATGTTGACGGGGTGACGTTTTACGAGCTTAAAGAGTCGGACGGTGAAAGACTACTTCTCATAGTCGACGTTCCCGCCAGCGAGGTGGCTCCGCACTTCATCTATGGAACGGCCGAAAAAGAGAAGAATCAGCGTACGGCTGTGATTCCCGAGAGGATCGGCTCCGACACGATGTGGATGGAGGAACACCAGGTTGCTCACGCCTACCGGGAACGTTTCGGACGCCACGAAGGCTTCTCGAACAGACTTGAGGAGATGCTAGAGTTCGTCACAGATCAGTGCTTTAGGGAAGATCAAGCGCGCGCGTGGCTGGTGATGGCCGCGGCGCCCGCCCGAAAACTCCGTGGCCAGCCCATTATGGACAGGCATAAGGCAACAGATCTGGCGACCGCAGCCCTTAGATCCGGCCTGACTATTCAGAATACGCTCAATCCGTCGGTCGAAGTGCTCAGGTCCTTAGAGTCGGCGGGAAACAATCCAAGGTGCGGGTACAGGCGGTGGGTGATGAGCAATTTCCAAAGCACCGCAGACCAAAATAGCCTCCGGCCGGTTTACCTGGAACAGCACTTCGACGGCTCCTGTGCTTTGGCCGTGGACCTGTCCTGGAAGCTGGCTGAGGCTTCCAAGCCCGACGGTATCTACTTCGCAGCCAACGCTGTCGATGCCGCGGCGGCCGACTTCGTCGGGCTAGTCGGGGCGCTCAGCACCTTCCTTATGAATAACAGCGCTGTTGAAATCAGGGCACGCATGGTCGGACCGACCGCAACAGACAGAAAATTCTCCCCTGTCTGGCGAAACCCGAACGGGGTCACCGGTGAGCCAGACTGGAGCAGAAGGATTCGCCTCACCCAGCTAGCCTCCGTGACGGTCCCTCATCCGGAATAACAGGGTGTGCTAGCCACAGCCGCCTGGGAGGTAGCGTCGGCAATCCTCAATCAGTTCGGACTGGAATCGAGCCTGCCTCGGCCAAGCGCGACGGGTGAGGGGCTGTAGCCAGACCTCCTTGCGACTGACTTGCTTCGTTGGGCACGCTTACCGCTAAGCAGTTGGACGCGTAGCCGTCCCAGATCAGTGTGAGGGGATCCGTTCCTTCTGCGAGCCGGTCAGTGAAGTTTAGTGCCTCGGCCAGGGCAAGGAAGCTCCCCAGCCGGACGCCCGGGATCTCCGCGCTCAATGCCACGCAATGGAAGCATGGAGACGTTGGCCCTCTCCGCTGCCGTTTCGTGACTTAGACCTAAGACGATTCGCCATTGGCGCAGACGCTCGCCCCCGAAAGTCCACTCACCGCGTAGTACTCGGTCGAAGGAGCGGACCGAGTATTACGCCACCACAGATGGACCTTCCAATACCGAAACGCGATCAAGCACTGCATCCTCCTTCCTACTCACCGTCCCACGCCCGCAGGTGGTTCTTCATCGTCTTAGGTATGGCCCTCATACCCGGCGGGCATCTGGTGCATCCACCCGCCCGGCGTCGGTTCGATACCGTGACGTATTGGGTGTGGCCGGCGGGGCAGGTCCAATAATGTTTAGCGTTCCCCGGTACCATTTCATCAGGCTGGCGTTCGTTGAGGTCGTAATCCCAGTCACGGACCAGCCGCGGCTCTCTTGTAGCAAGATCGGAGACGCCGGGGACCAAAATTCTTCCTGTTTCAACACGGCACGTGAGTATGGGATATTTGCAGCGGGAGATCACGCTCGCCGGGAACTCGTGGCCATTTGGGCATACCCACCAGACCACCTTCGTTGAGCCTGGCTTCACCTGGTCCGGTCTAAGTGTTCCGTTTCGGTCGTAGTTCCACTGTGTTGCGACGTCAGGGCGCAGTGTAGCGAGATCGTTGATACCTGGCAGCAGAATGTAGCCCCGGCAAATCTGGCAGCGTCCCCCAGAGGCGACGAGACTTGCCGGTGTCCGCACAAACGGGTGCCCCCGGGGGCAGCGCCAGACTATCCGGTCCCTCGAGTTGCCGGGGCTGAGCTCCCTAGGTGACTTCTCGTTGCCGGCATCCGGGTCCCAAAGCAATGCAAGCCGCGGGTGTGTGCTGGCGAGGTCGTTAGTACCTGGGAGTAGCTTCCGAAACCCGCAGTGAGGGCAGCCGCTTCCAAGCCGGGCGCGGTTGGAAAAAATCGCGTCATAATGGTGGTTCTGCGGGCATACCCAGTGTCCCATCTGGCCGCTGCCCGGACCCACCGTCCATGGCGACGGCCCTGGACCTGCTTCGCGGTCCCACTCGTCGACAAGCCAAGGCATCTTGTCGGCGAGGGAGTTGTATCCCGGGATGATTGTTCGACCTGAGCAGATCGAGCAAGAGGACTGATATAGGCCATGCCAGTGGTCCTTGTGCGGGCGCCGTCGCTGCACGTGTCCCTCCGGGCACATGTAGAGAGGACCTGGTTCTATCTGACGGTAGCGGTCATCCCACCACTGGTCGTCTCTTCGCCCGCTTGTGCGAACGCAGTCCAAATAGCTACGGAAAGGTTGAAGCGGGCCTCTGGTGCGGGATTCGGGTTGGATAGGATCGACGAGGGGTAACGGCTCTTCTGCGTTCAACTCCCCTTCCCAGCGATACCGGGCCGCCGCCGCCGTCCATCTGAGCATCAGCCATGCTTGGTCGGTTCCGGCGTCTGCGGACGGATTGGAAGCCTGCTCCATCCTGTGGGCGACGACGTCGTAGGCGGAGCCGTACGGCCGGTGCGCGTCGCAAACAGCACGAACGGCCTCAGCGTTCGTGACTGTTTCGAGGATCGCTGCCGCTGTGGGCAGGTATCCCGGCACAATCATGCCGTCCGATTTGTGCCCGACCGCGGATGCCGCCCGTCGAAAAGCTTCGTTGACGATAAGGGGGTTTGCGCCACTTAGGAGTATCCTCGCGGCCGCCTTGGCGATCTCACCATCGACAGGTTGGGAGTGTGTTGGCGCGGGCTGCGTCATTACCCAAAACAGCTGGCGGGACTTGCCCATCGTCGGTCCGGTCCACGTCTGGTGAAGGGGACACACAAGTTGTGCGGCTTCGGGGTGAATTGCGATGACCTCTCCTGCTGTGCAAAAGAGGCATGCATGCCATGCAGTTCTCATCGGGCGTCCGAGTAAGGCAAGCTGGTCGGCCCGGCTTCCTGCCAATTCGCGGCAAAGCACGAGGACTGCCTGCTCAGCGACATCGTTATCGACATGGCCGCCAGTCGGGAGGCCTTCGCCCTGTAGGTATTTCGCCACGGCAAGACGCCAGAGGTGGCCTGCAGGGGCGGCAGTGGCTGCGTCAATTCGAGAAGCGTAACTGGGGACAGTTTCCCCCGGGACCGGTTCTGGCACCAATAGGAGGGGCAGCCGGCCGGCCTGGTCAGGCCGCATGGCGCTCCTTCCGATCAGCGCGACGGCGACCGGCCTCCTCGCGGGTTGCGTCCTTGAAGCGGTTCTCTTCGGTGATCTCTGCGGCTTTGCGTTGTGCCAGGCCACTGGTGATGACTTCCCTTTCCGGGTCGTCTGCGTCGATGAGGTCGAGAGTTACGCGGCTAAGGATTGAGTTCAGATTGCCGATGCGTCCTTTGGCGAGATCAAAAAGCTCAGCTGCCAAAGCAATCCGGCCCGGTTGATTGTCGCCAAAGAGGGGTAACTCATCAATGAGGCCCTTGACAAGTTTTCGCCACGCTACCGAGCGCCTCGTCTCATACGAGGCCATCTCGGCTGACCGGTAGCGCTCGTAGATTTGAGCTCCTTCCCGGTCGATAAGCAGATTGGTTTTTTCAAGCGCGATGCCGGCCAGGAGGATGGGACAATCGATGTCATCTCCTAGCCGCCGGATGGCTGCGCTGACCTTCCGCGAGTGCGCGCCGCCGTATTTGAGGTTGTGAACGTCGTCGATGACAAGCAGCTCGGTGCGGCACCGATTGACGGCGTGCTGGACCATGTGCTCCAGCGTTGCCTCGGTCTCGCGCTTTCCGATCGGAAGGCCGTAGAACTCGGCGAGCATCCGGTAAAGTCCAAGCGGTGTTCCCGTTGAGGGAAGGTTCACGTAGGCCACAGGGACCTCACCACGATGTACGCAGTCGGGATCGTCACGAAGGCGTTGCGTCAGTAAGTCCAGCATGAGGATGCGAGCCACGGTCGTCTTGCCCGTGTAGGAGTCTGCGGACACGAGGACCCCGTGTCCGCCGCCACTGGCATATTGGTGTTCCCGCATGACCCGGACAACCACGGCTTGCACGTTCAGGTAGGAGTCGTTCCTGACCATGATGCCCCTGGTGACAACCTTGCGGCGGGTGTCGTTGTAGGTGCTGCGCTCCTGCGGCCCCATGGCCCGATACTCCGCGGTGCTCACCATATGCATCCCGGTTCCCAGGTCCAGCAGCTCCTCGATGAAGCCCTTGTGATACTTAAGGTCCCGGCCGCTGCGCACGCGAAGAGGGTATTCGATCACCTGCTCGCCCCGTTCACACCCTCGAATCCTTCCAGGTCATCTTCATCGTCGGACTCGTCGTTTCCTTCGTCAGGGGTCTCAGACACATACCCCTCCGGACCTAGGACGGTGTCAATATTCGGATGGATCCCCCGCTGCAGGCCCTGGATCTCACGTTCGGTGTCCATTTCGGCCTGCTTCTTGCGCTGGCGCCTCAGCTCCTGCAGGGCCACTTCGATGAAGCTCATGGTCGTCTCAGAGGAGGTGAACGCCGGATCCACGCGACCGTCATCGAGGATTTGGAGGGCCAACGTGCGAATTTCGCTATTGAATGGAATGTCCAGCCGGTCTTCCTTCCATTCGCAATCGATGTAGTTTCCGGTATCGGGGTCATAGACCCATACCATTCGGGGGTCTGCAGGCATGAAATGAACTTCCCACTGTCCGTCCAGTGTTGTGCCGGACGTCCGCCTCCGGAGCACGCCCAATTCCGGGGCGTCGTACATCCGGTATTCGATCTGGATGCCGTCGTTCTGGATGGTGCGGGAAAGCATCGGCAGAAGCCCAATGCGGTCGTTCCTGCTCAGGGGTTTTGGGATGAACCCGACGTAGGGAGACATGGCTTCGTACTCGGCGATCGGGCTGAGCAGCGGGCCGCCGCCCAGACGCGGGTCGCGCAGACCTTCAGTCGGGGTGTTGTGCCAGCCGTGCACGAGCCACCGGTCCAGCAGCCACGAGAACTCCCACAACGTGAGAAGCTCGCTTCTCTTCCACTTTCGTTTGCCCCTGCTCGACACCGAACCGCCGGTGAACCCGGGCAGTTTCGCCAAAAACTTCTTCTTGATCGTCCCGAACAAGTTCTCGGCTATAGCCTTGTCGGTCGGGGTGTAGGGCGCCGATCTGACGATGGTGAAGCCGATCATCCGCCCGGCCCCGTCGACCGTCCGGGACCGGTAATCCCTCGCGTTGTCGGTCATGATCAGCCTGGGCCGGAACAACGGAACCATCGCATCGAATCGCTCCCGTTCCGCCGGGTCAAACATCTCGATCCAGGGCAGGTCCCTGCGCTTCATCTCCCAGAGATTCTTCAGTTCCAGCGGCACATCAAAACGCGGGCGGGGCGTCATCGACTGGGCGATCATGAACGCCAGATCCGCCCCACAGATCTTCTTGGCGAGAGCGAACGCAGCGACACAGTGGGTCGCCCTGTCACTCATCATGGCGGCATCAGGTCGTCTTTCCGAGCCGTCCGGGAAGATCAGCAAGATGTCGAACAGTGTGGAATCGACCTGCATCTCCGAGCCCGGCAGCAGCGCCGGTCGCGTCCGGAAGACCCTGTCGGGAACATTCGCGGCCGAGTCGGCGTTTCCGGCGTCGCCGTCCAGGTACATGCCCTTGGAGAGCTCCTTCAGAATCCGGCGAAGCCTGCGGTCTCCCGGAACGCTGAACGTCCGTTTTGGATAGTTCTCTTCGATGCGCATCTTGACTATGGCCACCCGCTGGTCCCTGGTCACCCGGGGGGCATGGACACGCTCTCGGTTGACCGTCGCACAGGTCTCCAACACTTCGGGCGCGACATTGTCCGTGACCCGGTAATTGCGGGTTCTCCGGCCGTCAAGCAGGGATGCCGGGCCGTCCTGCAGGTAGGCTGTCGCGAGGCGGAATAAAGCCGAACGGGACATGGCCAGCTTCTTCGCGAACTCAGGATCGCGGTCCTTCAATTGCTCGCCAAGGGCTCTGAGCTCGGCTTCCTTGAGTCCGGCTCTGGACCACTGTGAAGAGCCCGGTCCATAACCTTCCCGGTAATCACTGGCGCCATAAGCCCGGCCAAGCGCGACCTCCTCGATATCTGCCTGCCTACGATCGACATCCTTTAAGAGCTCCGCTTGACGCTCGGCGGTCTTCCCCGTGCGGGCTGCTTCGGACTCGGCGGTGTTCAGTTGGGCTATCCGCCGCACGAGCCGGTCCTCCGCGGGATTCTCCTCGGCCACTCTGGCAACCGACGCAGTCACGTGTTCTCCGGTGTCAACGTCCAACAGGCCCAGCAGGGAGACGCCAAAGTGCGTGATCTCCCACTGCCGCTTTAGGTAGGTCACCGTGTCTCCGGCCTGGAATACGTTCCTTATCATTTCCTCACCTGCTAGGCCACTGTAATCGGTACGAAACGGAGGAATCCGCCGGACAAGCGGGGCGGCCTTCGGCCCGCTGGCCACTACTATCCACGCCCAGCAGACCGCTGAACTATGGCTCTCCCCGACTCCGCCGTCGCCGCGTTGGATGGTCTGCTCCGGACGCGACCCACGCCGGCCTCATTCGTCTCCCCGAGATCCGGCTGGGCGAGCTTGGCAAAAGAAACAGTCAGGCGCTCCCCGCCGTCGAGGTCCACGAGGCCAAGGAAAGATCCGCATATGGCAGTGATCTCCCACTGACGCCCCATGTAGTTCACACTGTCTCCGAGGCGAAGAGTCTTCATTGCCCGCCCCCTACCCCCGCAATGACCATGAGTCCGGAGTAGAAGGGCCCGGGCTCGGCAGGGACGACCTGCCGGTGGAACAACATGTTTGACAGCAGGGCATAGCCGACCCCCAGTTCTATCCGCGGATCCAGCACGCGCGCGGCTTCCTCCATCGTGTGCGGCACAGCCAAGAATGCAATAACGTCCCGAGCCATGGCCCGGTCAGGGACATACTCCTTGTAACGGAACGCGCACATCCACTCCAGGTTCGCCGCTTGCCACCCCCGGAAGCCGTGCATCACGCGGTACCCCCACCCCTGGGTCTTACAGGCCTCCTCCGTCAAGACCGCGGCGTGCACGAACTCTTTTTTCGTGGCAAACTCTTCAGGCTTGACGTCGACGATCACTGTGCTCCCGTCCCGCAGCCTTACGGCAAAGTCAGGATAGTGGAGCGTTCCGCCCGAGAACACGATTCCAAACGGCTGCGCAGCGATCCCGTCCACGTTGCCCTCGTGGTCCAGCTCCATGAGGCAAACGAGCTCCGTCAACGACTCGAACATGATCATCCGATGATCGCCACCAAACGGGTAGCTGCCCTCATAGTTGCGGCGGAACTTGTACGCGTTGCTGCGGCGGCACGGGCGGAAACCGGTCGGGTCGAGGTCGCGGACTGGACCGTCCAGGAACCACCAACGTCGCCTCCCGTCAGGTCCGAGTGCCAGCAACAGCGGATAAGGACTTGAATTCCCCACGTCACGAAATGGATTCTCCTTCAAGGCTGCCATGGTCATCACTCACATTCAGGAGAACCTGCGACCCTACAGCCGGGGCCTTTCGGTCCTCCGGTCTTTACAGGTCGGAAACGGTCGGCCACATCCACGTAACTTTCCCACCCGAAGTGAGGCGCTCTTCCGCACTGTCCTCGTGCATCCAATTCCGAGTGTCGAAAGGTAGTTCCAGCCCAAAAATGGCGAATCCAGAGGTCGACTAGAGATGTCAGCTCATCGACGGTCAGCAGAATGTCGTTGCCAGAGGCAGCGCTAACAATCGTTCGTCCTGGTTCGGTCAGCTTCTGCATGAATTGTTCAATCGGGCTTGCGGCAGGTTCCTCGACTGCGTTGTCGACTGGTGATCCGGCCGGCGTCGTCAAGGCATCATCCCGGGCCTGCTGGTAGCGGGTCTTACGCCCTTGAAGCCGGCCGCGGAAAAGGAAGGTCAGGAACCTGGCACCGGTGCAGACTTCGAAGTTCCCCTCCTCAACGCGCCTCAGCCGGCCCGTTCGGTGCAGGTACTCCCCCATCGATAGACCGGGGTCCGCAAGTTCGACCTCTTCAGCGATATTTGCGTGACCATCAGAAGTCGCTCGACCAAAATCGTTGGTGCCACGGCCCGGCGCTCCCGCCTCCGCACCTCGGCCAACACGCCATGCTGCGAACTGGAAGTATTCCGACCCACCTAGGTCAAACGAAAGCAACGCCTTTCTCCAACGCGCCGCTTCCTCCCGACCCAGAAGCCCATGACAGGCATCCAACGTAACGTCGGAGCGGTTCGGGTGGCCGAAACTTCTCCCTAAAACGATCCGACAGGGCTTGGGGTATTCCGCAAACTTTCCATGTGTGAGGGAACCTGTCCGGTCCCGGGGTTGCGTCCCGCTGAGTGGTGGAGTTTTCTCGACACCGTGCGGGTCAGTGATCTGATTATGCTGCAGTGAGTTCGGGGAGCAAAATCCCTTCTTTTACTGGTTCGGTCGTCGTGGTGTTCATGGCTTTGAGCTCGGCCATGGAGGCTT
>NZ_JBFTOG010000050.1:0-32536 GCF_056397865.1 Arthrobacter sp. 05L417
TCCTCGTCCCGTGCGGCTGCAAATAGTACTCATGCATGAACTCACGGATCTCTTCACGCGTAAAACCCTTGTTATCAACGGCCATCGCCGGCTCCTTCAATCAACAGGTAATGAATGACTCACAACCAGCTTGACGATGAGGGAGCGTTTGTCGAAAGGGCGCCAAAGGTGAGCGAGCGTCAGTGAAAATGCCGCCAAAGGTGAGCGAGCGTCAGTCGATGCAAACGCTCGCTCATATATCCGGCCCAAATCCCAAACCCTCGCTCACATATCCGGCCCAAATCCCAAACCCTCGCTCACATATCCGGCCCAAATCCCAAACCCTCGCTCACCAGCGCTGAAGTTGGTCCCCGAGAACGACGGCGGAACAAAAGAACGACGGCGACCCTCCCCAGCACGGGAGGGTCGCCGTCGTCGGCTCGTTGGATTAAGCGCGCGGGCTATTCAGCCGCCGCCGCAACTGCCGCCGTAACCGCAGGAGCGACACGGGGATCCAGCGGGCTGGGCACGATGTAATCGGCGGAGAGTTCTTCCTCGGCCAGCGCGGCGATGGCGCGGGCTGCGGCGATCTTCATGGCCGGAGTGATGCGACGTGCGCCAGCGTCCAAGGCTCCGCGGAAAATTCCGGGGAAGGCAAGGACGTTGTTGATCTGGTTCGGGAAGTCGCTCCGGCCGGTGGCCACGACGGCCGCGTACTTGACGGCGACCTCGGGCAGGACTTCCGGGTCCGGGTTGGACAGGGCGAACACGATCGAATTCTCGTTCATGAGCTTCAAGTGTTCCTCGGCCAGCTTGGACGAGGAAACGCCGATGAACACGTCGGCGCCCTGCAGTGCCTCCGCGGGTCCGCCGGAAAGGGCGCGGGGGTTGGTGCGCTGGGCGAAGCGGGCCTTGACGCTGCCTGAATCCGCCACCAGGTCGGCGCGCTCGGAGTTGATGATCCCCTTGGAATCCAGAAGGACGACGTCCTTGACGCCCGCGGTCAGCAGGATCTCGGAGACGGCGATGCCCGCGGCACCCGCACCGGAGACCACAACTTTCAGTCCCTCAAGCTCACGGCCGGTCACCTTGGCGGCGTTGGTCAAGGCTGCGAGAACCACGACGGCGGTGCCGTGCTGGTCATCGTGCATGACAGGGCAGTCGAGGGCTTCGATGAGGCGCTCTTCGAGTTCGAAGCAGCGGGGCGCGGAGATGTCTTCGAGGTTGACTGCACCGAAGCTCGGACGCAGGCGGACAAGGGTCTCGATGATTTCGTCCACGTTGGTGGTGTTGAGGACCAAGGGGATGGAGTCGAGGTCGCCGAAGGCCTTGAAGAGCGCGGACTTTCCTTCCATGACCGGGAGGGAAGCGCTGGGTCCGATGTCGCCCAGGCCCAGGACCGCGGTGCCATCGCTGACGACCACCACGAGGCGCTCGGCCCACGTGTGGGTGCGTGCAAGCTCGGGGTTGGCGTGGATCGCTCGGCTCACCTCGGCGACGCCGGGAGTGTAGGCGATGGAAAGGTCCCGCTTGTTCAAAAGCGGCACGGTGCTGGACACGGAGAGCTTGCCGCCTTCGTGGGCGCTGAAGATTTCCTCTTCGCTCAGCGCCAGGGCAGTCAGATTCTGTTCAGGGGTGATGGTCTCGACGGACACGTCGTTGTCTCCTCAGGCTAG
Source organism: Arthrobacter sp. 05L417 (assembly GCF_056397865.1). Lineage (NCBI taxonomy): Bacteria > Bacillati > Actinomycetota > Actinomycetes > Micrococcales > Micrococcaceae > Arthrobacter > Arthrobacter sp. 05L417. The sequence continues at coordinate 1,656 of NZ_JBFTOG010000050.1, forward strand.
CCGTGAACCCACGGCACAATTCGGGCAGGTATAGAGGCTTCGGTGCCGGACCAAGGGTGGCTGGTCCGTGCGGTGAAACTCCTGCGGATATGGGCTGCTAGCCGCTTGGGTCCTGTCTTCGTAGACAGGGGCCTGATAGGAAGACTAGAGACATCCAGTCATAAACTCATACTTTTGGTCGTAGTGGTCTAGACCAATTACGTTGATTCCCGGAAAAGCTACGCGTCCGCAATCAACTTGCAGGCGTTCTTGAGGTCCTTCTCGGCGTCGAAAAGTGAGATCCGGCGGCAGTTGACGGACTGGACCAGACCACTGATTACGTGGAGCAGAATCCGGGCCCGCCCGGTGTCGCCGATCGCGGCCGCGACCATCTCGGCCGAGAGCACCCCGATATCGCGCAAGAGTACGGGGATGTCACCGTCGCGGGTGTCCCACGTGCGGGACAGACAGTGTTCGACTGCGGGTTGCATGACCCGCATGTGGAAGATCTCCATCCCGAGACCGGTGAGCTCTTGCTGGCTGCACCTCGAAGATGCCGGCTTGGCGTCGTTGAGTTCCCGGAGCTGCTGCCGGTAGACGGCGAGCATCAGATGGACCGTGGACGGAAAGTAACGGTAGAGCGTCCCGAGCGGAACGTGCGCCCGAGTGGATACATCCGAGAGGCTCACAGTATCGAACTGCCGCTGGGCGAATCCCGCGGCAGTCTTCAGTATCCGGGCGTAGCGCAATAGCTGTCTCGGCGTGGTGGGAGCAGCCGCCATTTGGGGCAACCCCGCGGCCAGATCCAGCGAATACGGTTCCAAGGAGTTCGGTTCGGACATTTCCGGCGTTCTGTTGGTTTGGGCTTCGTTCGGGGAGATTGCGCGGCCCCCCATAGACCGAGCGCGTCCTGACAATGATACGGCAGCAAGTTGTCAGTTCCCTGAGAACGGATTCCCAGGTCTATGCGACGCCCTTGATCTTCACCACGAATACCGCTCCTAGCAAGCCAATGACAGCTGCGGCCACATACAGCGAGACGTACCCACCCCAGAACACAACGAAAACGGAGGCAATCGCCGGCGCAATCACCTGCGGCAAAGAATTCGCCACGTTGATAACCCCGAGGTCCCTGCCCCGGTCCAGCGCAGTGGGGAGCACCTGGGTAATGAGCGCGAAGTCGACCGCGAGGTACGCGCCAAAGCCGATGCCGAGCACCACCGCGCCGGCAATGGCGCCCGTCCACGTGGGTTCGAACGCGAGGATCAGGCTTGCGATCGAAATGACGATGGAGGAAACAATCACCAGAGGTTTGCGTTTGCCCATGCGGTCGCTGATGGCACCGCCCACCACACTGGTGATGATCACCATCACGGCATAGAGGCCAGTCAGGATGAGGACCCCGAACTCAGGCTTGAGGCCCTGGGTCTCCTCGAGATGCACGGCATCCTTGAGGAAGAACAGCAAGTACAAGGTGACCATGTGGTTGCCGATATTGACCAGCAGGCGCGTCAACCAGGCCCACGCGAAGTCCGGGTATTTGACGGGCGAGATCCAAAATCCCTTGACGAATGTCCAGAGTTTGAACGGTGGCCTGGCCTCCGGAACGAGAGGCACGTCGCCACTCTTGAAAAGGTAAAGCACGACACCGGCCAGCAGCGCGGCAGCACACACGATGTAGCCGAGGGCAAAGTTCCCCGAAACTACGGAAGCGATCACAGCACCCGCGAGAATGCCCACGGTCTGGCCCATGGCCGCAAGGCCGCCGACCGCGCCGCGTTGGGGCACCGGCACTCGATCCGGAATAGCCGCTGTGATGGCCGCATAGGCTCCATTACAGCCGGCCTGGACCAGGCACCACAGAATAGTCATGACCGCCACGTTGGGAGCTACCGCCAAGGCCACCAAGGCTACGACGCCCAAAATGGCACCGAAGAGCACCCAAGGGACGCGCCGTCCGAAGCGGGACGTGGTGCGGTCGCTGAACGCACCAAAGAGGGGATTCGCGACCATCGACACCGCAGCACCACATCCTGTAACGAGCGCAAGGATGGCTTCCTTCTGGCCCTCATCGAAGTGGATGGCCTGCTGCCCTAGCAAAACCTGGAGAGGGCCGAAGAAGGCGGCGTTGATGCCCACATTGACGAGCACCACTCCGGTGACCCAGAGAGAGCGGACGCGCTCCACGGGCTCGGCGAGCGCCGTCGTCGGGCCTTCTGTTCGCGCAAGATCCAGGGCAGGATCCGCCGCCGGTCTTTCAGGCAATGAACCGGGCAGATCGGACAGGCTCATGACGGTACTCCCCTAGCCTCTGGACGTGTGAATTCAGCCTAGCGCCGAGGGAGCCTGCCCGGCTGTCACGAAGGCCCGTATGTGGACAACCGGCACATCCAAGACCCGCTAAGGCGAGGCCGCACGCGTTAGGGTAACTCCAACGGACCGAGGAGGATCAACGATGAACAGCCCAGCGAACCCCATCAACACAGCCGATCTCTACGACGAGCGTGCCGAAGAAGTTGAGTCGATATCACTGCAGTTCCAGGACCTCGGCGGCGTCTCGCACTTCAACGGCCCCGTGCGCACCATCAAGTGCTTTGAGGACAATGCACTCGTCAAGACCGTCCTGGCAACCCCCGGCGAAGGTGCCGTGCTGGTGGTGGACGGCTACGGCTCCCTGCGCACAGCCCTCATGGGGGACATGATCGCCGAGAGCGCCGTCGCGAACGGCTGGTCCGGCGTCGTGATCAACGGGGCCATTCGCGATCGCGTGGCTATCGCGAAGCTGCCTTTGGGCGTCAAGGCACTGGGAAGCAACCCCAAGAAGAGCTCCAAAGTGGGCCGTGGCGAAGTGGACATCCCCTTGGTGATTGACGGAGTGCACATCGAACCCGGCAACCTGATCTACTGCGATCCCGACGGGATTCTCATAGAGCGGTGACATTTTTCTCTCCAATCGGGTAAGACAGGGAATACAGGAGCCATTAGGATAGTTACTGAAAGCAACTATCCTGCTTAGTCCCCTTACATCCACCCTTGGAGAAGCAATGTCCAACGCCACGCCTGTGCGGGCCGCCGGAGAGGTCTTGACACACCGTCAGACGCTTACCGTCATGGTGGGCCTCATGCTCGGCATGTTCCTGTCCTCCCTGGACCAGACCATCGTGTCCACGTCCATTTACACGATCGCCAACGACCTCGATGGCCTGTCCCTGCAGGCGTGGGCCACCACGGCCTACCTCATCACCTCCACGGTGAGCACCCCGCTCTACGGCAAGCTCAGCGACATCTTCGGCCGCCGCCCGTTGTACCTGGCCGCGATCCTGATCTTCTTGGCCGGCTCCCTGTACGCCGGTTCCGTGCACTCCATGACCGAGCTCGCCATAGCCCGCGGCATCCAGGGAATGGGCGCCGGCGGTCTGCTGGCCCTCGCACTGACCATCATCGGCGACATCGTTGCCCTCAAGGATCGTGCCAAGTACCAGGGCTACTTCATGTCCGTCTTTGGCGTCTCCTCGGTGCTCGGACCCGTAGTCGGCGGTGCCTTCGCAGGATCGGCCAACATCCTTGGCTTCGACGGCTGGCGCTGGGTCTTCTTCATCAACCTGCCCATAGGCCTTGCCGCGCTGGCTGTCGTGTTCTTCTATCTGCACCTGCCCGCGAAGCACGTCAAGCAGAAAATCGACTACTGGGGCGCTGGAGCCATCACGCTGGCAATCGTCCCGCTGCTGCTCGTGGCCGAACAAGGCCGCAGCTGGGGCTGGACCTCCGTCAACTCGTGGATCTGCTACGGCCTCGGCGTCGTTGGCATCGTGGCGTTCCTGCTGGTTGAGCGGCGTGCCGGCGACTATGCGCTGATCCCCCTGCGGCTCTTCAGGAACATCACCTTCGGACTGTCCTCCCTGTTGAACTTCATCATCGGTATCGGCATGTTCGGGGCCATCGCGATGCTCCCGATGTACCTGCAGCTGGTCAAGGGCCTCACCCCCACCGAGGCGGGCCTCATGATGATCACCTTCACGGTGGGCATCCTCTTCGGTTCCATTACAGCGGGACGGACCATCTCGGCTTCGGGCGTTTTCCGGATCTTCCCGATCCTCGGCACGGGCATCCTCACCGCCGCCGCCATCGTCATGGGACTGTCCCTCGGCGTGGACACCGAGCTCTGGGTTCCCGGCCTGATCGCCGTGTTCTTCGGCATGGGCCTGGGCTTCTGCATGCAGCCGCTCACGTTGGCCATGCAGGTCTCCGTGCCGCCGAAGGACATGGGTGTGGGCACGTCCACCGCGGCATTCTTCCGTTCCATGGGCGGCGCAGTGGGAACCGCGGTATTCATCTCGATGCTCTTCAGCCTGGCCGCCGACAAGATCGCTTCAGGCATGAAGGACGCCATCGGCAACGCCGACTACCTCAAGGTGCTCAAGGATCCCGCGGTTGCCGCGGATCCCGCCAACGCCAAGCTGTACGACTTCTTCAAGAACGGCGCGACGAACGATTCGCTGAACGACACCAGCTGGCTCCACCATGCCAACCCGGCGCTCACACGGCCCATTCTTGAAGGCTTCGCGCAGTCGATCGACACCGTGATGCTGACCGCCGCCGCGCTCACCGGCCTCGCGTTCCTGATCACCTTCGCTTTGCCGAACAAGAAACTCACGGACCCGAAGGCGGCGGCGAAGGAATCCGTTTCCGCACACTAATATCTCGAACCGCGTCACGGCAGGCAGTCTTTTGGACTGCCTGCCGTTGTCGTTTCCAGCGTTCGCGCGGTGGAGTGCCCGACGGCGGCGCGAAAGTTTGCGCGGCGTGACACTTCCGGTGTGCCTGGCCGCGTTGATTGGAAGTCACGCTGGCGGCGTGCCACACTGTGTAGCGCGAGTGCACCGGCGTCCCCGTCGGAATCAGCTGCCGACGACGACCGCGCCGCACAATCCACCACATTTCCCCAAGGGAGAGCCATGCCCAAATCCAGCTCCGACAGCCATTCCGGCGTCCCACGCAAGGTAATTGGCCTGGCCGTTGCCGGAGCTGTGGGCGGTTTCCTCTTCGGCTTCGATTCCTCCGTGGTCAACGGCGCCGTCGATGCCATGAAGGACGAATTCATGCTGAGCGAAGCCGTCACGGGCTTCGCTGTGGCGGTCGCGTTGCTCGGCTGCGCGGCAGGGGCATATCTCGCGGGCAAGGTAGCGGACCGCTACGGCCGAATCCCCGCCATGAAGCTTGGTGCCGTGCTCTTCCTCGTCAGCTCCATCGGGACGGGCTTGGCTTTCAGCGTCTGGGACCTGGTTTTCTGGCGCTTGGTTGGCGGCCTGGGCATCGGCCTCGCGTCGGTGATCGCGCCGGCCTACATCTCGGAAATCTCCCCGCGCCAGGTCCGTGGGCGGCTCGCGTCGCTGCAGCAGTTGGCGATCACCACCGGCATTTTCGCGGCCCTGCTATCCGACGCCGTCCTGGCGACTTCCGCGGGAAGCGCCCACCACGCGTTGTGGCTCGGAATTGAGGCCTGGCGCTGGATGTTCATCGCCTGCGCCGTGCCCGCCGCGATATACGGCCTGATCGCCTTCCGGTTGCCCGAATCCCCGCACTTCCTGGTCCTCAACGGCAAGGAAGACACCGCACGCAAAATCTTCGACACCCTGATGCCCGGCGACGACACCGAACGCCACATCCGCGAAATCCGCGACTCAATCAAGCAGGACGAGCTCTCCACCAAGAAGGGCTCGCTCCGGGGCAAGGCCTTCGGCCTGCAGCCCGTGGTGTGGATCGGCATCATCCTGTCCGTGCTGCAGCAATTCGTCGGCATCAACGTGATCTTCTACTACTCCACCACCCTGTGGAAAGCAGTCGGCTTCCACGAGCAGGACTCCCTGGCCATCTCGGTGGCAACGTCCGTCACCAACATCCTGGTCACCCTCGTGGCCATCGCCCTCGTGGACCGCATCGGCCGCCGGCCCATCCTATTGGCGGGCTCCATCGGCATGGCCGTGTCCCTCGGTGCCATGGCGCTGGCCTTTTCTTCCGCCACCGGGACGGGTTCTTCGGTGTCCTTGACCGGCGCCTGGGGTCCTGTGGCCCTCGTGGCTGCAAACGTGTTCGTGGTGAGCTTCGGCGCTTCGTGGGGACCCCTGGTGTGGGTGCTCCTGGGCGAGATCTTCCCCTCACGCATCCGTGCCCGCGCGCTCGGCCTGGCCGCCGCGGCCCAGTGGATCGCCAACTTCGCCATCACCTTGAGCTTCCCCATCATGGCGGCGGGTTCGCTTCCGCTGACTTACGGCATGTACGCAGGGTTCGCCGCGGCGTCGTTCTTCTTCGTCATGTTCAAGGTGCCCGAAACCAACGGCATGTCCCTTGAGCAGGCCGAGACCTTGTTCGTACCGAAGGGCTCCAAACCTGCGGAGCTCGCGCCCGCACCCAAGTAGCCCCCACCCAAGTAGATCGCAGTTGTTGTCGTTTTGAGGCTTCATAACGACAACAACTGCGAGCTAGTTGGGCCCTCCTACCCGAGGTGCGGTTCGTGGGACTTCAGGAACCGGCGGCCGCCCACGGCCACGAGGATCGCGAACGCGAGGGCAAGGGCCGCGGCGAAGAACGGAACCTGCGGGCCAAAGTGCTCACCCAGCTGCGCCGCGACAAACGGAGCCAGCGCGCCGCCCATCCAGCGCACAAAGTTGTAACCGGCCGAGGCCACGGGACGCGGCGAATCGGAGACTTCCATGGCCAGTTCGGTGTACAGCGTGTTGTTGATGCCAAGCAGGGCGCCCGCCACAATGACAAGCACGACGACGGCAGTCACCGAGTGCCCCGCAGCCAGTCCCAGCCCGACGAGGTCCAGCAAGAGCGCCCCAAGGGTGCCGACCAGGACGTTGGTGGTGCCGAAGCGACGCTGCAGCACGGGTGCCACGAAGACCGAGAACACAGCCACTGCCACGCCCCAGCCGAAGAACACAGCACCGATACCGTAGGCGTCCATTCCCAGGATGAAGGGCGTGAAGGCCAGGATCGTGAAGAAGCCGTAGTTGTAGAACAGGGCACTGGCCGCAGTGGTGCGAAGGCCCTTGTGGCCCAGGGCAAGGAGCGGGTCACGCAAACGGGCCTTCGTTGCCGGCGTCGGGGTCTTGGGCAACAGGGCCAACAAGGCTATGAAGGAAACGGCCATGAGGACCGCCGTGCCGAAGAACGGTGCACGCCACTGCCAGCCGCCGAGGAGCGCGCCGAGCAATGGGCCCAGGGAAATACCCAGGCCAAGGGCGGCCTCGTACAGGATGATGGCCGTTCCGGTTCCGCCGCTCGCGACGCCGACAATCACGGCAAGCGCGGTGGCCACGAAGAGGGCGTTGCCAAGTCCCCAACCAGCGCGGAATCCGACCAGCTCACCCACGCTTCCGGACAGGCCCGAGAGCGAGGCGAACACGACAATCAGGGCAAGGCCGATCATGAGGGTCTTTTTGCCGCCGATCCGCGAAGAGACGAAACCGGTCACGAGCATCGCGACGGCGGTGACCAGGAAGTAGCTCGTGAAGAGCAAAGACACTTGGCTGGGGCTGGCCTGGAGGTTCTTGGCGATGGCCGGCAGGATCGGGTCTACCAGGCCGATGCCCATGAAGGCGAAGACGGCGGCAATCGCCGTGGCCCACACAGCTTTGGGCTGCTTGAGGAACGAGGCCTTCTCGGCCTCGAGGGTTTCTTCCGCTGGCTGCAGTTGCTCTGCGAGCTGGCCTTTCATGGAGTGCTCTCCTATTTTCGGCTTGTTCAGTATTGGACTGAGTGGTTGATCTTGTCGAACACCGGAAGGGCGGCTTGGACAGCGTCGCGTTCGGACTGGCTCAGCGCTCCGAGGATCCCGGCGATGAATTCGTTGCGGCGCCGGTCTGCCTTCTCGACGGCGGCACGCCCCGCCGCGGTCGCGGCGACGCGGACGGCGCGGGAGTCGTCCGGGTCTGCTTCGCGTTTGACCAGGCCCGCGCCCTCAAGCTTGATGATCTGCTCCGTGGCGCTGGGGACCTTGACCCCAAGGTTCCGCGCGATTCCCCCGACGCGGGCACCGCCGTCGAGCGCCATCTTGAGGACGCCAAGCTGGGCCGAGCTGAGTTGCTCCTCGGAATCGAGGCGACGCATCACATAGACGCTCTGCCGCAAGGCTTCCCGGAATGATTGGGCGAGGGCGAGCAGCGCGTCGTCAGCTGGATTGGTGTTCATATTTAGGTATCCTAACAGTTAGGCTGCCTAAATATCAAGGGATGCCGGACTTTGCCTCGAGATTGCCTCCAGGCTGCCGGCGCTACAGCGCCAGCTTCATTCCCTCGTGGCTGGCCACGAAACCAAGCCGCTCATAGAAGCGATGGGCGTCCTTGCGCGACTTGTCGCTGGTGAGCTGGACCAGGGTGCAGCCCCTGTTCCGGGCCTCTTCGATGGCCCATTGCATCATGGCCGCACCCACGCCATGATCCCGCAACTCCGCGGCGACGCGCACGGCCTCGATCTGGCAGCGCAGCGAGCCCTTCCGGGCCAGGCCCGGGATGAAACTCAGCTGGAAAGTTGCCACGCAAGCGCCGTTCAAGTGGCCCACCACCAACAGTTGGGCCGGATCCTCATTGATCTGTTGAAACGCCTGCAGATAGGGGCCGACGTCGTCGGCGTTTTCGCGGGAACTACCCAACTGATCGGCCGCGAGCAATCTCAGAATGGCGGGGAGGTCCTCCCAATGGGCCCGGCGGAGCGTGAAGACGCCTTCGTCCAGAACCATGCTCAACAGCGGCTTCACTCCTGGATTTGTGTGACTCATAGCACCAGCCTGACACAAGCTGGAGGATTCTTTTTGCTAGCCTTCATGAATTCTGGGTGAAACGATCAATCACAATCTTTTCGATTGTTCGAGTTACTTTGGACTAGCAGATTTGTTAGCCACGTCACCATTGCGGCGAATCACCCGAAGGATGCAAAAATGTCTGACCAGACAACCACGGGGCAACGCACTGCCTCCAGCAAAGACAGCGAGCCGCATCTGGCACGCTCACTGAGCAACCGCCACATCCAGCTGCTTGCCATCGGCGGCGCCATCGGCACAGGCCTGTTCATGGGCTCCGGAAAGACCATCTCCGTCGCCGGTCCGTCCGTGATCTTCGTGTACATGATCATCGGCTTCATGCTGTTCTTCGTCATGCGCGCCATGGGACAGCTCCTCCTGTCCAACCTGAACTACAAGTCCTTCAGCGACTTCGCCGGCGACCTCCTCGGTCCCTGGGCAGGCTTCTTCACCGGTTGGACCTACTGGTTCTGCTGGGTGGTAACGGGGGTGGCCGATGTCATCGCCATCGCGGGCTACGCCAATGAGCTCTGGCCGGGGGTGCCGCTCTGGATTCCGGGCCTCGCGACCATCGTCATCCTGCTCCTCTTGAACCTCCCCACCGTGAAGGCCTTCGGCGAGACTGAATTCTGGTTCGCCCTCATCAAGATCATCGCCATTGCCACTTTGATCATCGTGGGTATCGTGATGATCTCCACCGGCTTCAAGTCCGACGCCGGAGCCGCGAGCTTCACCAACCTCTGGAGCCACGGCGGGTTCTTCCCCAAGGAATTCATGGGCTTCGTTGCCGGCTTCCAGATCACGGTCTTCGCCTTCGTGGGTATCGAACTGGTGGGCACCGCCGCGGCCGAAACCAAGAACCCGGAGCACAACCTGCCCCGCGCCATCAACGCCATCCCGGTCCGCGTCATGCTGTTCTACGTCGGCGCGCTCATCATCCTGATGTCCGTCATCCCGTGGACCGAGTTCAAGGCCGGCCACAGCCCATTCATCGCTATGTTCTCTCTCGCAGGACTGGGCATCGCGGCCACCGTGGTGAACCTCGTGGTCCTGACTTCCGCCATGTCCTCAGCCAACTCCGGTATCTACTCGACGTCGCGCATGGTGTTTGGCCTGGCGAACGACGGCGATGCCCCCAAGATGTTCGGCCGCCTTTCCAGCCGCAAGGTTCCGCAGAACGCCCTATTCCTGTCCTGCGTGCTGCTCCTTGGCGGCGTCGCACTGCTCTACGCGGGCAAGGACATTGGAGCAGCCTTCGACATGGTCACCACCGTGTCCGCTGTCTGCTTCATGTTCGTCTGGTCGATCATCCTGGCCAGCTACCTCGTTTTCCGGAAGCGCCGGCCTCACCTCCACGAGGCATCCACGTTCAAGATGCCCGGCGGGATCGTCATGGTGTGGGTGGTCTTCGCGTTCTTTGGCTTCCTGGTCTGGGCCTTGACGACGCAGCCGGACACCCTCACGGCACTGCTCGTAACGCCCATCTGGTTCGCGATCCTCGCCGTGGCCTACGCCCTGGTCCGGAAGTCTCCGCTGCACCAGGCCCGCGTCGCCGAGTGGAAAGCCATGGCCGAAGCCGAGACGACCGCCGTCGAAGCCTCCGTCCGCGGCTAAGACGCTCGCTCACATATAGCGGCGGTTCTTCCAACGCTCGCTCACATATAGCGGCAAAACCCGAAACCCTCCTTCATCAATGTGAAGGAGGGTTTCGACTGTCCCGCCAAAGGCGGGTGAGCGTTGGGCGCCGGGACTTATGCTGGCGCGGGCTGCAAACTCCGACGGCGGATCGGTTGTCGCGCCGCGGCGACTGACAAAGCTCCGAAGGCCAAGAACGCAGCAAAGGTTCGTACTGCGTGGCCCACCTGCCAACGGTCGCGCATGTCCGCCCAGTCCCCTGGCGGGTTGCTGACGTTCCATCCAGCTTCGGCCAGATTGATAGGAACGTTGACCACGAGTGTGGTGATCAAGGCCGCGAGCAGCAGCCCAAGGGCGCCGGCCACCAACCAGAAACCGCGATCCCTTGTCTTGAGCTCCATCAATACCAGGGCCGCCGTGGCAATCAGCGCTGGAAACAGTAGGACTGAGGCCAGGAGGGGCAGCCCGACGAGGGCCACCTGCTGGAGCTGGGCGTAAACCGTGCTGCTAAATTGCCGCAAGGACAATTCCAAGACGAGTATCCCAGTGAGGAACCCCGCGAACAGGCCGACGAATACAAGCCCAGCGATACGGACCACCGACTGGATGGCTAGACGGCTCATGACAACTTTCCCTCGGGGACGCTATCCGGCGCGGCCTTCTTGCTGCTGGCCTCGCGGAAAAGCAGCTGAATGAGGCTCGGCTTCTGCGAAAAGGTTGCAACTGCTACATTCTTGCGCACGAACTCGTCCGAAGTGAGTTGCCTCAGCATGGAGTCCGCCAGGTCGGCCCGCGACGTGAAAGTGCCATTTATGTAGTCAACGGCCATCTTGTATTCAGTCACGGAATCGGTTTCGAAAAGACCGGAAGGCCGCATGATTGTCCAATCCAAGCCGCTGGCGGCGACAGCAGATTCCATTCGCCGCATGTCCTCGTACAGGGTCTTCCCCAGGAGCTTGGTAACGAGTGGCTGCAGCAATTTCTCGAAAAGGAACCCTCCGTGCGGGCCGGCCGTAGTGTCGGTGGCGCTTGAGCTCACGCAGACCAATCGACGGACGCCGTGGTTGCCCATTGCCCGGATGATGTTACCGGTGCCCACTGAATAGACCGTGATCGGCTGGCGGCTGTATGGAACGCCGAGGGTTGAGAGGACGGCATCACTTCCTTCGACGACGGCGCTCACGTCCTCGAAGTTGTACACATCGGCGCCGACCACACTTAGGCCGGGAGCGGAAATCGGGAATTCGTGCGGCCTGCGCGTGACAGCGGTGACGACGTGTCCGGCGTCGAGCGCTTGTGCGGTGAGAATCCTTCCGGTGGGGCCGTTCGCCCCGAATACTGCGATCTTCATGTGATGCGGCCTCCGGTATTCTTGTCCTAGGAAAACCATACAATACAGAAACGATATCATATGAGTTCCATATCAAATCAAGAGGCGGCAACTCCGCGCCGTCGGCGGCGTGCTGTCGCTGAGCTCAAAGCCGAGCTTCGGGGCGTGCGCGTGCAACTAGCCGTACTCAATCACCAGGTCGGCACCCAAGCCGAGCTGAAGGACGTTGACCTTGATTGTCTTGACCTGATCTCGAGCCGCGGGCCGCTCAGCCCGAGCATGTTGGCCAAACACGCGGGCCTGCACCCGGCCACCATGACTGGCATCCTCGACCGGCTTGAACGCGGAGGCTGGATTGTCCGGGACCGCGATCCGTCCGACCGGCGCGCCGTAGTGATCCGGGTTCTTCCCGACAGAAACGCCGAGATGTTCCGCCTCTACTCGGGAATGAACAGCCTCATGGACACCATCTGCGCAGACTACGACGACGCTGAAATCACAGTCATTACCGACTTCCTGCGGCGCGTCCAGGCCGCCGGAAGAACGGCGTCGGAAGAACTCGGCAATTGATCGACGCTCGCTCACTTTTGGAGCCCAAAGCGCTCACCCTCCTTCACATCAGGTGAAGGAGGGTGAGCGAGCGTTTGGGAAAAAACCGGCATATCTGAGCGAGCGTTCGGGAAAAAGCCCGCATATCTGAGCGAGCGTCGCCAGCCCGGCCCCGGCTGTCTAGGCCTCGGCCTTACGGTCTTCGATCAGCTTCCGCACCTGCGGGAACAACGGGTGCGACGGCGGAAGGTCCGTGATGCGCTCGACCGCTTCAGCGGCGTCCATCTCTGAAAGCATCCGGGCGAGTTCCACGGCTTCGTCGTCGGCCCCGTCGTCGAAACGCAGGGCGGCCGACATCGCGTCGAGCAAGGCGACGGGAGTGACTCCGCGCTCGGCCAGTTCTGCCGCCGGGCCGATGAACCGTTCGTGCCGGCCCAACTTGCGGAGCGGAGCACGGCCTACCCGGTTCACGGTGTCCGGCAAGTACGGGTTGGTGAAGCGGGACAGGATCTTCTGCACGTACGCTTCCTGCTCAGCTTCGACGAAGCCGTGTTTGGCCACGAGAAGCTGTTTGGTTTCCTCCAACACGGCTCGCACCCGGGCGGCCACGGAGGCGTCGGCCATCGCATCGGAGATCTTCTCCAAGCCGGCGCCGTAGCCGAAGTATGCTGCCGAGGCGTGTCCCGTGTTGACCGTGAAGAGCTTCCGTTCGATATACGGACCGAGCTCGTCCACGAAGGTCGCGCCGGGGATGACCGGCGCCTCACCCGCGAACGGCGTCCGGTCGATGACCCACTCGTAGAAGGTCTCCACAGTGACGTCCAGGCCTTGGCCCGGCGCCTGGTTGGGGACAATTCTGTCCACCGCGGTATTCGCAAAAACAGCAACGGAGGAAAGATCGCCCGCGGCACCGTCCCACGCCGCTTCCACTTCGGAACGCAGGAGGTCCGTGGCGTTGATCGCGTTCTCGCAGGCCATGACCTGGAGCGGAGCCAACGACGGCGAGCGGCCGGCGAGGCCCCGCGCTATCACGGGTGCCACGAACTTGAGGATGTGCGGCCCCACCGCCGTGGTGACGAGGTCCGCCGTCGCGATTTCCGCGACGACGGCAACCTCTTCGGTGCCCGAATTCAGGGCCCGGAAACCGGACACGGTCTTGACTGCCGCGTTTTCGCCGACCTCGTGGACCTCGTAGGAGGACACGGAGGCGAGCTGGCTGATCAAGGCATCTGCGACATCCGCGAAGACCACCTCATATCCGGCCTCGTGCAGCAGCAAACCGACGAACCCTCGTCCGATGTTCCCTGCCCCAAAATGGACTGCCTTCACTATGCGTTGACCTTTCCGAACAGATCCAGCACTTCCTGCACCGAGGTGGCCTGCTCGAGCTGGGCCACTTGCGCCTTGTCCGTGAAGATCTTGGCAATGGAGGACAGGATGTGGAGGTGCTCGTTGTTGATACCGGCGACGCCGACCACGAACTTGACCTGCTTGCCTCCCCAGTCGATGCCCTCGGGGTAGCGGACGATCGACACACCGGAGTGCCGGATGTGGTCCTTGGCAGCGTTGGTGCCGTGCGGGATGGCCAGGAAGCTGCCCATGTACGTGGACACGGATTCCTCGCGCTCATGCATGGCGTGGATGTAGCCCATGTCTACGGAACCGCGGTCCAGCAGGAGCTTGCCTGCTTCGTCGATGGCCGAGTCACGGTCCGTGGCGGTGCCGTTGAGGATCACGCTTTCGGCGAGCAGGACATCCTTGCCCCCGACGGCGGCCGGCTGGGCACCGGCGGCCGGTTCGGCAACCGCCGTCGAGCCCTCAGCGCCGGATCCGGCGTTGCTGCTCTTGACCAGTTCCACGATCTCCTCGTACCGGGGACTGTTCATGAAGTTGTCCACGGAGACGTGCACGGCGCTGGCTGTGACAGGCCGTGCGCGTTCGGTCAGGTCCTGGTGCGTGACCACGACGTCGTAGGTGTCGCTGAGGTTGGCAATGGCTGCATTTGTGACCTTGACGTCCGGGAAACCGGCTGCCTTGATCTTGTTGCGCAGCACCGAAGCACCCATGGCACTGGAGCCCATGCCGGCGTCGCACGCGAACACGATGTTCTGGATAGGACGGGTCAGGACGGCGGTTCCGCCACCGGCACCCAAGAGGGCGGAGGAAACGGAACTCTTCTTGCCTTTCATTTCTTCCATCTTGGAGGTGGCTGCACCAAGGTCAACCTCGTCGCTGTGATGCGTGGTGCGGAGAATCAGCGAGGAGACGAGGAACGACACCGTCGCCGCCAAGACGACCGACAAAATGACGCCCACATAGCTATCCCGGGAGGTCTGGGCAATGACTGCGAAGATGGATCCCGGGGCTGCGGGAGCCACGAGGCCGGAGTTGGTGACTGCGAGCGTCGCAATGCCTGTCATGCCTCCAGCGATAGCTCCGAGGATCAGCAGCGGGCGCATCAGGACATACGGGAAGTAGATCTCGTGGATGCCGCCAAGGAACTGGATGATCAAAGCGCCGGGTGCCGAGGCCTTCGCCGCCCCGCGTCCGAAGAAGATGTACGCGAGAAGAATTCCGGCTCCCGGACCGGGGTTGGCTTCAAGCAGGAACAAGATGGACTTACCTTGGTCGAGCGACTGCTGGATCCCCAACGGCGTCAGTACCCCGTGGTTGATTGCGTTGTTCAGGAAGAGGACCTTGGCGGGCTCGATGAAGATGCTGGTAAGCGGAAGGAGTCCGTTGTGGACCAGGAACTGGACGAAATTGCCCGCGGCCGTACTGAAGGCCTGGACCAGGGGAGAAATACCGAAGAAGCCGAGCATGGCGAGCAAAGCCCCCAGATACCTGCGGAGAAGTTGTTCACCAGCATCTCGAAGCCCGGACGGATCTTGCCATCCCAGATGGAGTCGATCTTCTTCATCGTCCAGCCACCGAGTGGGCCCATGATCATTGCACCGATAAACATCGGAATACCGGCACCAACGATCACGCCCATGGTACCAATAGCACCAACCACGCCGCCGCGGACGTCGTAGACCATCTTGCCGCCGGTGTATGCAATCAGGAGCGGCAGCAGATAGGTGATCATTGGGCCGACAAGGCCCACGTTCGGTGTACCGGCGGCGTTGTTGCCGAAGCCGCCCAGTTCGGGGACGGGCAGCCAACCGGTCTTGATGAACAGGGCGGTGATGATGCCCCATGCAATAAAGGCCCCGATGTTGGGCATGATCATGCCCGAGAGGAACGTTCCGAACTTTTGGACACCAACGCGCACGCTGGTGCGCTGTTTCGCAACTGACGCTGTTGCCATTGTGTGAATTCCTAACGTGAGTCCCGCATCAATGCGGAATCAGTCGATATCTATCGAAAGAGGACAGCTCTAGGAGCTGCTGGAGATTCGGTGAAGCCATTCAAGAAAGAGCTTCAGTTCCGAACTGGATAGCTGGTCTGAATGCGAGGCTTGGAGTGCCGCATTCAGCGCGATTGCCGCAACAACAACGGACGACTTGCCGGAGTCGTCTGCTGCGGCGCCACGGGCTGTTTCCGTGGACACGGCGAAAATCATGGAATCCCGGGTCATGGTGGAAAGTTCGAGGTTCCGGTCTTCCAGGGGCTCTGCAATGAGCATGAGCGTGACGCCAACGTTGGCCGCCAGGATGCTTCTGGCCGCCTCACGCGGGGGTACGTTGATCTGCCCGGCAATGGCCGCCTTGCTCAGCATCTCCTCCAGAAGCGACTCGGCATCAGCCACGATGGCCGGCCTGCTTTCCGGACGGATGTTGCCGAACATCACCAGGTAAAGGTGCGGTTGGGTAAGTCCGAACTGGACGTGGTTGTCCCACATCCGGCGGACGTCCTCCAGGGGAACCCCAGAGGGAGCGAAGTCCCGCTCTCCCGCCACATACTCCTCGAAGCCGGCTGCAACGACGGCGTCGAACAGCCCCTCCTTGTCGCCGAAGTGGTGGTAAAGCGTGGGCGCCGTGACGCCGGCAAGTTTGGTGATTTGGCGCGTAGAGACCGGCGACCCATCCGAATTCGCCAGCAACTCGGCAGCTGCACGGAGCAGCCGAGTTTTGGGCGGAAGCTGGTCATCGAAACTCATAGCCGCTACCCTAGCACCTATAGCAACGCTATATGAAGTGAGTCACAGGAGATTTTTTCGGATCCCGAGGCGCCGCAGCCGCCGGGTCCGATCCGAGAGCAGGAACAGAGGATTTCAGTGCAGAATTTCCAAGGAGTAGGCGTCAGCCCGGGCCGCGTCATTGGCACTATCCGTCAGATGCCCAAACCAGTCAGCGAACCGCCGTCGGGAGAGCAGCTAGCCGCATCGACCACCGCGGAAGACGCCGTCGCCGGCCTAAAAGCGGCGGCCCAGTCGGTCCACGACGAACTCAAAGCGCGCGCGGACAAGGCCAGTGGCGACGGCAAGGCGGTGCTGGAAGCCACCGCCCTCATGGCCAAGGACACCATGCTCCTGAAGTCGGCCACCAAGCTCATCAACAACAACGGCAGCTCCGCCGAACGCGCCATCTGGGAAGCCGGCGCCTCCGTGTCCGAAATGCTCCACAACCTGGGCGGATACATGGCCGAGCGCGCCACCGACGTCCTGGACGTCCGCGCGCGGATCGTCGCCGAACTTCGCGGAGTCCCCGCCCCGGGGATCCCGGCGTCGGACACTCCGTTCATCCTGGTGGCCGAAGACCTCGCTCCGGCCGACACCGCAACGCTGGACCCCGCCGTCGTGACAGCACTGGTCACCTCGGGCGGCGGACCGCAGTCCCACACGGCGATCATCGCGCGCTCGCTCGGCCTGCCCGCCGTCGTCGCGGCCCGCGGAGTGGACGAAATTCCTGACGGCGCAGAAGTCTTTGTGGACGGCGCAGCCGGCTCACTCTCCCTCGAACCCAGCGAAGAACAGCGCGCGGCCGCCCTCGCATGGGTCGAAAATGCCGCCACCCTGGCGGTTTTTGACGGCAACGGCACGACGGCGGACGGCCACTTGGTGCCCCTCCTCGCCAACGTCGGCGGCGCCAAGGACGCTGCCGCGGCCGCTGCGCTTGGCGCGCAGGGCGTGGGCCTTTTCCGCACCGAATTCTGCTTCCTGGAACGCGACACCGAACCGACCGTGCTTGAACAGGCCGCCGCGTACAGGGGCGTGTTCGACGCTTTCCCGGGCAAGAAAGTAGTGCTCCGGACCCTCGATGCAGGCGCCGACAAGCCCCTTCCCTTCCTCACCGACGCCACCGAACCCAACCCGGCCCTCGGCGTGCGCGGCTACCGCACCGACTTCACGACACCCGGTGTTTTGGACCGCCAGCTCGAGGCCATCGCCATAGCGGCCGACGAAACAGAAGCCGAGGTGTGGGTCATGGCACCCATGATCTCGACTGCGGCCGAGGCTGCCCATTTCGCGTCGATGTGCGATGCCGCGGGCATCAAGACACCCGGCGTGATGGTGGAAGTTCCCTCGGCAGCATTGACCTCGGCGTCGGTCCTGCGCCACGTGGGCTTCGCGTCCCTCGGCACCAACGACCTCACCCAGTACGCCATGGCCGCCGACCGGCAACTCGGGCCCCTCGCCGAACTCAACACCCCGTGGCAGCCAGCCGTCCTGCGCCTCGTCCAGCTGACAGTGGCGGGCTCGGCGGAAGAAGGCAGCGGCAAACCCGTTGGCGTCTGCGGTGAAGCTGCCGCGGACCCGGCCCTCGCCGTCGTACTCGTTGGCCTGGGCGTGTCCACACTGTCCATGACCGCCCGCTCGCTGGCCGCCGTCGGAACCGTGCTCAAAACGGTGACGTTGGAACAGGCGCAGGAGCTCGCCCGGCTGGCGCTCAGCGCACCCGATGCGCTTGATGCGAAGGCCTGGGTCCGCGCCAAACTGCCGATCCTCGAGGAACTCGGGCTCTGAGCCCAGCCGTACTGCCCCCTACCTGAACACAAGGAGAAACCATGCCCGAACGCACCGCCACCATCGCCAGCCGCTCCGGACTGCACGCCCGTCCGGCGGCGATTTTTGCCGAAGCCGCGGGGGAATCCCCGGTTGAAGTGACCATCGCGATGGCCGGTTCGCCTGCCGACGACGCGCTCGACGCCGCCAGCATCCTTTCGCTCATGACGCTCGGCGCGGCGAAGGGCGACGTCGTCGTGCTTCGTGCAGATGGCGACGGCGCCGACGCTGCCCTCGATTCCCTGGTGACGCTGCTGGAAACAGACCTCGACGCGGAGTAGGCACCTCCCACCCGACGCTCGCTCACATATGGTGGCTTCCCGCCCAACGCTCGCTCACATATGGTGGCTTCCCGCCCAACGCTCGCTCACACATGGCGGCCTCCCGTCGAACGCTCGCTCACATACGGTGGCTTCCCGCCAGACGCTCGCTCACCGTTGATTAGCGAGCGAGCGTTACGTCGATTGCGCTCATATCTGAGCGAGCGTCCGGGATTTTGGGCTCATATCTGAGCGAGCGTCTGGGGGGCCGCGCCGGGGGCGGGGGATACCGCTTTAGGCGAAGGCTGAGATGCCCGTGATCGAGCGTCCGATAATCAACGCCTGCACGGTCTCTGTGCCTTCATAGGTATGGATGCCCTCTATGTCGGCGAAGTGCCGGGCCACGCGGTTGGCCAACAAGATCCCATTGCCCCCGAGCAGGTCGCGCGCGTTCGAGGCGATGCTGCGGGCAGTCCGGGTGCATGTGAACTTCGCGAGCGCCGCCTGAGCGGGAGTCAGCACGCCCTCTTCGTCCAGCTTGGTCATCTGCATGACCATGAGCTGCATGGTGGCGAGCTCCGAATGCATCCGGGTAAGTCGCTCCTGCACAATCTGCGAAGCGGCCAGCGGGCGGCCGAACTGCCGGCGTTGGGCAGCGTACTGCACCGCGGTTTCGTAGCAGGCAGTGGCATGCCCGACGGCGGACCAGGCCACTCCCAGCCGGGTCGCCAAGAGCACCCGGGCCGTGTCCTTGAAACTCCGGGCACCCGGGAGCACGTTTTCCGCCGGGATGAAGACATTCTCAAGGCGGATATGTGCCTGCCAAATGGCCCGGAGTGAGAGCTTGCCTTCGATGGTCGTGGCAGAGTATCCGGGGGAATCCTGCGGGACGAGGTATCCGTGGACTTGCCCGTCGTCGCCGCGGGCCCAGACGACGGTCAGCCCGCCGATCGAGCCGTTGCCGATCCACTTCTTTTCACCGTTGAGCACATACCCGCCCTCGACGGCCGTCGCAGTTGTCTCGAGTCCCACCGAGTCGGAGCCGTGCGCGGGCTCGGTCAACGCGAAGGCACCGAATTCCTCGGCCCGGGAAAGCGCGGGAAGCCAGCGGGCCTGCTGTTCCGGGGAACCGCATTCGGCCACGGATCGAAGGGCCAAACCACCCTGGACCGCGACCACCGTGCCGATGGACCCGTCGCCGCGGCTCAGTTCCATGGTGACCAGCCCGGCGGCGGTTTTGCTCATGGCAGGGAACCCGTCGATGTTGATTCCGTCGCGCAGGAGGTCAAGTTCACCGAGACGCTTCACCAAGTGCAGCGGATACTCCGCGCGCTCCCAGTACCCCGCGATGACCGGGAGCACCTCGTCCTGGACAAAGGTCCGCGCACGGTCCCAGTAGGCGCGGTCTTCGCCGCTGATGTCCTTGAAAACGGAGGCCGGGTCCGGGTCCAGCGATTCGTTGAGGACATACTCGGGCTCCATGGTGCCAGCCGGGAAAACAGTCCCAGCCGGAAACAAGGCATCCAGTTCTTCGGAGGTGCTATTGGACGTCGTCGTCATGGGGGAATCCTCGCTCTGGGGTTTCGATCTGCGACTCCCAGCATGCGCTGACACTCAGTTTCATGTCAAGGAACGCAGTACCAGCGGGGGGTTCTGCTGGATGAACTAAGCCAGGGCGTCCCGGACTGCTTGAAGGATCCGTTCCGTACCCGCTGCAGGATCGAGGACGGCAACCACGACGGCGGGCCGGCCGCCTGGCGCGGACGCGGCACCGGCTGCGTCGCTACCCGCCTCGCCGGTTGAAACACGGGCGAACGTGTCCGCCAATGCGCCCAATTCGTTCCCGAGCCTGGCGGCCAGTTCTTCGGCTTCAGCTTCCCGCGCATCGCGCCAAGCACGCGCCTCATCCCCGGCACCCGTGACGCGTTCGCCCGCAGAAACCGCCCGCAGCCATTGGCGCAGGACGCTGTTGTGCAGGGCGACTACCGATGCGGCAAAGGCCACCGCCGTGACCTCCCGGCTTTCGCCTTCGGGCAGCACAGATAGGAGATGATTCCGGAAAGCCCGTTGATAGCGATGTGTCATCACAAGTTCACGATCACGAAGGGCCGGCACTTGATGCAGAAGTTCGTAGCGGGCCAGGGAAGTCCTCCGGTTGCCCACATGGTGGCTAAAGACCATGAGCGCCGCGTCCACGACGGCACGTAACGGATCCGCCGTCGTTCCCGAAAGCGACTCCTGGACCCGCCCGAGAATCCGGTCGTGATCAGCGAAAACAATGTCCTCTTTGGAACCGAACTTGCGGAAAAACGTGCTCCGGCTGATCCCCGCGGCATCGGCGAGGTCGTCCACGGAGGTCGCGTCGTAGCCTTGCCGCACCAGTAGATCGATTGCCGCGGCCACGGCGGGAGCTGGATCCGGATTGGCGGGGTAGTTGACCATAGGCGTGAATCTAACACGAGGGCGTAACCGCACAGCCTTGGGCGCCGCTAGGCTTCTGCCATGGCATTGATAGCTCCCCGCGTTACGCCTGGCTTGCCCGCGGACGACGCCCGGAACCTGGCACGCTCACTCAAGGACAGCAACGACATCACGGTTTTCGTGGACGGCACGGTCCATCGGCTGCCGGATGAGGCGAGGGACGCCGTCGTCGACCTCCTCGGCAGGCTGGGCCGGGGCGAAGCGGTGACCGTCAGCAGCGTCGAGGAAATGCTCACGACGTCGCGGGCGGCCGAACTCGCGGGAATCTCGCACACCTACCTGCGGAACATGACCGACCGTGGCGAAATCCCGGTGGAATACCGCGGCACGCATCGCCGCATCAGGCTCGCGGACATCATGGCGTGGCTGGAAACCCAGAAGAAGACGGCCGCGGCAGAAGAGCAAAGCAACACGTAGAAAGCTACGCGAGGGCGGCCTTGAGCGCCGCGTGGACCCAATCCCGGTAGCGGTCCAATCCCCAAGCGAAATCCAGCACGAGTGATCGGTAGGTGTCCGGGTGACCCACCGACCAAATCACGGCAGCGGCTTGCTCGTCGCTCATGCCGGAGGTCAATGCCCCGCGCCGCCTGAGCGCAGCCGCCGCTTCCGCATAGTTCCTCAGCCGGAGTTCGGCCCGGTCGCGCTCCACTTTTGCCGCTTCGGCGTCGACGGCGGAGGCCTGCCTCATGACGCTGAACAATTGGCTGCTTCGCGGGTGCACCTCTGCGAACCAGTCGGCCAACAACGCCAGGACCGCCCCGGCGTCGGGGGCTGCGGCAGTCCGCTCGCGCATGGTCTCCGGGACGGAGCGTGGGGCATCCGGACCCGCGGCCGTCGCGTCAACCACGGCCGAGAGTAACGCGGCCTTGTTGCCCACGGAGTTGTAGATGGTCTGGATAGCCACACCGGCTTGCTCGGCAACAGCCCCGATGGTGGTAGCCACGTATCCCCTGCTCAGAAACAGCTCGCGGGCGGCCTCCACCACGGCAGCCTTGGTTGCGGCGGCTTGAGCTAACCGCCTGTCATTGTGCCGGATTTCCACGGGAAAAGAATAGCATTCCAGTGACTGGAATGCTATTCTAATGATCTCGAACACCTCAGGAGGCTTCGCGATGGATAGCAATGAGGCAGTGAACACCGTAGTTGTGGGCGCCGGACAGGCAGGGCTCGCCACTGGATTCCACCTGAAGAAACACGGGCAAGACATCCTCATCCTGGACTCGCAGGAGCGTATTGGCGACGCGTGGCGGAACCGCTGGGATTCCTTGCGGCTCTTCACCCCGGCGCAGCACGATTCCCTTCCCGGCCTGCCATTTCCCGCCGCCCGAGGCAGCTTTCCCGGCAAAGACGCCATGGCCGAATACCTTGAGGACTACGCAAGGAAATGGGAGCTCCCGGTACGCCATGGTGCCCATGTCGTTGGCATCGAGCGGGAGGACGGCCGGTTCCGGATACAGTCGAGCTCCGGGTCGATCCTGGCCAGGAACGTTGTTGTTGCCACGGGCCCGAACACGCAACCAAGGATCCCGGCTTTCGCCAAGGATCTGGATCCCGGCATCCACCAACTGCACGGAGCTGAATACGCCAACCCGGACTCAGTTCCGCCCGGAGATGTCCTGGTGGTCGGCTCCGGCACCTCCGGCGTCGAAATCGCCTTGGAGCTCGCACCCACGCACCGCACCTACATTGCCGGAACCCCTCCGTTCCACATCCCGGGCCCGGTGACGCGATACGCCGGCGGGCTTTGGTGGCTCTTCATCCACAAGGTGCTGAACAGGTCCACCCCTATCGGCCGCAAAGTCGCGGTCGGGTTCACCAAGCACGGCGCGCCGCTGATCCGGACCTCCACGCGAGAACTCGACGCCGCAGGAGTCACCCGCCTGCCACGCCTGGCGGGCGCCCGCGAGGGCCAACCCCAAGCTGATGACGGCAGGACGTTCCGGGTCTCCACCGTAATCTGGGCTACCGGTTACCAACCGGACTTCGGCTGGATCCAAGGACTTCCCGCGGATGAGGACGGCTGGCCGCTCACCTGCCGGGGCGCCGTCGAACAACTGCCAGGACTGTTCTTTGTGGGCATGCCCTTCCAATACGGGTTGACCTCTGGCCTCGTGGGCGGGGTCGGCCGCGACGCCGCCCACGTCGCCGGACTCATCGCGGCGCAGGCCCGGCAAAAACAGGCCGCTCCGCCCGTTATTCAAATGTGACATTGCTTGCCGGCTGTTGTACGGTCGAGGGGCGACCCAATCCCCAACTGGGCCGCTTCCAGGTTGACGCCGAGCTCTGCCGCAACCCGGAATCCGCCAGACCCGCGGCAGAGACGGGGGACCCAGAGTCTCCGGGCCTACTACTTCTCCACAGGCCCTCGGGGTGAAGCCGCCACGCGCGGCCGGACGGCCTCGTCCGAACCCGACAGCTAACCTCGAAGGCGTTGAGAGGCAATCACCATGTCCCCAACCATGGATCAGCCTCGCCGTGCCCAAGTGGCACGCGAGCGCACCAAAGCAACCGGACGCCGTCGGGCCAATGACAGTGGACCGTTCATCGCTGCACCGGCTTCCGAACCTTTGAGTTCGACGGCGGCGCCCACCCCCGCGGCAACCACCACGACGGCGGCGCCCACCACGCGCGCGGCCGCCCGGGCGGCCGAACGAAGGCGGGCTTCCCAAGCCAGTGAAACCGCGGCCATACCGACCGTGGCCGTTCCGACACTGGCTCCCGCGACAGCGGAGCCCGCCACCGCGGCCATTCCGACAGTGCCTGCCCCAACCGTGGCTCCTGCGGCAGCAGAGCCCGCCACCGCGGCCATTCCAACAGTGCCTGCCCCAACCTTGGCTCCTGCGGCAGCTGAACCCGCCGAAGCCGAGAATGCAGGCACAACGGCACCCCCGGCGGCGCCCCGTGCCGGCGCCGGTCCGGCGACCTTTACTGGTTCGTCATTCAGCCGCGAACCACACGCCGTCCTCAAGAAGGCCGCCGCCGTCAGGACGATGAGCAACCGAATGGCGGTAGTGACCGGCGCCCTAGGCATCTTGTTGGCCGCGGCTTCCGTTAGCCAGGCTCTTGAGTTGCCCTTCTTTGGCCAGGAAACACAGACCCAGGACACTACAAGCGCGGACAGCCAAAGCTCAACACAATCCGGCGCTCCTTCCACGACGGCAAGCACTTCCCCCAGCGGTGCAGCATCACCTTCGGCAGCTACCCCTAGCGCCAAGGCCGGCCAGACCGCCGCGGACCCGGCGCAACATTCGCCGCAAGGATCCGCCGCCGTCGGACCCTCGGGTGCCTTCGCACCATCGATCTCAGTCCAGGTTCCTGGCGCAATCCCGTCGGCCCTGCCCCCAAGCCTCGGCCCGGTGCCTGTTCCTTCCGTTCCGGTTCCGGCCCAGCCTGCGCCGGCTCCCAGCCCGGGTCCGACCGGACCCGCTAACCCAACCCCGACACCGGATCCGACGGATCCAGCGTCTCCGACGCCCGGGCCTACAGGTTCTTGGAAGCCACGGACCCCGGCCAGCCCCACACCTACGCCACCGCCTACCCAACCGGGCGTTGATCTTGGGTCGATTCTGGACGCAGCAACCAAGGCACTGCAGTGAGGATGGGAGGGCATCGAACATTTGCCGTCGAGTGGCACGGACGATGCTGCCGGAACACCCGGACGCAGATGATTCAGCACCGCCCGGACCGCTGGCGCTGCAGCCTTCAGTTGAGGCAGTTCAACAAGTAAGCCAGCGCGGCTTCCGGTACCAGGGGGGTCAAATCCGTGGACGCCCTGCCCAGCGCCGCGCTTTGAGCGTTGCGTGGAGTTCGAGCCGGATGGCGCCATTCAGCGGATCTGCTCCGATGAGCTGGCGGACCCTGGCCAGCCGGTTGTAGATGCTGCTGCGGTGCAGGTGGAGCTTCGCGGCCACGTCCTGCACGGAGCCGTCACTGTCGTAGAGCAGTTCGAGCACGGGGAGCAGCTCGCCGTTGCGGTCGGCGTCCTCGATCTCCTGGAAATGTGCCGAGCCCGAATCGTCCCAACCGCCGGGCGCTTGTAGCCGTTCGAACAACTGGTAGATCCCGGCCGAGCGGCTGTCCACGAGCTCGCCGAGTGGAGGATCGACGGCGGCAGCCTGGGCGGCGAGCTTCGATTGCCGGTACGCCCGACCCAGTTGGCGGATGACTGAAAACGGCTCGCTGATGCCCAGAATGACGCGGTCCACCTTCCGGCCGGCGCGCTTGGCGAGTTCCAGCTGATAGTGGACGAGGACCTGGGCATGTTCTGCCCGTCCGCCGGTTTCGCGGAACAACAGGACCGAGTGCGTCTCGGTGCCGGCGCTGAAAAGCACGGAATCGACCCCGATAGTAGCCTGCAGTGCGGCGGAACGGTGTGTCAGGGTCGCCGCGATCGGATCGGAAACGCCGCCACTGTCGTCAGCATCGAGCACGGTCACCAGCTGCCAAGGTCCCCGGCCTTGGATCTCTTTCCATCCCGCCACGGCCGCCCCTGCATTGGATTCGCCCTGGCATGCAGCGAGGAATTCCTGCTCACGGCGGCGCCGGAACTCCGATTCGGCCGTATTGGAATCGAGCAGCAACCCCGCGAGGAGGTCCAACTCGTCCCGGACGCCCGGCAGCTCGGCGAGTATCGCCGTCGCGGTCTGCTCGTCAAGGTCCTGCTGGACCCAGAGGTACCCGACGCGGAATCCGCGCACCAGCAGCGGGACGCAGACGCGTCCCACCATCCCGAGTTCCTCATTGGCGGGCACGACGACGGGACGCACCGCGGTAGCGATGCCGTGCGAGAGCTGCCACGCGCTGACGTCCACCGGGACACGCTTGCTCAGGAGGAAATTCACGCGCACACGGTCGGCGTGGGACTGGTTGGAACTGTAGGCGAGCAGCACGCCGTCGAGGTCTTCCAGGGAGAGGCCGCGGCCCAATTTGAGTGCGACGTCCTCGACGATCTTCTCCACGTCCTGCTGCATGGAGAAAACACTACTTTGCCCGACGAACATCAGGCGACACCTGACGCTCTCAGTATCGACAAATGTCGAGTCGCGGGCCGCAAAAACCCCGGAATTCCGGGGAAGTCAGCGACGGCTGCGATCACCTTTCCTGTCGCCTGGCTCACAGCGGATTTATTCTGGAATCACAGTCCCCCGCAGAGAAAAAGGCCGTTGGAGCCTTTCGAACATGGAGCCCAAAATGATCATCGGTGTCCCCAAAGAGATCAAGAATAACGAATTCCGCGTTGCCATCACGGCCGCAGGCGTTCACGAGTTCCGCACCCACGGCCACACCGTTCTGGTGGAACGGGGCGCAGGCCTGGGCTCCGGTATCACGGACGAGGAATACGCGGTTGCGGGCGCTGAGATCGTGGCCGAAGCCGACGACGTCTGGGCACGCGCTGACATGGTCATGAAGGTCAAGGAACCGATCAAGGCCGAGTACCACCGCTTCCGCAAGGGCCTGATCCTCTTCACCTACCTCCATTTGGCCGCCGAGCCCGAGCTGACCCAGGAACTCATCAACTCCGGCGTCACGGCGATCGCTTACGAAACCGTCCAGGACGGCCGCGCGCTGCCCCTCTTGGCACCGATGTCCGAGGTCGCCGGCCGCCTGTCGGTCGTCGTCGGCGCTTCCTCCCTCATGGCTCCGGCCGGCGGCAAGGGTGTGCTGCTGGGCGGCGTCCCGGGTGTCCGCCCGGCCAAGGTTGTTGTCCTCGGCGCCGGTGTTGCCGGTACCAACGCTGCCGCCATGGCCCTGGGCCTGGGTGCCGACGTCACCATCATGGACATCAACATCAACCGCCTCCGCGAGCTGGATGCCATCTACCAGGGCCGCCTGAAGACGGTCGCTTCCAACGCCTACGAGATCGAGAAGTCAGTGGTCGACGCCGACCTCGTCATCGGTTCCGTGCTGATCCCGGGCGCCAAGGCCCCCAAGCTGGTCACCAATGAACTGGTTTCCCGCATGAAGCCCGGCTCCGTGCTGGTGGACATCGCAGTGGACCAGGGCGGCTGCTTCGAGGACACCCACCCCACCACGCACCAGGAACCCACGTACAAGGTCCACAACACGATCTTCTACTGCGTCGCCAACATGCCGGGCGCCGTTCCGAACACCTCCACCTACGCACTGACCAACGTCACCCTGCGCTACGCAGTGGCACTGGCCAACCTGGGCGTCAAGGCCGCATTCGACCGCGACCCCGCCCTCGCCGCGGGCCTCAACATCGCTGCCGGCAAGGTCACGCACCGCTCGGTTTCCGAGGCGCACAACCTGCCCCTCGTGGCCGACTGGCACAACCTCGTCTCGGCTTAGTTTCTCTCCGCCCCTAACGGGCGCGACTAAACGATCCCGACGGCGGGGTGCGGCTTCCACGGGAAGCGGCACCCCGCCGTCGGGGTTTTTGGTGAAAACAGCCCCGTACTCGCATTGTGAAACACCGGTAGCCCTCCGCTTCCGGAAGCCCGAAGGTGGAGTGATGGGATTTAGTCGGTCTGTCCTTGATTCGTTCCGAGACGGGAGCCTGCCGGACCTACTCGGGGACCACACACGGCTTTTGTTCGTCGGCATAAATCCCGGCTTGCGCGCCGTCGCGGTGCAGGCGCATTTCGGCGGCGGGAGCAACCGCTTCTATCCTGCTCTCTACCGGGCGGGCATCGTCGATCGGCGGATAGATGCTTCGGCGGGCTTCCGCCCCGAAGACCTCGCGCATCTGCGTGAGCGTGGCCTCGGCATCACGTCTCTGGTCGCGGGAGCGTCGGCGCGCGCGGACGAACTCACCGCAGAGCAGCTCGTCGCTGGAGCCGAAGCACTCTCAGAGCGCGTCGAACGCATCGCTCCGGCAGTGGTGGCGGTATTGGGAATCACCGCCTACCGGGTTGCCTTCGCCCGGCCCCAGGCAACGGTCGGACGTCAGCTGGACCATCTCGGCGGCATCCCCGTCTGGGTGGTCCCGAACCCGAGCGGCCTAAACAGACACGCGAGCCTGGATGACCTGGCAAACGCGTACCGAGAAGTCGCAGTCGCGTCCGGCATCGAACTGTTCACAACATCCGTATAACCGGCACGCGCCTGCTCACGTCTGATCGTGGATTCCTTGCGATGTCACAATCCGTCGACGATGCCGTCGACGACGGCGCGGAATCTCTCCGACGCCATGCCTGTCTTGACGAGCACACTTAGCCCGATCACGGAGGCAAGCAGTTGGCTGGCGGCAGTGCCGGCATCCCGATCCACACCGAGCTCTCCGGACTCTTGTCCTTGCACGATTGCTTGCCGAAACACGGCTTCGATCTGCGTGAAGAGCTCGTCCGCGATGCGATTCACGTCGACGTCCGCGGGGCCGAGCTCCGCCGCGGCATTGACCATGACGCATCCCCGCTGATGCTCGCCCACGCCGGCAAGGACAGTCATGGCCCCTTTGAGACGGGGCCGGACCGGCCCGGGCGCTGAGAACAGCTCGGCCAGGTACTCGAGTCGTTTCAGGCTATAGCGCCGGAGGGCACGCAGGAACAGTGCGTGCTTGCTCTCAAACGTGTTGTAGAGACTGCCTTTGCCAATGCCCAGTTCACCGGCCAGTTCCTGCGGCGTCGTTCCGGCGTACCCCTGACGCCAGAACAGATCCATCGCCCTATCGACGGCCTCAGCGGCCTCGAACTGCATCGGTCTACCCATGGAAAAAGAGTAACCCGCATGATATTGTACTTCAAGGTCAAAAACTAATTTTGCGGCCACATCTGGATCCAGCTGTCCTTTCAGGAAGGCACTCCTTGTCCATTCAAAAGTCCCTGGCACACGCCACCCCGGCAACAGGCCTGCACACGCGCGTCCCGCTGAACACGCTCGCCATCCCACTGGGCCTGGCCGGCCTCGCCCAGGTCTGGTCCGTGGCGGCTTCCGCGCTCGGGCTCCCGTTCGAGCTCGGGCAAGCGTTCTGGCTAGTTGCCGGGATCTCCTGGATCTGGACCGTCGCAGTACACACGCATCGCGGCAAGCGCACCGACCAACCGCTCTCTCATCAGCTCACGCACTTCGCCCAGGGTCCGCTGGCGGCAATCCTTCCCATCGCCGCGATGCTGCTCGGAGCGAACCTTCACCACACGATTCCGCTGGCCGGAACTGTACTGACGTTGATCTCCATGGCCGCCGCAGCCGCGTTCGCCGCATGGATTCTGGGCTTCTGGATGCGTGGGCAGTTGCCGCTTGAATCCGTTCATGGCGGCTACTTCCTGCCCATCAGCGCAGCCGGTTTAGTCGGTGCACTCGCCGCGGCACAGGCGGGGCTTGACTGGCTCGCCATAGGGAGCTTCGCCGTTGGCATCGTCTTTTGGCTGGTGATCTCCGTGTTCTTCTTCCTCCGCCTCGCGCGCCGTCCAACGATGCCGGCACCACTGCTCCCGACACTTGCGATCATGATGGCTCCCCCGGCCGTTGCGTCAGCGGCGTGGCTCACGATCTCAGGCGGTCGGCCCGATCTTGTGTTCGAGGGGTTGACGGCGATCACGGTTCTGATGGTGCTGATCCAGGCGACGCTCTTGCCGCGCTACGGCGCACTGCCGTTCTCGCTGGGGTTCTGGTCATTCACCTTCCCCGTGGCGAGTGTCGCTGCACTCGCCATTACCTGGTTGCACCTCCTCCAACCGCCTGCCTGGCAGGCCATCACCATTGGAGTGCTCGCCGCCGTTACGCTCCTCGTCGTATCGATCGCGACGAAATCGATCCTCCTGCTCAACGCCACGACCCGCGCGGCACGGCAACAGCGTCGACGTCATCACTGAGAGTTCTTCCGATCTTCATCGTTTTTCGATTGGACGGGCTCCATCGACCTATTAATGTCAGACCCCTCTGCGATGCTGTGGTTATGGCCGGGAACCGGGGAACACAGCTGATCGGACCAGATGCGCCATCCGGCGGCACGGTCCCGGAGGCTGTCCCCGGTGTCGCTGGGCCGGGCTTGCGGGTGCAGGATCTGATCGACGCCGTGCGATCGCTCCGGCCAGGCCCCGACAGCACCGAACTGATAAACCAGTTGCGTGCCCTGGAGGATTTGAAGTCCGCGGCCGCCGCTGCCCAGGCCCGGATCGCCGTCGCGTTCGATGCCGCCCAGCGCAGCGCCGACGCGGCGGCAGGTGTGCCGGCCGAGGAACACGGCCGCGGGGTCGGAGCTCAAATTGCGTTGGCCCGGCGGGAATCCCCCGCCCGCGGATCACGGCTGTTCGGCTTGGCGAAGGCGCTCGTCACCGAAATGCCGCACACCCTCGCCGCCCTGGACACCGGACAGATGAACGAATGGCGCGCCACGCTGCTGGTGAAGGAAACAGCCTGCCTGTCCGCCGAGGACCGCTGCGCGGTGGACGAGGAACTCGCCGCCGACACCGGAACCTTCGACGGGGTGGGGGACAAGGCCATCATCTCCGCCGCCCGGGCCGCGGCGTACCGGCGGGACCCCCGCTCCGTGACCCAGCGCGCCAGCCACGCCGCCACCGAACGCCACGTGAGCCTGCGGCCCGCGCCTGACACCATGACCTACCTGACCGCACTGCTTCCCGTCGCCCAGGGCGTGGCCGTGCACGCGGCCCTGACCCGGCACGCAGACACCCTCCGCAATACAGGGGACACCCGCACCCGGGGCCAGATCATGGCCGATGCCCTGGTCGAACGCACCACCGGCACCCCGGGCGGTATTTGCGGGGTTGAAGTCCAGCTCGTCATGACCGACCGCACCCTCTTCCAAGGCGAGAGCGAACCGGCCAGGCTCCCCGGCTACGGCATCGTCCCCGCCGCTTGGGCACGCACACTCCTCACCG
The DNA here is from genome assembly GCF_056397865.1 of Arthrobacter sp. 05L417. Classification (NCBI taxonomy): domain Bacteria; kingdom Bacillati; phylum Actinomycetota; class Actinomycetes; order Micrococcales; family Micrococcaceae; genus Arthrobacter; species Arthrobacter sp. 05L417. The sequence continues at coordinate 32,437 of NZ_JBFTOG010000050.1, forward strand.
GGAACCACGGCCAGGCCGGTCCCGGCCAACCCGCGAACCGGACCTTCAAGGTCTGGCTCCGGCGCCTTTACACCGCCCCCGGAACCGGAGAACTTGTCGC
>NZ_JBFTOG010000051.1:0-31840 GCF_056397865.1 Arthrobacter sp. 05L417
GCCATCACGACCTGGATCGAAAGGACCTACCACCGCCGGCGACGGCAAAGACGGCTGGGAAAACTCACGCCAATCGAATATGAAACAATCAACCGGACCGCGCTCACAGCGGCCTAAGACCCCGAGTCAACAAAAGCCGGGGCAGTCCCGGGTGAGCGGGTTGCCGATTGCGTCGTAGGTGAGGGTGGTCACCGTGCCGGCGGGATCGGTAACCGAGGTGGGGTCGTTGAGGTTGTCATAGGTGATGGTGGTGGTGTGCCCATTTGGGTCGGTGCTGGTGAGCTTGTTGCCGTTTGCGTCGTAAGTTGATGTGGTGACGTGGTTCAGTGGGTCGGTGACCTTGGTGGTGCCTAAGGTGGCCGGGTCGTAGGTGTAGGTCCAGGTAGCGGCCTGAGGAGTGCCTGCACCTTTCACAGCGGTGGCGAGCATGCCATTGGTGTAAGTTTCCTTGGTCACGCGCCCGGCCGGAGAGGTCGTCGTAGTGGTTCTGTCCGCCCCGTATGCGAAGGTTGTCACGCCGCCGTTGCGGTCGGTCTGCTTGGTGACACGGTTCCCGGCGTCATAGACGTTGGTGGTGGTCTTGCCGTTCGGATCGGTGACCGTGGAGAGCCGGTAGGCCGTGTCATACCCGTAGGTGGTCACGGCCTGCCGCTGCCGTCTGTGGCGGTGAGGACGTGCCCGGCAGCGTCGCGGGAAAGCGTGACAGCGTTACCGTTCAAATCCCGGATACGTGTCAGCAGCCCGCTGGAGTCGAAATCGAAAATTTCCTTGGCCTTGCGGGTGTAGGTCCACGAACCGTCAGCGTTGTGAGTGAGTCCGGCCAGGACCCTGGACGGCGCGGCGTAAGCGCCGGCGGAGTTGGCGGTGAATGTGACCATGGAGCCGTTTTCCTGGTGGACGTCCACGGTACCGCCCGAGGCCGCCGGGACCAGGTTCATGGCGTAGTTGAAGGACCATCCGTAACCAAATGGACTGTCGACCCGGGCTCCCTGTGAAGAGTAAGCCCGCCTGGTCTCGAGAGCGGGCCCCCTCCCGGGCGTTGAGGTGTCCGTAACGTTTTCGAAGAACTCTCCGGTTAACGTATTGATCGGGTCAGACTTGCAGGTGAAACACTGGTTCAATTCAGCCGGGTTGGAACCCGCGTTCGTCTCATGAGGCCAGCCGGGTCCCGAGTACGCCACCGGGCTGGACACCGCATACAGGGTTCCCGGGGGAAACGTCATGTTGAAGCTACCGTTGACTGCAACGACCTGATCGCCGTTGGTCGGCAGATACGCAACGCAGGTCGTCACACCCCCTGAGCAGCCGTTCATGTACCCACCGGTGGTCAGATCATAGAAATCCAGCTCTTGCACCTTGTAATTGCTGGTCGCTGTCGCAAGCCGGCCGCTGACACTGATGCTCACCGCCCAGGGCGGCGGGATGAACGGGGCGGAAACCGCCACTTGTCCGGTGGTCGTGAAATAAGCATTCTCGGGGCCGATTGTCGCAATATATGTATAACCGGACCCGGTCCCCTGGGGGAGGGTGCACGTTGTTCCGGTGCGACAGCTGACGCCCAGGGACCCCTGGTCTTTGTTGAAGATCTGAAGGTAATTGGAGCCGCCAACCGCGTAATTCGTTTCCGCTGTGAGGGCCTTCGTGCCGTCGGGGGCGGTTGACTGGGTTAGGGTCAGTGTGCGCGCCGGCGGTGTGAGAACGTCGGAGATCGCAAGTTTGCCTGTCGGGCTGTAGTACGCCGTCTCACTGTCAGCGATGGTTGCAACGAAAGAATCCGGAGCTCCGGCGTTGGCCATCACGCTGCATGTCGTGCCTGTGCGGCAAGTCACCAGGTAATTGGTAGAGGTATCAAAAATCTGCAGGTATTTGGTCGAAACGTCTCGATTCGCCGTCGCGGTCAGCTGCAGATAGGGACCGACGGTCATCGAAAGCGATACCGAATAGCCGCCCGAAGACATCGATGCCGGAACAGATAATGCCGCAAGGCCGGTCCGACGAGCCGATACCGGGGAGACATCGGCAGGAGTGGACACGCGCTGCCTTCCGAGCTCCCCGGTGGAGACTCCTTGAGAAACTGGAGCCGCGGCAGGCGCTCGTCTCGCGGTAGCAGCCGGTGACGCGTTAAGGGAATGAGCGAGGTTGGCTGACTGCAGCGACTGCGACGACGCGGCACTTCCCGGGAGGGACGATGCCTCCGCTGGTGCTGCGCCCGGCCATAGATTCACTGCTGTGATGGCGACAACCAGGACGACGGCGAATCCGATCAGCCGGGTGCAGAACAAACGGAAGGTAGCCACAATTTCCCCCAAAAGAACGACCTTGGCGTGCGCAAGACAGGAGAGATCATGTCAAAGGAAGGAAGCGCTTACTATCGATTGACTCAAAACTGCGCTGAAACTGGGGAAATCCTGCGTTTATAGAACGCAAGGGCACTTTGGGGGCGGCGGCCAAGAGGTGTCGGGGGCGAGTAGGATCCGTGCCGGTAATAGCGCTAGGCCGGATCTAGCTTGTCCCGGTTACATCCGGGTCTATCGCATACGAACGTCTGCGATAGACCCGGCACCGTCCCCCTGCGTGAACCTCAAACCCGCCGCCACCAACCACAAAAGCTACAACACAATCAAACTAACTAAACGCTGTTCAGGCCATGGGTTTTGTTAGGCTCGGCCCATGGGACACAAAATCGGGTACGCCCGGGTCAGTACCATTGACCAGGATCCGCAGCTGCAGCTCGACGCATTGAACGCCGAGGGTTGCCTGAGAATCTACAAAGACACTGCGACCGGGACCAAGGCCGACCGCCCCCAATGGATCCTGTGCCTTGACAACCTGCATCCGGGAGACACCCTGGTGGTCTGGAAAATCGACCGGCTCGGCCGGAACCTACATGACCTCATCGACATCGTGACCACCTTGGACGAACGAGGTATCGGGGTGCAGTCCCTGACCAACGGAATCGTCGACACCACCACAGCGCACGGAAAGCTCGTCTTTGGCATGTTCGCGCTGATGGCCGAATACGAAGCCGCGTTGATACGAGAACGTACCCAGGCCGGACTCGCCGCCGCGCGCTCAAGGGGCCGCAAGGGCGGACGCAAACCGAAGATGACCGCGGAGCTCATCAACAAAGCTCAGCGCATGTACGACGCACGGCAATTCACCATGGCCGAAATCGCCCAATCCTGCGCCGTGACACCAATGACCATCTACCGCAACATCAAAACCAACAAGGTCAAGCACCCTTAGCGTTACTGGCTGCACGGATACTACTCAACCCCCAAGAACACTCATCGGGACAATTCCCGCAGGTGTTTTTGGGTCTTTGGGCTAGCTGTCCTCCATGAGGCCAGGCTCGTCAGAATAACGTGTCGCGCACCCGCAGCGGCCGGTAGCCTGTGGGGCCGAGCTGTGCCAGCTCACCATCGACGTCTACGTCGATGGATCCGAAGAAGTTGATGTTCTCGCTGTGCGCCGGGGAGATGTGCGCCAGCACCTCATCGTCGATGCGCCGCCCCGCGGTCCGCATCGAGTCGACGGCTAGACCGTAGTACTCCGTGGTCCATGCGACCACGGCGTTTGTGACGAGGGTCAGACACCACGCCTGCTCTGTCTGCTGCTCCAGGTGCCGGGCACGGACCGCGCCTTCGTGCGCGTAGAGGAGGTCTCGTTTGAGTGCGTGCAGCGACTCTCCCTTGTTCAACTGCCGGGAGATCTTGCGCCGGTAGGCAGGGTCTGCCAGGTAGCGGGCGGCGTAGATGGTGCGGCGCAGCGCCCCGTATTCCTTCAGCGCCGCCGCCAGCGCGTTCTGCCTGCCTGAAGCGGACAGCTTGCCGACCAGCAAGGACGCGGTGGCGTGGCCGAATTTCAGCGACCCGGCCACGCGGAGCAAGTCGTCGTAGTGCTCAGCGATCAGCTCGGTGTTCAGCTTGCGTGTCAGCAGCGACCCGGCGTTTGGGTAGTCTGCCTCGACCTGCGCCCGGGACCCCATGCGGGTCAGGGTGATCTTGCCCAGATCCCGGATGCGGGGCGAGAGCTGGAGCCCGAGCAGGTCAAACAGGGCGAAATTGACCAGCGTCACCCCATGCGTGTCCGTCGCGTGCTCCGTGATGGGAATATCGGTCGCGTTCCCCAGGATTTCGTCGAGGACGTAATGGGCCTCGCGTTTCGTGGCGACGATGACCTTCGTGCCATAGGTGGTGTGCTGGTCGGTCACGTGCGTGTACGTTGAGAGCCCTTCGTTCGCGAAATACCTGCTCAGGGCCCTGGCAGTCACAGACTTGCCGCGGGTCGGGAAGCGCTGGCCGTCCGATGAGGACAAGGTGCCGGTGCCGAACACCGGGGCCAGCGGCAGCCGTTGGTGGTAGTCGATGAGCGCCAGGTTCGCCGCGCGCAACGTCTCCTCCCGCACGTACCACTCTGCAGTCCAGGCCAACACGTCGTAGGAGATCCCGCACGCATCAGCCATCCGTGTGAGTCCAAGGTTGGTGGAGTGGCTGATCAGCACCGCGATCAGGTTCCGCTTCAACTCCGGGCTGCGGGCTTGTTTGCCCCCGGCGTGGGTGAAGCAGTCAAGGTAGCCGGTGCGCTTGTCCAGCTCGATCAGCAACGACACGATCGGAGCGAACGGCAACATCTCGGTCAGCTCCGGCTTCAACGCCGTCGCCTCGACCGGTATGTCCTCCGCAGACAGCGGCGAGATCACCAGATCACCGTCCTCGTCTAGGCGCACTGGTCCGTCTCCGGCGGCCAGGACCACCTCAAGCTCTCCGAGCGCCTCGCTCAGTTCGTCCTCAGCGTCCGCCAGCGCATGGGCGGGGTCGGCGGGCTTACCCACCAGCTGGCAGAACTCTGCGCGCTGCAGGCCCCATTTCTCCGGGGTCAGCAGGTAAGCAGCCGGGTTGGAGTACCGACGCGAACCCGGCACGAACACGTCCCCGGTGCGCAGACCGTCGCGCAGTGCCAGCAGTGTGCACAGCTCCCAGTAGTGTCGGTAGTCGCTGGTGTTGCCGGAAGTAGCTGCGGTCTCCAGATAGCCGCGCCACCGCGCGGGCACGAACCCGGTCGGCGCGTCGGCCGGGACCCGGCGGGCTCCGGTGGCGTTGAGTCCGCGCAGGATCTCCACAGCATCGAGCAGCCCGGCCGCGGCGGTGCCGCCGGCGAACGTCACCGCGGCGAGGACGTGCGGGGTGAACTGCCGCAGATACCCGTAGGAGCCGTCCAAAGCCGTGAGGTGCCCATGATCGCGCGGCAACCGCGGGACGGCCTGTGCCATAGCCGATCGCAGGCGGGGCCACCCAATCCGGTCACCACGGATCAACCCGCCGATCTGCTCATCAGGCACGGCCGGATCGGTGATGATGGCCAGAAGGTCATCCAGCAGCGCCTGCCGGTCTTCCCCGGTCCTGCCCCGTTCGGCAAGCGCGTCGCGCATCTTTCGCTCGGCTTTGCTTTCCCGCGCTGAAATGGCCTGGTCAAACAGTTGCACTACCTCGTCGAGCACATCTGTCGCCGACTGCGCCAGCATCGTAAGCAGGATCGGGTAGCGGCGCTGTGGATCGCGTCGTTCCAGCGCCTGCGCGGTCAACCGGCGCCCGACCGTGGCCAGGAACCGACGCCGCTCGGCGGGGAGCACCGACAGGTCGAGGGTATCCGCACCCAGGCCGCGTAGGAACTCCAGCTTGGCAACCTCAGCCTTCACCGCGGCCGGGGACGCCTCGACAGGGCCTGTCGACAGCCACCGCAACCGGGTCATACCGATCCCGGGGTCGGTAACCAGAAGTGCATCCAGCCCGGCGCACCGGGCCTCGGTAAACTCGCGGGCAAGCCGGTCGAACGTCTCCCGCTGCGCCTCCGCGCGAGCATGCGCGACCCGCTCGACCACGGTCACCGGGCCGGGTCGGAGCACGCGGGTGGAGATCAAGTACTCACACGCCAGCCGGAAAAGCAACGTTGGCGAGTCGTGCTCCAACGCCCGGGCAAGTAGGAACTCGTCCAGTTCCTTCAGCTCCATCGTCGCCGGCAGCCGCCAGCCCAGATACTTGGCCACCAGCCGCAGGTGCTCGGTCCGGGTCTTCGTCCGCCGCCCATAGGACCGTAACTCGTCCGGGTCGACGCCGAGCTGGTCAGCCAACCGGGCCACCGCAACCGGCGGGGCCGAAGACACCTTGTCCGGCACGAAACCCAGCCACGGCAACGTGCACAACGCTACTGCCAAACCAAGCCGGTCAGCCGGTCCACGCCCCCGACCGGGATCAACGAACGCGACGTCCGCCGGGGTCGGAGTGAAGAACCTGAACAACTCGTCCCTGCCGATCTCAGGGAATCCCCGAAGCTTATCCAGCTCTTCATCCGAGAACACCTGCGTTGCCAAGAACGACCTCCAAACAAGCCCACAGATTCCCAGGTCAGAAGCCTACCCCAGCCATATCCGCCCGATTTTCGGCGACTACTACGGTGACCCCGAAACCCCGAACGGGCATGTGAATACTCGGACATGGAAGGTGCAGGTCAGGCCCATCGAGGCCCGTCTGCCGCGAGCTAATGCGTCAAGGCCGGCCCGGCAGGCGGCAACAGCCGTTCCAGGATTGCCAACGAGCGGTGCACGTCCACGTCGTCCGGGCTGATGAGCCATTGCAGTTGTAAGCCATCGGAGGCGGCGGCGACCAGCGCGGCGGCATCATCGGCATCGATGTCCGCGGCTATGGATCCGGATCGCTGACCGGCCCGGACCCTTTCGGCTAGATCGGCCCGAACCCGGCGAAAACGCTCGTCGATGAAGTCCCGTGTGACCGGGTGATGGCGCTCCTGAAGCGCATCAGTGGTCAGCGTCGCGTACAGCTCAACCAGACCAGGAATTGTGCGGTTTCGTTCGGCGCTTTTTTCCATCACGGCCACGGCTGAGACGTCGGCCGTGCCGGACGGCTCGTGAACCATGCCTTCGTGTTCTCGGTAAACCGCGACCAAGAGCTCATCGCGCGATGCAAAGTAGTATCGCAGCGCGGCATGCGAAACGCCGATCGCAGCTCCAATCGCCCGCAACGAGGAGCCGACTCCCTGTTCGGCGAACAGTTCTATAGCTCGCAAGAGAATCTGGGCTCGTCGTTCGGGGGCTTTCCGGTATGACCGCCCACGCTCCTCGGCTTGATCGTTGGCCATCCCACCATCGTACGTGAGTGGTAGAAGCCAGCTCGGGACGTCGCGCACGGGTTAGAAGCTTGGCCGCCAGGTCTCGACGGCGTCATCGCTGACTGCAACTACCTCGCGCCAGCGGTCAAACAGCGAGCAGGGGTGGGAGATGCCCAGGTCCACGACGTCGCCGACCTGCAGGCCTTCGGCATCGTCCACGATGGCGTGGTGGTCGAAGAGGCGCGTCAGCGTGGCTCCTTCGCCGGCCGCCAGGAGGGCCCCGTTACGGAACCGGGAGACGATCACCGGCAGGCCGGCGTCGTACGCCAACTCCCGCTTGCCCGCGTTCAGGACCACGCGCCCGGCTTCCGGGGCGGAGATGACCAGCGCCCGCACCACCGCCGCGGCGGTGAGACCGGGGACCGGCGAGACGCTCTGGTAGGTGCCATGGTCGTGAACCACGTAGCAGCCTGAACGAAGCACGTTGACGGAGGTGCTGTGCGGCAGGAACGCGGCTGCCCGGTCCTGGAACGCGGAGCCGCCGTTGCTGAAGACCGGCACTTCCACTTCGAAAGTGGGGCGCAGTTCATCGAAAATGTCGCGGGCCAGGCGGCAATGCGAATCGATCCCGGCCAGGTTTTCATCCGTCCGGGTGTTCGGTGCCACACCCTCGTAGGCGCTGACGCCGGCCAGCAGCAGCCCGCTGGCGGCACGAATCTCCCCGGCCAGGGGCCCGGCTTCGGCCTCGCTGCGGATCCCGGTGCGACCGCCGGGGGTCCCGACGTCGATCAGTACGTTGAGCGGCCGTGGCGAGTCCTGGAACACCTCGGCCATGGCCTGGACGCCCGCCGCCGAGTCGGCCAGGCAGTAGATCTCCAGCTCCGGCGAGGCTGTCAGCCAGGCGCGCAACTCCTCAAGGTGGCCGCGGAACAGCACCTCGTTCGCGATGAGGATCCTAGTCGCACCCCACTCGATGGCCTGCGCGGCCTGCGCGGTGGTCGCCACGGTCACGCCCCAGGAGCCGGGCAACTGCCGGCGGACAATCTCGCCCGTCATGGTGGTCTTGATGTGCGGGGCCAGCACCATGCCGCGTTCCCGTGTCCAGGCCTCTTTGATGCCGATATTGCGCTCGACGGCGGCAACGTCCAGGAGCATCTGCGGCAAGGTGTGGAGCGGAAGGGCGGCGTCAAGGTGCGTCATGCGGTGCGGTTCTTTCAGGACGTTCTGGAAGCTGGGTACCCGGAGATCCTATCCGGTTCAGTAACTAGAGAACCCGTGGACAGATCCCGGCTAATGACAAGTAGCGGCCACTCGGGCGGTTGCCACGCGGAGTGAGTATGGTCTTTCACGTGTCGGACCGTTCACGCGCATCGTCGCGTGGCTGGCTGCCACGAGCTGAGTCCAGGCCATAGGAGGTCACATCATGTCTGTCATCATTGCAACCAAGGTTTCCGGTGACACGAGCGTTTTCGCCAAGTCGCTGGAGGAGCGCGCGGACGAGTATCGCCAATGGGGCGAGCGCGGCCGGGCGGCTGGGGCGATTCACCATCAGTTCGCAGTCGGGGACGGGTTCGTCCTCGTGGTCGACGAATGGGAATCGACGGAGGCATTCCAAAAATTCTTCGGTGATCCCGAGATCCAGGCGTTCATTGGTTCAGTCGGCGGCGACCCCAGTGTGGCACCTGAAATCACCGTCGGGGAATCGGTCGACTCTGCGGACAAGTACTAGCCGACTCGCGCATGTCGGTCCCCGTCAACGTACAGACTGTCCGCCCGCGCATGCTGGCCGCCGTCCGGCGCGAGGTCGCACCAGGCGACGTCGGTTCCGCATGGGGCCCTGCGGTGGGCCTTGTCTGGGACTTCATTCGCAGTCAGCCGGGTCTGTGGACGGACGGCCACAATATCTTCGTCTACCACCACTCGAACACGCCCGACGCACCCCTTCTGTGCGACTTCGGCGTCGAAATCACGCGCAGCTTCGAAACGGCGGGCGAGGTCTACGCGACCGAAACGCCCGGAGGCGAGGCTGCCGTAGCAGTCCACCATGGGCCATACGACCGTATGAACGAGGCGTACAACGCGATCGACGAGTGGATGGCGGCGAATCACAGGGAGTCTGCCGGGCACTCCTGGGAGATCTACGGAGATCCGACACCCGATCAGGCCGATACTGAAACGACGGTCGTGCACCTTCTGAAGTAGAGGAGACACTTCACCAGGACCACAGTTCGCCGAGCAGCCGTTGCACGTGATCGGGCTGCTCGATGTGGGCGAAGTGGCCGCAGCGCGGGATTGTCGCCAGCCGGGTGTGGGGGACTATAACTGCCAAGCGGGCCAGATCAGACTCGGGCGTGAACACATCGCTGTCGCCGCGGATTGCCAGAACCGGGCAGCGGATGCCGTGCCACTGGCCGAAATCGTAGTGCGCGGCTGCCCTTGCGGCAGCAGAGAAGCTGGCCGGCCGGGCATCGTAGCCGAGCTCGCGGATCTCGACCGGGGGAATGGCTGCCGGATCTGCGAAGAACGGAGACATCAGTGGTCCCATGAGGGGTGTGTCGGAGACAGTACGCACCAGTGCCGTCCCTGCCGGACCGAGGGCCGCCATGGTGCGCATGGCCAGCAGCATGCCGGTGAACGCCGGGAATCTGTAAAGGCCGGGGAGCGGCGCCCTGCACGCGTCGGACACACTGAATGTGGTGGCCGAAATGGCGGCTACGCTTGCGGTCTGCTCCGGCCATGCCGCAGCCATGTGCAGGGCCAGGAAGCCTCCCATGGAGTGGCCCACCAGGTTCCACCGCTGGTAGCCGAGCGCTTTCAGCACTCCGGTGACGGCGCGTGCCATCGCCACGAGGCTGAACCGTTGCAGCCGGGCACCGTTCGTGGATTCGCCCCAGCCCGGCAGATCAATCAGGACCCGGTCGTTGGCCGGTTCCCCGGAAGTCGGTGCCCCGGAAAGCAGGGCCTGGAAAGTGGTCCAGGATCCCGCGGCGCCGTGGAGGTAGACCTCCGGGGTGCCGGACACGCCCCACCGTCCCGGGGCACCCTGCTGGACACGCACTGTGCAGCGCCCTAGCTCCGTGGGAACGACATGCCGCCGCAGCGTGGGGGCGCTTTTCTGCTGAACACTCATGGTCACCTCTCCTCTTGCTCTGTGACACTGGTTCGTAGCCGCAGAGGTAGCGGATGGGACTTGCCTGTTCCGGCGCGTTCGCAGACCCCCGGATGGGGTTGTTCAGGGGGTGAGGGGGCCTTGGAGAACGCGGATCGCGAGGGCTTTGTCGCCTTCGATGATCGCTGTTTCCAAGAGATTGGAGCGGCCCCAGAGACCCAGGTACATCCCGCGCGGCGGGGAGGTAATCGAGGCCTCGGTGGCTCCTTGGCCGAACCTCCAGCTGCCGGCCCCGGGTACCTGGAATGTCACTGTCCCCTCCGGCTGGGCCATACGACCCAGCCGAAGCTGTCGCGGGGTGAACATTGTCAGGATCTCGTCGATTCCGTCGAGCATGAAATCTGCTGAGAAAGAGGGAACCGCCAACCCTGATGCTTGGCACGCGTCGATGAGGTGGACGGCGTGTTCATGTGCCTGGCGCCGACGCCAGAAACCGGCTTTGCGCGGGGGTGGGCCAAAGTTCCAGCACTGCTCTTCGGGATCGAGCGCCGCCATTGTCCGTAGAAATGCGTCCGTGCCTTCGAGGAACCACGTTTCGGCGCCGGTGGCGGGTGGTGCCGGTTCCTCGACAAACTTCCCCGAAAGGACTATTTCGGCGGCCCAACGTTCGATTGACCCCAGATGCCCGAAGAGATCCTTGAGCGTCCAGCCAGGACAGGCCGGCACAGGACGAGCCAGGATGTCCTCGGGTTGGCGTGCCAGGACGCTTAGACGGTCCACGCTGCTGGCAAGCTCAGTAAGATAGCGATCCGGCGACATATCCCGAGCATAATGTGCCAGCTGGTTTCCCCGCGCTCGACATCGCGGCGGGGACTCGATGGGCCCCGCCAGAGAGGAATCCTCATTTTTCGGAAAGGGGCACGGCCGGCGTGGAGAACTGCCGAGCGGGCACGCGCCCCACGCCGGCAGCAGTAACGGCCGCGGCCAAAACGATTGCCCCAGCCGTGAGCAGCGCCGGGCCGTATCCCTGCTGCAGAATCGGGGCCACGACCAGCGGCCCGACGATCTGGCCAACGGAGTATCCCGCGGTGAGCAGCCCGACCGATCTCGGGAAGCGAAGCTCGTTGCCGACAGCAAGAGCGAGCGCACTGATCCCGACGAACGTTCCGCCGAAGAGGGCTGCCGAGGCGAGGTCGGCGCCGACGCCGTCCGTCAAGGCCGGGAGGGCGATGCCGACCCCCTGTAAGACGAGGGCGGCCAGCAGCAGGTGGAGGCGGGACCATCGCCGCCCCAACCGCATCCACAGTGCTGACGCCGGCACAGCGGCCGCTCCGGCCAGCACCCAGGCGCTGCTTCCGAGCCCCCCTGTGGCCTTTTGTTCGATCGCGGCCACGAGGAACGTCCCGGCGACGATGTAGCCGGCGCCCTCAAGGGTGTACGAGATGAGCAGTGCCGCAAACCGCCCCGGCGCCCCCGGCCAAACCGGGCGAAGCTTAGCCCCGACGGCCGGCGTGGGGTCCCCGGGCGCCGTGCGCAGGGTCCAGCCGATCGCGGCAAGGACCGCGGTGAGCGCGGCAGACGCCCACCACGCGGCCCGCCAGTCGGTGATTGGCAGGAGCACTAGAACCAGCAGCCCAGACGCGGCGATTCCTGCGCCGACTCCGCCAAAGCCCCAGCCCGCCAAGTGGGCGTGGCTTTCCCGCAAACCGCTGAGGAGCGCGCTCACCGCAAACACGAAGATCAACGCGCTAGTCACGCCGGCCAGGCCGCGAAGGACCATCCACACGAACTCGCTCTCCGTGGCCGGCATCGCCGCCAGGCTCGCGATCAACACGGCGAAGGAGCCCCGAAGCGTGGCCCGCGAACGAGATACCGCGGGGAAAGCGATGCCGGCCAACGCGCCCGCGAGGTAGCCGACGTAGTTCGCGGTGGCCAGATGCGCCCCTGCGACCGTCGACAGACCCGCTTGGGCATGCATGGCGGGCAGGATCGGCGTGTACACGAACCGTCCGACGCCCATCCCCCCGGCCAGCGCTGCTGCGGCCTGCCCCACGTGGCACCAAGCTCTCATGGGGGAAGTCACTGCGGCGCTCACGATCGAATTCATGATGCCGTGCGGCCGGGGTCGTTCGGGTGGGACTCGAGCGCGGTCACCGTCACGGTCATCCACGGACGGAGCGGCAGCGTGCCGAGAACCTTCTCGTGCAGCTCGGCCTCGTCGGCCGCCCGCCAGATCCCGATGCTACGCAGCTCGCCGACAGGACGCCACAACCGGACCAGGCGACCCGCGGCCGCCAGCTCCCGCGCGCGCGCCGCCTCGGCGGCGCGGCGACGGTCCACCTCGTCAGGGCTTGTGCCCTCGGGAACGCTCGTCGTGATCTCGACTAGGAACTCGTGCATGATCTGGCTCCGTTCTTTCCTCCGACGGCCCTTTCTGCAGGCCATCCCTTACCGCTTCATCGTCCGGCCTCTCCCGATTCAGCCGCCACGACCGGCGTCCTCGCTTGTGATAGGCAGAGCCTCCTAGCGGCGTACAATCGGGCCATGGAGCTGCGCCAGCTGCGGTATTTCGTAGCAGTCGCCGAAGAACTGAACTTCGGACGGGCGGCATCCCGGCTGCTCATTGCCGGCCCGTCCCTGTCCCAGCAGATCAAGGCGCTAGAACGGGATCTCGGCGTTCGTTTGTTCGACCGGGACCGGCGATCGGTGACCCTCACCCCGGCCGGAGCTGCCCTGCTCCCCGAGGTACGCGATCTCCTGGCTCGCGCCGACAACGTCGAGCTGCGGGCGGCCCGCCTGTCCGGGACCGAGCCGGTGCGCCTGGGGTATGTCAGCTGGCTCCCGGCCGACCTCGCCGCGCGCACGGCGTCGGTGGCGCAGGTGCACGTGGACCCGTGGGTCGCGCCGTCGCACACCCAAGCGGAGCGGGTCGCCGAGGGGAGCCTTGACCTTGCGGTGTGTTGGGTTCGCGCGGCGGACCTTGAGGAACACGGCCTTCGCGCCGCGCTCCTCGGTGCCGATCGCCTCCACGCGGTCTCGGCCGGGGACACTGTCGGCGAGGTGGCGGCCCGGGACGTGGTTGCATTGCTCGACGACGACACCGCCTCGTGGTCGTCGTGGAACCTCTATGCCGGGCAATTCGCGCGCGACACCGGCGCGCACACCCTCCGCATCGCCGACGGCGGCATCACCGGCCCCGCGTTTTTCGATCACGTACGGCGCAGCGGCCGCCCCGTACTCCGATCGCCGAAGGACATCATCGCCCCGATTCCGCCCGACCTGCATGAGCGCCCGGTCGTGGCACCGGAGGTGTACTGGACGTGGTCGCTGGTGTGGCGCTCCGACGAGACGCGGGCCGCCGTGCACGCCGTCGTCGAGGCCCTGTCCGCGGATCTCGGCGACCTCGACCTGCATCGCCCCGAGGTCTGGCTGCCCGCTGGCGACCCGCACCGTCGCCCGACTCCTTAAGCCGTTCTGGGAGCCTCGGACTACCAGCAGGGAGGACGGCGGTCGTGGCAGAAGCAGGCGGATCCGGATCACACTCGATACATGACCACAACGCAACCCACCCCCGCCTCCGCCCGCACCCTGCCCACCCGCCCAACCCTTAAGGTCGCCGTCGTCACCGGCGCGTCGCAGGGCATCGGCGCCAGCGTCGTCGCCGCCTACCGCAAGCTCGGCTGGGCCGTTATCGCCACGTCGCGCTCCATCCCGATGTCCGACGATCCGGAGCTAGTCACCGTGCAGGGAGACCTCGCCGACCCCGCAACAGCCGACCGCATCATCGCCACAGCGGTCGAGCGATTCGGGCGCCTCGACACGCTGATCAACAACGCCGGCGTGTTCATTGCCAAGGACTTCACGGACTACACGGCAGACGACTACGCGGCCGTGACCGGTGTAAACCTAGACGGATTCTTCCGCATCACCCAGCGCGCCGTCGAACAGATGCTGACCGTCGGCGCGGGCCACGTCGTCAACGTGACCACGAGCCTTGTCGACAACGCCGACTCCCGCGTTCCCTCGGTGCTGGCATCACTGACCAAGGGCGGCCTGCAGTCAGCAACAAAGTCGCTCGCCATCGAATACGCAACCCGTGGCATCCGGATCAATGCCGTGGCCCCAGGCACGATCAAGACCCCCATGCACTCGCCCGAGACGTATGCAGACCTCGCAGCCCTGCACCCGGTAGGCCGCATGGGCGAAGTGACCGACATCGTCGACGCGATCGTCTTCCTTGAGCACGCCGGGTTCGTCACCGGCGAGATACTGCATGTCGACGGCGGCATGAGCGCCGGCCACTGACCACACCCACCAGAGGAGTAAACACATGACTATGACAGCAGACGACGCGGAAATCCTGCGGGGCGTCCTCGACCCCTGGAAAGCCGCCATTGACGCACACGACCCCGAAGGCATCGCCGAGCTGTTCACCGAAGACGCCGTCTTCCAGGGCCTACACCCGTACACTGTCGGCCGCCAGGGGGTTGCCGACTACTATGCCTCCCAGCCCCTCGGGCTGACCGCAGAGTACCGAATCCTCGAAACGAGGAGGCCCGCAAGCGACTTCGTCTACGGCTACCTCAGCGTCGAATTCGGGTTCGCCGACGGTCGGCCGACGCTGCCGGTACTCATCGGTGTCGCCGCACAGCGCAGCGGAGACGACTGGATGCTGGCGCTCTACCAGGTATCTCACCGGCCCGGACTCTGAACGGGATGCAGCCCTGCGTTTCGGACTTCACACCGTGCTTCGCAGCCGTCGCCTCAACACCGTGGCAACCACCAGAAGCACGACGACGGCGCCCAGGCCCACTCGCGCTGTCAACTGGCCGTAGGGTTCGGCCCCGGTGAAATACATCAGGGCCAGCGCGGGAGCGATGCTGGTGAACTCGTAACGGCCGCTCAGCACCACGAACGGCAACAGCAACAGCGCGTACCAGGGGTAGCTGGGCGAGACGATCAGCAACATTCCTCCGACCATCAGCACTTGCCCGTCCCAAGGCCGGGAGACGTCGGCGGTCCGCCACACGTAAATGGCCAGGCCGAGCAGCAGCACCAGTGCGGCCGAGGCCGCCCAACTGGCCGGGAGCAGCAGCTTCAACAGGGTGAAGCGCGGGCTGTCCTGCCCGTCGTATCCCTCCGAGCGAAGGTATTCGGGCAGATAGCCCAGTACAGCCCAACCGCTGGCGAGGAGATATGGCACGTATGTCAAGGCAAATGTGGCCACGGCCGCAGCCACAAAGCGGACCGGCCGCCGGTACAGCATGGCCGGGGCGCTGATGGCCGGAATGAGCTTGGTGGCCACCGCCGCGCCAAAGGCCACGCCGGAGCCCAGTGTGCGCCCGCCCACCAGCAGCAGCGCCGCGGCCAAGACCAGAGCGGTGCCCAACGCATCCACGTGCGCACCGTTGATGGCTTCAAAGGCCACCAGCGGGGACCATGCCCACCACACGGCTCGGTGTGCGGGCCTTCCGGTGCGGCGCAGGAACGTCAACAGCGCTGCCGTTATGGCGAGGCTGAGCAGCAGCCCGGCCAGCTGAAAGGCGATAAACCCCACTTCGGAACCGGGGATGAGCCGCACGGCCAGGAAATACAGCTCCGCCACCGCCGGATAGACGGTGGGCACTGCGGGCCTGTTGATGGCCGTGCACAGGGTGCTGCCGCTTGGAATGTTGGTAGTGGTCTCCGTGCCCGTGGGGAAGGGATTGGCATGGCAGGTTCCGTCCGGTCCGGGGTCCTGGAACAGCCAGGCCGGCCGCAGCGGCCGCAGCGCCTCGTCCGCCGGAACGTGGGCATAAGGGGAGATTCCGGCTTTCTGGACGATGCCGTCCCACGCATAGCGTGCAGAGTCGTTGCTGGTGGCCGGCGGTGCGGCGATGGCCGCTGCTCCCACCAGAAGGGAGCCCAGGAGCACCACGGCGGCCGCGTACCGCGCCGGGATCCGGCGCGCCGCCAGTGCTGCCGGGACGAAGACCGTCCAGGCGGCCAGCGTGCCAAGGGGGGACACCCACTCCGCGGCTGGATCGTTGGTGACCGTCCACCAGAGGACCCCGGCCAGCAATGCGACCAGAGCAAGTGCCACCGCCGCAGCCGCAATGCCGGACGCCCGCCGGGTTGTTGGTTCGCTCACCCTTCGATCGTGCACTACGTGCAGGCCGGCGGGCGATGAATCCAAGGGACCGTTTGCCTTTCGTAAGGTCTGGACCGGGACGACGGGAGGGTCTTGGTGGTCTGATCGAGGTATGGACAGATTGACCACTTTCCTCCAACAGCGGATGGAAGCGGTGAACGGACGGTTCTCCTCGCCCTTGCGCAGCAGGCGGCTTACAGTAGTGCTTGGCCGTTGGCTCGGCCTTGCCTTTACCGTTTGCTTCTTGACCGGGCTGTTCAGCCACCTTCTGCAGGATCCGCCAGATTGGATGCTTTTCCTTACCCGTCCCGTGTGGCTTTACGTGGCTACGCAGGGTATCCACGTCGCCACCGGGATAGCTTCCGTCCCTCTATTGGCCGCCAAGCTATGGTCCGTGTATCCCGAACTCTTGCGCTGGCCGCCGCTAAAGTCCGTGGTGCACGCACTCGAACGGGCCTCGATTGCGCTCTTTGTGGCTTCTTCGCTGGAGGAAGTCACCATCGGATTGCTCAACACTTTTCAGTGGTATCCTTGGCCGTTTTCCTTCAGGGATGTCCACTATTGGCTGGCCTGGGTCATCATCGGGTCCTTGGCGCTTCATATCGCTGTCAAGATGCCCCTCATCCTGGCCCATTGGAGCCGCCGATCGGACGAGGCCGCTATCGCCGCGGACACGGAGAGGGGAGTGCCGGCGGGCAAAACCGATCCGGCTGCCGTGAAGCCCGGAACCGGGCACGGCTGGAGCCGCAGGGGGTTCCTGGCGGCAATCACCGCCGGGACCGGCGTCGTCGTACTGGCGACGGCGGGCCAGTCGTTCGCCTGGCTGTCAGGCTTGAACCTCTTTGCGCCGCGACGAATGGACTCGGGCCCGCAAGGCGTACCCATCAACAGGACCGCAGCCCAGGCGGGTGTGGCAGATTCCGCGCTGGCCCCTGACTGGGTGCTGACCGTGTCCTCGGGATCGGTGCAGAAGACGTTCACTCTGGCGCAGCTGGCGGCCTTGCCGCAGTACAGCTATGGATTGCCCATCGCGTGCGTGGAGGGCTGGAGCCAAGGAGCCCAGTGGCGCGGTGTCCGAATCAGGGACCTGATGGCGACGGTGGGCGCACCGACGGATGCCGAGCTGCAGATTTCCAGTATGGAGAAGGGCGGCGTTTACGGTCGCTCCTTCATGCCTGCCGCGTACAGCCAGGACGAACAGACATTGCTGGCGCTCGAGCTCAACGGCGAACCACTGGACCTCGACCATGGCTATCCGGCACGGATCATCGCCCCCGGCCGTCCCGGAGTCCTGCAGACCAAATGGGTGCACAAAGTGGAGGTGATCTGATGCGGCTCCCTTTGGTGACTCCGTCGGCGCCCGGTGAACACAGGACTGTCTGGTGGGTGCGGGCAGCCCTGGGCGCCCTGGGCTTGGCTGCCCTCGGCTATGCCGTCTTCGGATTCCTGGCGAACGTGCCGCCTATGCAGCTGATCGGTGTGGCGGCCTGGCTTGCCGTGGCGTTATTGGTGCATGACGGCGTGCTGGTCCCGCTAACAACGCTGGCCGGCGGCGGCTTGTCGCGGCTGACGTATGGACTGGGCCCAGTTCAACAGGAGATAGTGCGCGGGGCCCTTTTGGTGGGGGCGGTGGTGACCCTGGTGGCAGCCCCGCTGATCCGCGCCCAGCAGGTGCTTCAGCCAGGGGGTCAGGGCAGTGGCGCCAACGGCACCGTCCTGCAGGGCGACTATACGCTGGCCTTGGCTGTCTTTTGGCTGGTTCTGGCAGTGGCCGCGGCGGTTGTCGTGGCCGCCGTCGGACTTTACGGCCGCCGTTCCAAGGTCAGAAAGACCCGGTCCTGAACGGTCCGGGTGGCCACGGCATCCAGCCCCGCCCGCGCCGCGTGGAAAGCGAGCGCTTTCGACCCGGCGCGGGCCCAGGGAAAGGCCGCGCTGGCGCGTCCGTCTGAATCCTCCAGCACAGCCAGGTAGGCCACATCGAGGAAGTCCGGGGCTTCGGCCTCAGCCAGTACGTGCCCGCCCGGCGCGAGCAGTGAGGCAACACGCTCAAGCAGCATCCGGATGTTTCCGCCGATGCCGATGTTGCCATCCAGCAACAGGGCCGAACCCCAGCCCCGCTCGTGCGGGACGGGGTCAAAGATGGAGCCGAGGATGGCCGCGCCGCCGCGGTCGGTGGCCAGCGCCACCGCGGCTGGGCTCGAATCGATGCCCATGGAGGCCAGCCCCAGTTCCCGGGCGGCCTCAAGCATCCGGCCTGGGCCGCAGCCCACATCGAGAACGGGCCCGCGCAGGGTGCGAAGCAGTTCGCGTTCGTCTGCCGTGGCGGGGCCCGACCAACCGAGCATGTTGAAGTGGACGCGCCCGATGGTTTCGTGCCAAGGAGATTCCGGACGCAGCGTCAGGCGCCCCTGGCCGAGGGGCAGGCTACGGGCGTAAGGTTCGTGCCCGCCCTGTCCGAATAGAGCTTGGCCAAACAAAGCTAGCGGGCCCATCCCCGCTGCAGAACCGTCCGCCCGGGCGCGGGGACCCTTGGGGACTGCCCGGATGCTCATCGCAAGGCAACCCTTCGGTTGGCTGCGGCCGCGGACGGGGCCTCAGCCGGCACGCCGGCCGCTGGCCGCCCCGTGGCCAGGCGCTCCACTGCGAGGGCAAACGGGGTTCCGCCACACTCCCGGGAGGCAGCGAAGGCATCGGAAAAGTAGTCCACATCCCTCAGGACGGGCAGCAGCCCCACGTCCAGGCCGGCGCCGGCCAGCCGGGCCAATTGGTGCGCTCCCGTTTGCGGGGTGGACATGCCCACCCCGCGGAGCAGACCGCCGTCGGGCCGGTACAGTCCCA
Organism: Arthrobacter sp. 05L417; assembly: GCF_056397865.1. Lineage (NCBI taxonomy): Bacteria > Bacillati > Actinomycetota > Actinomycetes > Micrococcales > Micrococcaceae > Arthrobacter > Arthrobacter sp. 05L417. Next base: position 19,203 of record NZ_JBFTOG010000051.1, read on the forward strand.
ACGCCCAAAAGCCACCGTCCGACGCCGGGCCGAACCACGCGCCGTGATGCGGCACCGGAGCGGGAGTTGCCCAGTCTGCCAGGAGCGGGGCCAACTGGTCCCCGCATAGCTGGGGCGTGTCCATGCCCAGGATCAGCAGCGGTCCGGCCGTCAGCGAACAGATAGCCGCCAGCCGTTCGTCAAGGCCTCCGGCACTCTGGGCGAATACTTCAAAACCAGCAGCGTCCCCTTGGCGCGGGGAGCCGTCAAACACCAGCAAACGCCGGGCCGCGGGAAGGGACCGCACTGTTTCCAACGTCTGGCTCAGGCTTGTCTGGGCCAGGGCTGCGGCCTCCTCTGGAGTGAGCGGGGGAGTGAGTCGCGTCTTGACCCTGCCCGGGATGCATTCTTTGGCAATGACGGCGATGGTGAGATTCACGGCGTCGCTCCATGGGGACCCGCCGCTGGTCCGCCGCCCTTCGTCGCCTGAGTCCGCTGCGATGCGGCGGCCAACTGGGTCCCCATGTCTTTGAGCGCAGTGACGGTTCCGCGGAGTGTCCCCGTGACTTTGGACTTTCCTAGCCGCGGCGCATAGTCGACCGGAACTTCGGCCACACGCCAGCCGTCGCGGTGCGCTTTGAGGAACATCTCCAGCGGATAGCCGCTGCGCCGGTCCCTCAGGTCCAGGCCGAGGAGTGCGCTGCGCCGAGCAAGCCTAAGGGGGCCAAGGTCAGTGACGGGGATGCCCGTTAGCCGGCGCAACCGCCGGCTCAGGGCCATGTTGGCCAGCCGGGCGTGGATCGGCCAGGCACCGCGGGCCGGACGCCGTGCACCCAACACCAGATCGGCACGGCCGGTGCGCACGAGCTCCAGCATCGGGGCCAGTTGGGCAGGGTCCAACGAACCATCGCAATCGCAAAAGGCCACAAACTCGGCCGTGGCCACCAGGAGTCCGGCATGTGCTGCCGCGCCAAAGCCGCGCCTCGCTTCGTCGACAACAGTGGCGCCCAGGCTCTCGGCCAGGGCACCGGAGCCGTCGGTTGATCCGTTGTCCACGACGATCGCGCGATATCCGGGTGGCAAGGCCCCCAGCACCTTGGGAAGGGCCGAACGCTCGTTGAGGCATGGCAACACCACGTCTACCAGCGCGGCGGCTGAACCCCCGCCGTCGTCCTCCGGTCCGTTTGGGATGCTGGGAACGCCGATTCGATCGTGCGAACCGCGTGCACCGCTTTGCTTTTTCTCCACCCTTTGACCGTAGAATCCGCAGGCCCGGTGCGACAGGCGGAAATCCTTACGGAACCGGGACTTTTGGCCGCCGGCAGCCTAGCTTTGATCCCCGCGTAGCGGTGCAGTAGAGAACTCCCGCATTCCGTCCTCGAAACCATGCCTCGGGAACCAGCCCAGCTCGGCCCGGGCCCGTGCCGAGCTGGCGGTGATATGCCGGACGTCGCCTAGCCGGAATTCGCCTGTGACCACCGGCTGGGGGCCCCCGGCAAAAGAACTCAGGACCGCCGCCACCTGCCCTACGGTGTGGACCTCGGAGGCGCCGATGTTGTATGCCCTCAGGCTGCCCGAGGCAACCCGGCCTCCCGCCAATGCGTCAATGGACAACAGATTTGCCTCAGCAGCATCTCCTACATGGATGAAACTCCGGCGCTGCCCGCCATCCTCGAACACTCGCACTGCCTCCCTGCGGGCCAGTGCAGAGCGGAACAGGCTGGCCACGCCCGCGTAGGGGGTGTTTTTGGGCATCCGGGGACCGTAGACGTTGTGGTACCGGAGGGCGATGGCGGAGCCTCCGGTTGAGCGCGCCCACGCGGAAGCGAGGTTCTCCTGCGCCAATTTTGAGGCTGCATAGACGTTCCGCGGATCCATGGCCGCGTCTTCGCTGACCAGAGCGGGCAACAGCAGCTCGCCGGTGGCAGGGTCGCGGGGGTCAAAGATTCCGTGCTCCAGATCCTCCACCCGGCGCGGGCCGGGGCGCACCGGCCTGCCTGCTGAATCGGTGTAGGCGCCTTCACCGTAGACCACCATGGAGGAAGCCAGGACAAGCTTGCCGATGCCGGAGGCCGCCATGCCTGCCAGGAGCACAGCCGTGGCCAGGTCATTGTTTCGGACGTAGTCCGGAGCGTCGAAGAAGTCCACGCCAAGGCCCACTTTGGCGCCCTGGTGAACGACGACGTCGACTCCCGCGAGCGCCTCTGCCACCGCGGCCGGGTCTCCGACGTCGCCCACGAACAGGGGCACTCCGGGAAGTCCAGGCGGCCGAACCGGGTGCACTGCCGGATCCAATGAATCCAGGACCCGGACCTCCCAGCCGCGGGCCACGGCGGCTTCGACGACATGGCTGCCTATGAAACCGGCACCGCCGGTGACCAGAATCCTCACGGCACTTTTCGTCCCGCGCGGGGGCGGACAGGGCTGGCGGCGCCCATCACGGTGGCCACCGCCGTAGCCGGCATGAGCGCCATCCGCCATATTCCGTCGTTGTCCGCTGGCTCAGCGCCGGTCAGCCCGGCGGACACTGTCCGCACTGCGTCCGACAACACCGCGAAGATCCGTGGCTGCGCGGCTGCCAGGCGGCCCAGCACCAGTTCCGCCGTCACTGGCTCGGAGCCGTCGTGCCCCGTGTCGGCGTCGGTAATGAAGGCCAGCGCCGCGAAGTGCATGTTCAACTCCGCCGCGAGCATCGGCTCCGGGTACTGGGTCATGCTGATCAAATGCGCGCCGGACTGAACCAGTGCCGCGGACTCGGCCTTGGTGGAGAAGCGCGGACCATTGATGACGGCCACGGTGCCCGACCCGGCGAAGTCTTCCCCCTGGCGCTCCAGGGCGGCGCCGAGTGCCGCGCGCAACGGGACGCTGTAGGGTTCGGCGGCGGGCAGGTGCTGCACCCCGGTGGGCAGCGAGCCGTCGTAGAACGTGTCCGCCCGGCCCCAGGTTTTGTCCAGGACCTGGTCCGGTACGGCAAAAGTGCCGGTTCCGTGGCTGGAAACCAGTCCGCCCACGGCCGCGGAGGACACAACAGCCTCCACGCCGAGGCTCTTGAGGGCCCAGAGGTTGGCGCGGTAGTTGATCTGCTGCGGGGCAACGCTGTGCCCGCGGCCATGGCGGCTCAGGAACGCGACCACCGGCCCGCCGTCGTCGCCGGGGCCGTCCGGTGCGGCGAGCCGGGCGACCGTCACGGGACTGGAGGGAGGCCCGAACGGCGTCGGGACGTCCAGCGTGCTGAGCACGACGGCCCCGGGCAGCTTGTACAGGCCGGTGCCGCCAATGATCCCGATCCGGGGACGGGGTTCCAAGGGGGGTTCTGCGTGGGGTTCGGGCAGCGTTGACATGACCCCATCATGCCAACGCCGGCGTCCGGCGTCGCGGGTGGAATCCTTACGTGTCCGGAACGGGGCTGCCGGGACAGTCGGATGTTACCTTAGCGCTCGCGGTCGATCTGCAGATAGCTGAGTCCGCTTACATCGAGCCAGTACCGCGTGGGAGTCTCCACGAGGCGGAGCAGCACGCCCTCGCAGGACGCGCAGCGGACAACGATGCCCGGAGCGTCCACATACACCTTCGTCTCCCCGAAGACGCGGACCGCGCCGCAGTGCTTGCACTGTCCGATCGCTGCGACGATATCGAAGCGGAACAGTTCCCACAGCGGTCCTGCCACTGCGTTTCCGTCCAGATGCGGTATTGCGTTGCCTGGGATTCCGGCGATGTCCTGATCCTCGAAGCCCGGATCTTTAGTGCCCGGGGAATCGGAGCCGTTGTTGCCACTCACCGGGTTCCTCCCGTTCCGCCGAAGCGTTCGGTCTTGATCGAGGCAGCCGGATATCCCGCCTGCACGAGCCATTCCGCGACCGTTTCCACGAAGACCGTCTGGCCACATATGAAGATGTCCGGGACGGCGTCCGTCGGCAGGATGTTGGCCAGCAGGGTTTCTGCCGTGAGCCGTTGCGGAGTATTCGGCCAACCCTCCGGCGCCTTGCGTGTGTACACGTAGTCGATAGTGAGCTTGCGGGATTCCTGGCCCAAGGTTTGGAGTTCTTCCCGATAAAACCCTGCTTCGGGTGACTTGAGCGAATACAGCAGCCGGAACTGCGCCGGATTTTCCGATGCATGGTGTGCTCGGATCATGGACATGAGCGGTACGATGCCGGATCCTCCGGCAATCAACTGAACGGGGTTTGTGTCCGTTGGTTTCCAGACGAACCAGCCACCGACTGGTCCTCGGATCTCCAACTGGTCTCCGACCGCCAGTTCCCTGACCAGATAGGGGGAGACTTCGCCGTTGGCCAATTCGTCAACCGTGATCTCCAAGGTTTCGTCCATGTCTGCCCTGGACACGGAGTACGAGCGCACGGCCGTGTAACCGTCGTCGGCCGTGAGGCGAATGTCGATGTGCTGTCCGGCGAGGTTGCCGTTCAAGCCGTTCACCCGCAGGCCGATGGTTCGCGCGGTTTCCGTTTCGGGCATGCTGCTGACGACGTCGGCCACTCGCCATAGCGTGCTCATCCGGCGCACCTCATGAGTAGCGCTCCTCCCGCCACGGATCGCCGTGGATGTGGTACCCGTTGGACTCCCAGAAACCAGGAACGTCATCCTGCGTCAACTCGATGCCATTGATCCACTTTGCGCTCTTCCAAAAGTACAAATGCGGGACCAGGAGGCGGGCAGGTCCGCCATGGGCACGTTCAAGTGGCTCACCGTCGAATTCCCAAGCCACCCACGCCCTGCCGCCAAGAAGGTCCGGGAGCGGGACGTTGGTGGTGTATCCCCCGTAGGAGTGGGCCATCGTGAACCTGCAGTTTGTTTCCACGTCCTCAAACAGAGTGTCCAGGGACACCCCGCGCCACGTGGTGCCCAGCTTGGACCAGCTGGTCACGCAGTGGATATCCGTATGGATGTCCATCTGGGGCAATGCCATGAATGCGTCCCAGGACCACGCGTGACGCTGCCCTGACTCGGTGCTGATGAAGAATTCCCACTCGTCAGTCGTGATCCGGGGAGCGGGGCCGGCGGTAAGGACCGGGAAGCTGGCGGTCTCGTATTGGCCGGTTGGCAACGCTGGATTGCCGGTCTGCCGTCTTCCGTGAAATCCAGACGAGATGATGCCCATCATGTACCTCCGATGCGGAGTCTCGAGCCGACTGTGCTCGGTTCCCCAACGATAGGGCAACGGCCGGGCAGGGTCCAGACACTACGGCAAAGCCCAAAGGGAACGACGGCGTCACCAACCGCCGCGCGTGGGTGTATGTCCCTTTCGGGCATCGTCGGGCATCGCCATTTCGGCCCGCAGGCCCAGGAGCCGGATCGGACGTCCCGCTTCGATTCCCGCTGCGAGGTCCAAGGCCCGCGCGAGGATTTCGTTCCGGTCGAATGTCTCCGGAATCTTCTTCCCCTGGGTCGTGGTCAAGAACGGCGCGTACCGGACCTTCAGGGTCAGCCCAATGACGGGCCGTCCTTCGGCCACGACATCCTCAAGGACGTGCGCTGCCAGCTCCCTCACGGCGTCCTCCACTTGGGTCGGGTCCGTCAGATCCTGCTGGAAGGTGGTCTCGCGGCTATGTCCTCGGGCAACCCACGGGGTGTCGTCCACAATGCTGGCGCCGTCGCCTCGTCCGAGTTGCGCGTACCACGGACCCATCCTGGGGCCGAACTCCGGGACCAGGTCCTGGGGATCGGAGGCGGCGAGTTCGGCGACCGTGTTGATGCCGAGTTTGGCTAGCCGGGCCGACACCCTGGTGCCGACGCCCCACAGATCCTTGGTGGGCCGGCTGCCCATGACGTCGAGCCAGTTCCCTGCGGTGAGGCGGAAGACTCCGGCCGGCTTTCCGAACCCAGTGGCCACCTTGGCCCGGACCAAGGTGTCGCCGATGCCCACGCTGCAATGCAGTTGCGTTCGCACCAGGACGGCCGCCTGCACTTGCCGGGCGTAGGCTTCCGGATCCTCCGCCTCGACGCCGACAAAGGCTTCATCCCAACCCAGCACCTGAACGGTGGCACCTGGCTGCGAGCGCAGGGTAGCCATCACCATTTCAGACGCCTCGAGGTAAGCCTCGTGATCGACGGGCAGGATTACGGCGTCGGGCACTTTCCGGGCTGCAATGCGCAAGGGCATTCCGGAACCCACACCGAACGCCCTGGCTTCGTATGACGCGGTCGACACCACGGCCCGTTCCGTGGGGTCGCCCCGACCGCCGACAATGATCGGCTTGCCCGCAAGTTCCGGCCGTCGGAGCACTTCGACCGCTGCGATGAACTGGTCGAGATCAACGTGCAGCACCCACGGGATTCCGCTCACACGCCACCAGCTGTCATGTCTGCGCGCGCTCCGCCTCGATGTCGACGCCTGTGACCACATCGCCCGCGCGCTCATAGACGAGCCAGACCGCGCCCTTCGGGAAGGCTTGAGGTGGCTGGGCGAGCGTGAAGGCGGCGGGAACCGTACCCTCCCGGAAGATCCGCTTGCCTGCGCCGAAAGTCACCGGGTACAGCCAGAGATTCAGCCGGTCGACGAGGTCCTCGGCGAGGAGGGTCTGAAAGAGGCCGCCGCTGCCGATGACGTGGGTCTCGTCGTGGCGCTCGCGGATCCCGCGGACCTCGGTTGCGACATCCGTCAGCACCGTCGTCCCGGCCCAAGAGGGGTCAGTGATTGTGTGTGATGCGACATATTTCGGCACGGTGTTGAACCGGGCCGCGATCGGGTCGTCGGCGGGTGCGGTGGGCCAGAAACCAGCGAAGATGTCGTACGTCTTCCGCCCAAGCAGAAGCGCGTCGAGGCGTTCAATGCCCGCGCCTATCGCCTCGCCGGACTCCTTGTCGAAGTATGGTGCCTGCCAGCCGCCGAACTCGAAGCCGCCCTCGCGATCTTCGTCGGGCCCGCCTGGAGCCTGATAGACCCCGTCGAGGGTACTGAACAAGTCGACCACGATGATTCCCACAGGCCCCATTTTTCGGCGCGCGCTGCGAGAAGGCAAGAGCTTGTACGAAACCTAGCTATTCGCTGGGTCCCGCTCGTCGAACAGGCGCGTCAGGCAATCGGCATAATGGGTCATTGCGTCCGCGAAATTGAGAAGTTGGACTCCGCCGTGGGTGGCCTCTGCCCTATCGGTGCTAGCTTCGTCGGCGTGGCAGAGGAGTGGCTCGCAACTCGTTCCGTTCGCGGTGAGCCTTGCGATTCCCCAAGGATGGCTCGGGTCGGTGACTGCTATACCTGCTGCGTCGAAGGTGTCGCGGAGGACGTACCTTGTGACTGTCCTCCATGACTGCAGGAACTGTGGCTGCAGTTGTTCAATGAGTTCGTCGTCGTTGCTGCGGTAAGCGCGTCCTAGGTCCATGGAAAGCTCGTCCCACTCCTGGGCGTCGCGGACCATGAGGTGTCCGGCCCGCAACCGGGCTATGGTTTCGTTCAACGTCATGGTCAGTCCCCAAACTTCCTGTCGTATCTGATCCTGCCTACGAAGCAGGTCATCAAGGGGAAGAACGGACGGGAACCCGGCATGATTCCCACGCCGGCAGCAATCCACGATCATGGGACCACGTCGATCGGTATTTCCAAGACTCGGTCGCTCTCGATCCACGTGCTCCGGGTGCCGAACTGCCTGCTCAGCCTTTGCATCCGCTCGGCGATTTTCCCCGCGCTCTGGCTCGCCAGTCGGGTTTGCAGGCGGGCGATGTTCGTCGGATGCAAGCGCAACGTGCTGGGTACGTTTCCATCTGTTTCCAGGAGGAAGACGAACGACTGATCGTTGCGTTCATCCGGGTCAACCGCGTAATCATCCACAAAGTCGCCGGCGCTGTAGACAATGGGCCGGCCCCTGTAGATTTCGATGCCGCGGAATATGTGGGCCGAATGGCCGAACACGACGTCGGAACCCGCGTCTATCAGCGCCCGGGCCAGGCTCTGGTGCGCGGACGGGACCTTGGACCCCCAATTGGCGCCCCAGTGTGCCGAAACGACCAGCAGCTGGCTGTGGTCTTTCGTCCGACGGACCATGTCCAGCAAATCCTTCACCCGGCGGTCACCGGAGTCGACCGGGACATAGTAGGTTCCTGGAGCTCGGGCGGTTGCTTCCCAGCCCGGTTCATTGTCGGTGAAGGCAATAAATCCGACCGCAGTGGGTCCTGCCCGCCGGACCGCCGGGCTGCGGGCAGATTCCAGGTCGATCCCTGCCCCCGCATGCAGGATCCCGTTCGCGTCGAGTGTCGGCAGCATTTCCAAGAGCGCATCGACTCCGTAGTCGAGTACATGGTTGTTGGCCAGCGAGACCACGTCGATCCCCGCCGAGCGCAGGCTCTCCACGTTCCTTGCATCCGAGCGGAAGTGGTACATCTTGCCGGCCGCAGGCGTTCCGTCGTCCGCGAGAACGCATTCCAGATTCGCGAATCGGATGTCAGCCTGCCGGAGGACCGGGAGGGTATCGCCCCAAGGGTAGTCGGTAGCAGCCACCTTGAGCTCGTCGTTGACCAGCCGACCGAGCATGACATCTCCGAGGAGGGCTATCCGCATTCTCCACCTCCAACGTCGCAGGCCTTTGGTATCAGGATGGGCCGCTTCGCCGCCTGGTGCCAGTCAACCGACGGACGCGAAAACCGGCGTCGAACCCCAAGGAGTGCCGCTTGAGCCGTTCTTCACGGAAAGGCCTCGCGTGGTCCGGATTCGTGGGGGATAGTTGGATCAGGAGGCCGCCCCGCGTGTATTGCTTGCTGCTTTCCGGTCTGGACGTGGAGCGCGGCGGCTTTGATGGGAATGTCGCGACGATGGGGATTTTTCAGGACAGGGCTGATGCAGGACGGCAGTTGGGGCTGCGGCTGGCGCATCTGCGTGGTCAAGAGGCAGTCATCCTAGGGGTGCCACGCGGCGGGGTTCCGGTGGCCTTTGAGGTTGCAGCGGCCTTGGATGCGCCGCTGGACGTGATCGTTGTGCGGAAGCTGGGAGTCCCGTCCCAGCCCGAACTCGCGATGGGCGCCATCGGGGAGGACGGCACATATGCGCTCGAGCGGAGCGTCCTCGCAGCCACAAGGGTCAAACAGGAAGAACTGCGGGCTGTTGAGCGGCGGGAGCGGGCTATCCTCGAGGACCGGGTGGCCAGGTTTCGCGCCGGCCGGGGCCGCGTTGACTTGAAAGGCCGCATCGCCGTCGTCGTCGATGACGGGATCGCTACGGGGTCAACCGCCAGGGTGGCATGCCGGATTGCACGGAACTTGGGGGCCGCCAAGGTGGTACTGGCCGTTCCTGTCGCCTCGTCCGACGTCCTCGCGGGACTGACGGAACCGGACGACGTGGTGTGCCTTGCCACGCCGCCGCGGCTTACGGCTGTCGGCTACCACTACCGTGATTTCTCGCCGACGGGCGACGACGAGGTGGTGTGGCTGCTCGCCGCCGCTGCCAAGCGCCTGCAAAATGCCTCTTCAACCGTGGAAGACCGCGTCCTTGACGAGGAGGTCCATATTCCCGCTGACGGGTTGTGGCTTCAAGGACACTTTCATTTGTCCGGATCAGCTGCCGGAGTGGTGGTGTTCGCTCATGGAAGCGGTAGCGGCCGCCACAGCCCGAGAAATAGATTTGTCGCCACAACGCTTCAGCGGGCTGGCCTGGGGACCTTGCTGCTTGACCTGCTCAGCCCAGGGGAGGAGCTCAATCGTGCCAATGTGTTCAACATCGAACTGCTTGCGCGCAGGTTGATCGCGGCAACGGGATGGCTTAGCGGGAGGCCGGACACGGCCTCATGCAGCGTGGGATACTTCGGCGCGAGTACCGGTGCCGGCGCCGCATTGTGGGCGGCGGCCGAGCTCGGGGAGAAGATCAGCGCAGTCGTCTCGAGGGGAGGCCGTCCGGACCTGGCGGGTGCGAGGCTTGCCATGGTGCGGGCCCCGACGCTCTTGATTGTCGGGAGTGCGGATCACCGGGTGCTCGAACTCAACCGCCGGGCGCAAGCCGTGATGGGCTGCCCCAACCGCCTCGAGCTTGTCCCGGGGGCCACCCATCTCTTCGAAGAACCCGGAACATTAGAGGCGGCGGCGATTCTCGCCAGGGATTGGCTTGTTCAGTACCTGCCGTAAGGCCGGACAGTGGTCCCTTGAACCTCTGTTCGCTCCAGGGCTAGCATTGCCGCCACGGGACCCGGCTGTCCTTGGCCGAGGCCCAGGGGGAAACCGACGTCGATCATATTCGAGGAGACGGGCATGGGCGAGACAATGGCGGATGCGTCATCAGCGAACCTGACGGTCGACTTGATCATATCCTTGGACGGGTATGCCTCAGCCGAGGGATGGCCCGGCTGGTGGGGTCTGGAGGCTCCGGAATACCTGGCGTGGCTCGGGCAGGAGGGGGAGAAGGGTTATACCTTCCTTCTCGGGGCGAAGACCTACCGGCTTATGTCCAGGATGTCAGAGGAAGCCGCAGCCGAGGACTCGGGATTCTCCGAGGATGAGGGTGCCGCCCTGACCGGCCTTGCCGCCGTGCCGAAGGTCGTCTTCTCCTCCACGCTGCAGGCTCCCTTGACGTGGCCGAACTCGCAGCTGGTCACCGGGGACGCGATCGAGGCCGTGGCGGAGATGAAACGGACCCGGACCGGGCCCCTGAGCACTCTCGGGAGCCTGAGCCTGTGCCGGTCGTTGCTGACTGCTGGCCTCGTGGACAGGTTCCGGGTGGTCCTTTTCCCGGTGATCACGGGCATCACCGGTCGGGAGCGGATCTACGACGGCTATCCGGATGTCTCGCTCGAGATGGTGGAAAGCAGGACCTTCGATGGTCGGCTCCAACTGCTCGAGTACGTCCCCACCGTGCTCAGCGGTCCGCCGGGCAGCGGTCCGGCGTGAGCCGATCCGAAGGGAAACGGCCGTGAACTCGACGATTTTGGTGACGGGTGGAACCGGCACGCTAGGGCGGCTGGTGGCTTCGCGCCTACGGGGCGGGGGCTACTCCGTGCGCGTGGCGGGACGCCATGCCCCTCCACCGGAGCAGGACATCGAATTCGCGCAGTGTGACCTCGACACCGGCGACGGCATCGAAGCCGCCTTGAGCGGTGTCCGGACCGTGGTGCATTGCGCGGGCACCCAGAAGGGCGACGGCGACAAGGCGCGCCGCCTCGTCGCCGCGGCTTCCCGAGCGGACGTGACGCACCTTGTGTTCATCTCGGTCGTGGGGGCGGACACGATCCCGGTCAAGAGTAGGTTCGACCGTGCGGCTTTCGGCTACTTCGCGTCCAAGCGGGATGCGGAGGAGGTCGTGGCCGGGTCCGGGATCCCGTTCAGTACCCTCCGCGCCACGCAGTTCTTCGAGTTGTCGCTCTTGACCGTGCGGGCCATGGCCAAGCTTCCCGTCATTCCGGTGCCGAAGGGCTTCCGGTTCCAACCGGTGGACGCTGGCGAGGTCGCGGACCGGCTCGTCGAGCTCGCTCTCGCTCAGCCCGCTGGCCTTGTGCCCGATCTCGCCGGTCCGGTCTGCTACCCGATGGGTGAGCTCATCCGCTCCTATCTCGCCGCAGCCGGTCTGCGGCGCCTACTCGTCCCCGTTCATATGCCGGGGCATGCCGCCAAGGCAATCCGAGCGGGCGCCAACCTGTCCGAGGACAGGGCCGTCGGGCGCAGAACCTGGGAGGAGTTCCTCACCGAGCAGGTTTCCACGGCTGTCCGGAGGTGACCCCACTGGTGCGGGCTCAACGTCCCACGTCGTCAGCAACCGGGGGTTGCGCGGCGGCGTGCTTGGCCCGCGCCGCCGGTTCAACCAAGTCCACGGCGTAGGGTTTGGTGGCCGAGCGCTGCAACGGAAGACGCAAGCGCACCTGATAAGAGCCATTCCGGAACTTGGCGCGGGGATCCATCTGGATAACCAGGAGTGGCTCTTGGCGGGATGCGTCCACCCTCAGCAGCATTCCGTGCCGGCGACCATCAACGAGCAGTGGGGTCGCAGGCTCCACCGCGGTCTGCTTGAGGACTTCCTGATATTTCGGACCCGCCGCCAAGAACAGGATTCCATGGGAGAACCCGACTACTCGCAACGGGATTGCCGTGTCAGGCTGCCGGTCGGGCCCGGGGCTTCTTTCGTGTTCCTTCGCAAAGGATTCCGTCACTGACTTTAGCGATCGATCGCACTCCTGGCACCTGGCCCGCGTCCCGACGTCGGCCAAAAGGGTCACAAGCAGCCCCCTGGGGGCGGTGCTCCATTTGTCGGAAACGATGTGGCACCACGCCGGGTGGTACTCCTCCCCGTACTTCATGACATAAACCTGATTTTCGCCGAGGAGGGGCTTGCCCTCCCGCCTGGCGGCCGGCTCCACGGGTCTAAGAGCGCCGAGGCCTTTGGCATCTGAGCGGCCTGCGTGGCTGCGCTTGAGGTATGTGCGGATCCATGGATCGAGTGGACGTTTTGGGCTAGGAATTGCGGGGCCTTCCTGTGCGGAGGGAGTATGTTCGTCCCTCATTACCCCCTACCTAGCTTGATGGCTTTTCGAGCAAGTCGCCAGTCCGGCTGCCGTAGTCCGTCATCGTCCGCCCCTTGACTTTTCCCCTAGTACTACAGTCGCGTTTATGGGGTGTGTCCGCGGGATTTGTAATGACTATGTCGTGCGCGGTGTTGGTGTTTTCGTCGCCAGGTTGAGTGTTCCAGGACGTGCTTCGGGCTGGTGGTGCGATGCCAGACGAGCCGGACGAGCAGC
>NZ_JBFTOG010000052.1:0-31824 GCF_056397865.1 Arthrobacter sp. 05L417
GTGTCCCACGAAAACCCGGCATACGTGAGCGGGCGTCCGGGTCACCCAACCCCCGCTCACATATCAACGGTCGTGACCAAACCCCCGCTCACATATGCGCCGCACCGGCACGCAGCCACACCCGCAGCGCCCGGCAGCCTTGAGCGGGCGTCCCGCCGGGACCCCCAATACGTGAGCGAGGGTCCGGCCGGGACCCGCCATACGTGAGCGAGGGTCCGGCCGGGACCCGCCATACGTGAGCGGGCGTTCAACGAAAACCCGGCATAAGAGAGCGGGCGTCCGGGTCACCCAACCCCCGCTCACGTATCAACGGTCATGACCAGACCCCCGCTCACATATGGCCCGGTTTCCCGAAACCCTCGCTCACGTATGGCCCGGTTTCCGGCAAACCCCCGCTCACCCATGCGCCGCACCGGCACGCAGCCACACCCGCAGCGCCCGGCAGCACTGAGCAGGCGTCGGACCCGGACCCGCCATACGTGAGCGAGCGTCCCGCCGGGAGCCGGTATAAGTGAGCGAGCGTCCGGCCGGGAGCCGGCATAAGTGAGCGGGCGTCCGGCCGGGAGCCGGTATACGTGAGCGGGCGTCCGGCCCGGACCCGCCATACGTGAGCGGGCGTTTGAGGGGGAGCGGGTTGGGTCCGGAGTAGGGGGCATCGCTGGGCGGTAAAGTTGGTGCACATGGAGAGCCTCTTTAGTCACCTCACGCCGGACTCCGAACCCCAGCCAGAGCAAGCCGGTGAGCTGGACCCAGTAGTGTGCACCGTCGTCGTACCTTCGCCGGTGGCGCATGCCTTCATGGGCTTCACCGATCACCCGCATCTCTGGTGGCCGATGGAGGACCACAGCGTCTACGGGGCGGGCTCGCACGTTGAGTTCGAGGAGAACTTGATCCTGGAGACGGCGGACGACGGACGTACCTCGATATGGGGGACCATCGACGATTGGCAGCCGCCCTTGTCCTTCCATGCGAGCTGGTATCCGGGCAGCACCGCGATGTGGTCCACGGAACTCCGCCTGGCCTTCCGGGCTGTAGACGGGGGCACCGAGGTTCGCTTGGTGCACGACGGCTGGGAGGGTGCCGAACACCCCGCGCAGACCCGTGCGGACTACGCGGCTGACTGGCCTGGAGTTCTTGAGCGCTATGTCCGATTCATGGGTGGCGCAAGTGAATAGAATCCGTCGGCTCCAAGCGGCTGACTGGCGTTTGCTTCGCGACGTCCGCTTGGAGATGTTGTCGGACACACCGATGGCCTACGTGGAGAGCCTCGCGGCCGCTCGTCGCCAGACTGACACCCAATGGCAAGAGCGCGCAGCCACGATGTCGGGCGACTCGAGCATCACCCTGGTAGCGGATGACGGTACGGACGGCAGCCGGATCAGTGGGCTCATGCGCGTGGTCATCAAGCAGCCACAGGATTCTTCCCAGGCTCTACAAGCCATGCTGATCAGCGTCTACGTTGCACCCGAACACCGGGGCTTGGGCCTGGCTGACCAGTTGCTCGATGAGGCTTGTGCCGTAGCAGGCGCCGAGCTCGGAGCCGGGGTGATCGAACTGGGTGTCCACGAGGAGAACGCCCGCGCCAAGGCGTTCTACACCCGGCACGGATTTGAATACACCGGTGCCAGCCGGCCGTATCCGCAGGACAGAACCAAGTTGGAGATCGTCATGGCCCGCCGAATTCCACTCGCCGCTCCGACTCGGCAAAGCAAAAGCCCCGGCGGGTTCATCGATGAGCTGGCCGCCGGCCTCTCTTCGGGGCAAGTCGCCGTCGACGAACAGACACGCACCGCCTATGCGGCAGACCTGGGACCAGTCCTGGACTTGCAGTTGCCCGTGGCAGTCGTGTTCGCCGAATCCGTTGAAGACGTGCAGCATGTGGTGCGCAGTTGCGCCAAGCACGGGGTTCCGATCGTCGCCCGCGGCGCCGGTACCGGGGTTTCCGGTGGCGCCCATGCCAGCCCTGGATGCATAGTGCTCAGCCTTGAACGCATGAACCGTATCCTGCAGTTCAACGCGGACGACGAGACCGCCGTCGTCGAACCGGGCGTGGTGAACGCTGACCTGAACGCCGCGGCGGCTGAACACGGCCTGATGTATGCGCCGGACCCCGCGAGCTACAAAATGTCCACGATCGGCGGCAACGTGGCCACGAACGCCGGCGGCTTGCGCTGTGCCAAGTATGGCGTGACCAGGGACTCGGTGCTGGCGCTCGACGTCGTCCTGGCGGACGGCTCGCTCATCCACACAGGCCACCAGACCTTCAAAGGCGTGGCCGGATACGATCTCACGGCACTGTTCGTGGGCTCCGAGGGCACCCTGGGGATCGTGGTGGGCGTGACGGTGCGCCTGCGCTACCTGCCCCGCGAGGTACAGACAGTTGCGGCCTTCTATCCGGATTTCCGCGGTGCCGCCGCGGGCGTCCTGGCGGTCGGAAAGGCACGCGTCCAGCCGGCCATCATGGAAATGCTCGACGCCGGAACGCTGGCCCAGCTCGACGAACTGTACGGCTCGGACCTCGGAGAACGCGGAAAGGCGCTCCTGCTGATCCAGACAGACGGTTTCGGAGCTGCTGCCGAGGCAGCGTTGGTGCGGGAAGTGCTTGCGGCCGGCGGCGCCACTGTGACGGCGGAATCGACTGCGGAAGCCGAGCGCCTCATCGACATGCGGCGCTCGAGTCGAGGCGACGAAGTGGATAACGAATACCGGGTAGGCGAGGACGTCGCCGTTCCGAGGTCGCGGCTTGTGGACTATGTGGCCGCGCTTGAGGCCATGGCCGTCACCCACGATGTCCAGCTCAAGGTGGTGGCCCATGCCGGCGACGGCAACCTGCACCCCACCTTCTGGGTGGACCGCGTGGACATGGAAGTGGACGCGGATGCCATGTCCCGCCTCAACAAGGCCTTGGACGACTCCATTGATGCCGCGCTCGAGATGGGCGGAACCATCACCGGCGAGCACGGGGTGGGGCAGTACAAGCTGCGCTGGCTCGGCCTTGAGCAGCCCAGGCCCATCCGCGAGTTGCAGCACCGCATCAAAGAGCTTTTCGACCCCACCGGAATCTTCAATCCCGGCAAGGCTATCTAGGGCCTTTGGTATTCCATATTTGATCGCAAAGATCTCACGTCACACTCATCCGCTATTTTTCTGCCGGTTTACTTTGCCCGCCGATGCGCCTAATCTAGTTTGGTATACCAAATTAGATTAGGGAGGCAATCAATGGGGCAAGCACGTCCGCCGCGCCGCGGTACGTCCGCGTATGCCGCTCGGAGGACCGCCTGGGTACTCGTCGCGCTGGCGCTTGTCTCCATCAACCTCCGTCCGGCCATTACGACGATCGCCGGCACCATGGGGCAGCTGCAGGCAGGTTTCGGACTAGATCCGCATTTGCTGCCGCTGCTTGGCGCCCTCCCTGTACTAGCCTTTGGCGTCTCGGCCCCTTGCGGTCCTTGGCTGGCCCGTCGCCTGGGCACTGGACGGGCAGTGGCGGCGGCGCTTCTGGCACTTGCCGCCGCGCTGCTCGTCCGCGTACTCGTGCCGGGACTGTTGCTGCCCGGAACGTTCCTGGCAGGAGCATCCATCATGACCGCCAGCGTGCTCGTGCCACAGATCGTCAAAGCCAACCGCGGTACCGGGTGGTGGACGGGGCTGTGCACCATGGGCTTCGGACTGGGCGCGGCGCTCGGCGCGGGACTCGTCCAGCCGCTGCAGCAAGCGTTCGGCGGGAGCCTCGCTTGGGCGCTGGCCGTCTGGGCCGTTCCCGCCTTGATAGGGGCCGCCTTGATCGACTGGACCGGCCAAACGGCCGGGCGCCCCGATGGAACCGATAGAACCGGCGGACCGGCGTCGGGCGCTGGCTTACAGGAGACGACGACGGCGGGTGGCGCCACGCGGGAAACCGGCACCATTCCGCTGCGGAAGCAGCGGACGGCCTGGGCCGTGACTGCCTTCTTCGGGCTGCAAGCCATGCTGTATTTCGCCGTTACCTCGTGGTTGGCGGTGTTCCTGGTGTCGAAGGGCCAGACGGCGGCCGATGCTGCCGGGCTCTTGGCCTGGTTCAGCGTGGCAGGCCTGCCCGCGAGCCTCTTGGCCCCCGTTCTCGCGGGGCGTCGAGTGGTCCTGAAGTTTATGGCTCCGGGCTTGGGACTGCTTGTCGCGGCGGCTTTGATAGGAGTCTTGGCGGCGCCCGTTGCTTTGCAGTTCCTCATGGTCGGCCTGTTGGGGATCGTCCAGAGCGCCGGCTTCGGGCTGGGAATGGCGTTGGTTGTCATCCGCTCAACCGGACCACAGAGCGCCGGTAGCCTGTCCGCCATGAGCCAGGGCCTGGGTTTCGCGTTGGCCTCCCTCGGGCCCTTGGCGACGGGATTCCTGCATGAGTGGTCCGGCGGCTGGGATGCTCCCTTCTGGGCCTTGGCGGGGGAATCGGTGTTGCTCGCGGTTGCCGGTTTCCTCGCCGTGCGCGGGCGCGCCGTGTCCGTGGAAGCCGCCGAGGCGGAGCACCTTGGCGAGCCCGCCGCCGTCGGGCGCTAAGCCCTAGCAAAAGTGGCCGGTCCCTCAATGAGGGACCGGCCACTTTTGCTAGGGCTTAGACCAGCTCGAGCTGCTCTGCCACGACCTTGCCGCGGTGGATCACTGTGCGGTCGGTGCTGCGGTCCATGACGGCGGAGGCGACCGTTTCGCCGTCGAGCAGCAGGAGTTCCGCGGGATCGCCGACCTCGACGCCGGGGCGGTGTGCCGTGCCCTTCAGGCGGGTGGCGGAAGGGTCAAGGATGCTGGCGCCGCCTACGGTGGCGATCGCGAGGCAGTGCTCGATGAGCTCGTCCTTGCGGAAGCCGTGGGTGAAAGCGAGCTGCCAGGTACGGTCGAGCATGTCCGTGTTGCCGTAAGGGGACCAGTAGTCGCGCTGGCCGTCCTCTCCCAGGCCCATGCGTACGCCGGCTTCGGCGAGCAGCGGGATGGGCAGCTGGGCGGCCACACCGGCGGAGCCCGGCGCCACCGACGCCATGGAGATGTCCAGTTCGGCGAACTCGTCGATGAGGCGGCGCGTGGTGGCCTCGGAGACGCTGCCCAGCTGGTACGCATGGGACATGGTGACCTTGCCCTGCATGCCCAAGGCACGGGTGCGCTCGATCACCAGGTCCGTGCTGAAGACGCCGAGCTCGCCGGGCTCGTGGAGGTGGATATCAATGGGGACCTGGTACTTTTCGGCCAGCCCGAAGACGATGTCCAGATGCCGGGCGGGGTCGCGGTCCAGGCTGCACGGGTCGATGCCGCCCATGACATTTGCGCCGGCCTTGAGTGCCTGGTCCATGAGGGGGACAGTGCCGTCCTCGAGGAGAAGGCCCGCCTGCGGGAACGCGATGATGTCGACGTCGGCCTGCCCTTTGAACTGCTCCTTGGCGGCCATCACGGCGTCGAAACGCTCAAGCCGGCAGTCGACGTCGATCTGGGCATAGGAGCGGACACGCGTGGTGCCGCGCGCGATCATCCGGCCTAGGGTGTTGTTGACCCGTTCCTGAAGCGGAACCTCCGCGTTGCGCCAGTTCTGCCGGTCGTTCATCATCATGGTCCACACGCCGGGGCCGCCTGTGTGTTCGCGGAACGGCAGGCCGATGCGGGTGGAGTCCAGGTGCACATGGACGTCCGAGAACGACGGCACGAGCAGGCGGCCGCGGCCCTCGACGACGGTGGTGTCGCCGGTCGCCGCAGCGCGCGTCGGGTCATGGGGTTCGACGCCGGTGATCTTGCCGTCCGTGATGAGGACGTCGCTCAATGCTTGTCCCCAGGGGCGGACGGCACGAATCAGGGTGTTCAATGTATTGCTCCTTTGATGTTGGATCTATTGCACACCAGCGGGGGCTGCTGATTCCAGACCTGCGTGGTGGCAGGCCGGGGCAGCCGCGCTGGCTGGTCGGGGGATTTCGCTGATGCAGCGTTGCTGCAGTTCCGCGCCCAAGGTGCCGAACAACGGACACCGGGTGCGGAAGACGCAGCCGCTGGGTGGGTTTGCCGGCGACGGGAGATCTCCCCGGAGCCGGATCTTTTGTTGCTGGCGGGCTGCCCGGGGATCCGGCAGGGGCACGGCGGACAAGAGAGCTTGCGTATAGGGATGCCGGGGCTCCCGGAACAATTCCTCCCGGGTTCCTTGCTCGACGACTTTGCCGAGGTACATCACCGCCACCTCGTGCGAGATATGCCGGACCACGGAAAGATCGTGCGCGATGAAGATGTATGCCACTCCGGTGTCCCGCTGGATCTCCTGCAGCAAGTTGACCACTTGCGCCTGCACCGAGACATCGAGGGCGGATACGGGTTCGTCGCACACAATCACGGAGGGGTTCAGAGAGATGGCGCGCGCGATTCCCACGCGCTGGCGCTGGCCGCCGGAGAACTCGTGCGGGAAACGGTTGTAGTGCTCGGGTTTGAGGCCCACTTGTTCGAGGAGTTCCTTGACCCGGTTCTTGAGGCCGCCGGCCGGGTTGATCTTTTGCGCCAGCATCGGCGCCGCGATGGCCGTGCCCACGGTTTGCCGTGGATTGAGCGAGGCGAAGGGGTCCTGGAAGATCATTTGGACTTTGCGGCGGAAGTTGTACAGATCGCGGCCGCCCAGCTGGCTGATGTCCACCCCGTCGATCAAGATCCTCCCACCGGTCGGATCCATGAGCCGAGCGACCATGCGTCCAGTGGTCGACTTGCCGCAACCGGACTCACCTACGAGCCCCAAAGTCTGGCCGCGCGCGAGACTGAAGGAGACGCCGTCGACCGCTTTGACCGTCTTGGATCCCATGGGGGAGAACAGCCCGCCTTTGATGGGGAAGTGTTTCTGGAGGTTCTCCACCTGGAGAATTGCCTGCGTGTCCATGACGGGTCCTAACGCGTATTCCGAATGGTGACGATCTGGGGGCCGCTCAGGTGGCAGCGCTTGCCGTGGCCGTCCTCGACCACGAGCTCCGGGCGCTGGCCCGCGCATACGCCGTCGCCGGCGAGGGCCGCGTACTCGCACCGGGCGCTGAAAATGCAGCCTTTCGGAAGGTCAAGGAGCGACGGCGGCTGGCCCGGAATGGGGTTGAGCCTGCCCGAGGAACTGCTCAGCGTGGGCATCGATTTGAGCAGGCCCAGGGTGTAGGGATGCTGCGTGTCGTAGAAGATCTCGTCCACCGGTCCCGATTCGACGCATTGCCCGCCGTACATGACCAGCACGGAATCGCACACTTCGGCCACCACGCCAAGATCATGGGTGATGAGGATCAGGGCCGAGTTGGTTTCCTGCTGGAGCTCGGACATGAGGTCAAGGATCTGTGCCTGCACGGTGACGTCCAGCGCAGTGGTTGGTTCGTCCGCGATGAGCAGCTCCGGCTCGCAGATCAATGCCATGGCGATCATGGCGCGTTGGCGCATGCCTCCGGAGAAATGGTGCGGGTATTCGTCGTAGCGCTGCTCTGGGCTGGGAATGCCCACCCTTCCGAGCATGTCGACGGCGGCTGCGCGGGCTTGCTTCTTGCTCGCCTTGTTGTGGACGAGGTAGGCCTCGGCAATTTGATGACCCACGGTGAAGAAGGGGTGCAGGGCCGAGAGCGGATCCTGGAAGATCATGCCGATGTTCCGGCCGCGAAGCTGCCGCATGCCGGACTCGGGCAGCGTCACAAGGTCCTTGCCCTGGAACAACGCCTGGCCGGTGACCCGGGCTGAGGTCCCCTTGAGGAGTCCCATGAGCGCCTGGCTGGTGACCGACTTGCCGGACCCGGACTCTCCTACGATGCCGAGGGTCTGCCCGCGCTCCAAGGAGAAATCCATCCCGTTGACGGCCGAAACAAGGCCGTCGTCGGTAGGGAACTTCACCGAAAGGTTGCGGACGTCCAGGAACGCGGCGGTTCCCGCGGCCTGATGCGTGGTTCGCGTGGCCGGTTGACCGGCCGGACTGGGCTGGAGCTGGGTCATTGGAGCCTCACTCGGGGATCGATGGCAGCGTAGGCGAGGTCGACAACGACATTCGCGACGATAACGAAGAAGGCGGCCAGCATGGTGATGGCCATGGTGACGGGGAGGTCGCCGGAAATGGCAGCCCGGACTGCCGTGAAACCGAGCCCCGGGACGGAGAAGATCTGCTCTGTGAGGACCGCGCCGCCGAGGAGGAGCCCGATGTCCATTCCGAGCATGGTCACGACCGGAGTGATGCCGGCCCGGACGCCGTGCTTGAACGTCACTGTTCGGGGCGCCAGGCCCTTGGCACGGGCCGTGCGGATGAAGTCCTCGCTGAAGGTCTCGATCATGTTGGTCCGGGTGACGCGGATGTAAGCCGCGCTGAAAAGCACGGCGAGGGCCACCCAAGGCAGGAAGTAGTTAAGCACCCAGGCCCCCGGACCCTGCGGACCGAAGGGGCTGTTGATCTCGTTCGTCGTGAAGGGCAGGAGGTGCAACTGGTTGACGAAAACCAGCAACAGGAACAAGCCGGTGACGGGGATAGGCAGTGAGACACCAATGGACGCTGCGCCGACGATGAACTTGTCCGTGGCGGATCCCTTGCGAAGGGCGGCGAGCAAACCGAGCCCGACGCCGGAAACGGTCCAGAGCACGAGCGCGCCGACCGCCATGGAGAGCGTGTAGGGCAGGGAGCGGGCAATGATGTCCGAGACGTTTTCATTGGTTTGGAACGATTTGCCGAGGCATGGCCACTGGCAGATCGATTCGGCTCCGGGCGCACCGATCATCCGCGGCGAGACCAGCCCGCTCATGTAGTCGATGTACTGGACCAGGAAAGGGTGGTCCATGCCAAGGGCCACGCGGGCTTCCGCGATGCGTTCGGGAGTGCACTCCTGGCCGCAAGCGGCAGACGCTGGATCGGCAGGTCCGAGCTGGAAAAGCGTGAAGGTGATGAAGCTGACGGCTACGAGAAGCAGGATCAGGGAGCCTGTCCGGCGAAAGATGAATCTGATCATTGTGCTGGTTGCGGGCCGCCCGGTATTAACCGGACGGCCCGCCTCCCTTCTGGGCTGGCCTGATTGGTGTGAACAGGCCCGGTTGTGTGGATTAGGCCTGGTTAGTGCTCGACGCCGACGATCGAGAGGTCGATGCCGCCGAAGAAGTAGCCCACTTGGGCGTTGCGGATGTTGGAGCCCACCACACTGTTGGTGTGGCTGCGGACGAGCGGGATGATCGGGTAGGTCTTCAGTGCCTTGCCGAACTCCTCAGACCATTTCTTGCCGAGTTCCTCCGAGGTCCCGGCCGTGTTCCGAAGCTCGAACATGGCCTTCGAAATCTGCGGATCGAAGTAGCGCGACGTGTTGGAGAAGCCGTAGCTGGTGCCGTCGTTGTTCGGTCCGAGGATGGGATCGGCTGACGTACGCACTGACGCCGGGTCGGCGCCGCCACACCAGCCTGACCGTGCAATGTCCGGCAGTTGGTCGCTGGCCAGCACGGAGTAGTAGTTCGGGGCCGGGATCGGCACGAGCTGGACGTCGATGCCCAGGGCCTTGAGGTTCTGCTGGATCACGGTGCCCGTGTTCTTGTAGGCGTCCCGGTTGTTGGCATACCCGTAGGTCAGGCTCTTGGGGTAGTTCTTGCCTTCGAGGAGCTTCTTGGCTTCCTCTAGCTTGGGCTTGCCTGTGGGGTCGATCTCCAGGTCCTGGGCGACGTAGCCGCGCATCTTGGCGTTGAGCGGGGTCTGGGTGAGTTCTCCGAAGCGACGTCCGCCGTACTGGACCAGGATGGACTGGCGGTCCAGGGCCAGGGCGATTGCCTTGCGGACATCGGGATCGGAGATCTTCTCGGTGTTGAGGCTGAGGACGTCGTTGCAGCCGAGCAGTCCCGAAGCAACACGGTCTTTGACCTGGGCATCAGCGAGCTTGGCGGAATCCGAGGTCTGCAGTGCGCCGTTGGAGTCCAAAGTGAGGGCATTGGGATCCGAGTTGGCAAGCAACTGCTGGCTGATGGTGGCTTGCGAAGTGGAGAGCGAGAAGCTGAACGTGTCCGGAAGTGCCGAGCGGTTGGGGTCGGTGGCCGGATCCCAGTTGGGGTTGCGCACCAGTTTGAGCGACTTTCCGCGGCTGTACGAATCGACCATGTACGGGCCCGAAGACACCGGGTGGTTGGTGTAGTCCAGCTTGGTGTCCTTGTCCTTCGGGACAGGGGAGGTGTTGGAACGGGAGGCCAGAGCCGGGAATTCGGCGAACGGCTTCTTCAAGTGAAAGACGATGGTGCGTTCGTCGGGCGTTTCAACAGCCTTGAGGTCAGCGGAAGGATCCTTGTATGGCCCTTTGTAGCCACCGGCGTCGAGCGCTGCGTTGAGCTCTTGCGGGGCCTGGGTGTAAACGTCCTGGGCGAAGGTGCGTTCGATGCCGTACTTGACGTCTGCCGAGGTGATGGGGCGGCCGTCCTCGAACTTGAGGCCCTTCTGGAGGGTGAACGTCCAGGTGAGTCCGTCTTTGGATACCTGGCCCGTGTCCGTGGCGAGGTCGGGAACGATGGTGGGCGGCTGGCCGGCCGTCTCCTTCGCCATGGTGAGGTTCCTGTAGTACAGCTGGCCGACGTTGGCCGTCTGGACGTAGTTGCTATTGCCCGGGTCCAGGGTTTGGAAGTCCGAGGACATCAGGACGTTGATGTTGCCGCCCTTGGTGGTGAAACCGGGCTTGACCACTTCGGGAGCCTGCTCGGTGCTCGAAGCGCCGGAGACGGCAGTTCCGGGCTGGTTCTGTCCCGCCGCGCAGCCTGTGGCAGCGGTGGCGATCAGCACGGCAAGGGCCAGCGCTCTGGTGGGGGTGTTCATTGTGCTCCTCATAGGGGTGGGTGGAACGGATATGAAGGGGGATTAGTGGCGTGATGCCTTGGGATCCAGGGCATCCCGCACGGCGTCGCCGAGGAGGTTGAACGCCAGGACGGTGACGATGAGCATGGCGCCGGGGACTGCCAGGAACCAGGGATCGCTGAGGTACCAGTTGCCGGATTGGGCGGCGTTGAGCATCTGGCCCCAGGACGGCGTGGGGTCCTTGACGCCGACGCCGAGGAAGGACAGTGCTGCTTCTGCGGAGATATTCGTGGGAATGAGCATGGTGGCGTAGACCAGTACGACGCCCATCACGTTGGGAATGATCTGCCGGAACAACACGCTCAAATGCGAGGCACCGAACGATAGCGCGGCCTCGACGAACTCGCGCTCGCGGAGGCTCAGCACCTGGCCGCGGACGATTCGGGCGAGGTATGCCCAGCCGAAGAAGCCCAGGATGATCACGAGCGAAGCCATGGGGAGGAAGCTTCCTTGACCAAGCGGGGTGTCCCGCAGCCGTGACTGCAGGATCGGCGTCAGCGAAAGGACCAGCAAGAGGTGCGGAAAGGCGAGGAAGAGATCCATGATCCGGCTGATGATCGCGTCCGTCTTGCCGCCGAAGTAGCCCGCGGCCGCACCGATCACGGTTCCCAGGACCACCGAGACCGCAGTGGACAGCAGGGCAATGGTGAGGGATACCTGGCCACCGTAGGCGAGGCGGGCAAACAGGTCACGGCCCAGTCCGGGTTCCACGCCCAGCCAGTGGCTGGCCGAAGGGTACATGTATCCCGGGAGCGGCAACCCGGGAGTCTGGAGGTCGTCCAGGACATCGGGGCTGGTGTTGGACGTGAAGGGATCGTTGCCGGACATGCCACTGAGCAGCGGACCGAGGATGGCGAACAACATGATCGCCACCACCACGCAGAGGCTCAACAAGGCAATCTTGCTCCGGCGGATCCGTAACCAGGCCGTGGCCAGAAGCGACCGCGCCTCGGCGGTGGATCTATTCGGGGACGGACTGGGGGATGGACTCGCAGCAGTTGGTTCGACGGTGGACTGTAGCTGGGTCAACGGGGGTGCTCGATTCATGATCCAAGGAGTAGGCTCCGGACTTTTTGTATACCAAAAATAGACTAGAGCAGGTTCGATGGGATGTAAATCACAAATATCGCACTATCTGGAATACCAAACAGCTGAGTTTCCGCCCGTGTATGCTCGGGTGGAACGCAAGACGATGGGGAAGGGAAGGGTGGCCGAAGCCGATGCCCGAAACGTTGACAGGCCGCGACGACGAAGCCCGGGCCGAACAGGTCTACCAGCTGGTCCTTGAGGGAATCGTGGCGGGGAGATACGAGCAGGGCGCGCGGCTGCGCGAACGGGAGCTCTCCGAGCTCTACAACGTTTCACGAATCCCCGTGCGGGAGGCCATCCAACGCCTTGAGCAGGACGGCTTCGTGGAAACCTTCCCCCGCCGGGGCGCCGTGGTGCGCCAATTGACGCTCACCGACGTCAACGAACTCTTCGACGTGCGGCTTTGCCTGGAAACGTTCGCGGCCCGCATGGCGGCCGTCCGCGTCGCGGCGGGAGAGCCGGGCCTCCGTTTGAAGGAGCTCCTCGACGACACGAGGCAAGCGATCGACGACGACCGCACCGACGACGTCGTACGCCTCAGTGCGGCGTTCCACGCCGAAATCGTGCGGCTGTCCGGCAACCGGCTGCTCATCGAGTCGGTCAAGCCGTTGTTTGGACGCATGCGCTGGATCTTCGGGCTCGCCCACAACCGCAGCAACGAACTCCAGCGCGACGAGCACATGGAACTGTGCAACGCCATCCTCGGCGGCAAGGCCGAGCTCGCCTACACCCTGGCGTACTCCCACATCGAGCTCGGGCGCGAACCCGTGCTTAAGGGACTCGCGGAGACGCTGGAGCCCTGAACCCCCGCGTTAGTCGTCGGAATCCGGGTATTCGTCCTCGTCGTACCGGGATTCCTCGGTTTCAGCCTCAAGGATCTTGAGCATCGCAGTGTCCGGGTTGAGCATGATGGCAGCCTCGTCACGCCGGTGGCGCAGGATGGTGTCCAGGTAGGACTGCACGGCTTCCGCCAAGGGGATGTGGCTGTCCTGCTTCTGGCTCATGTACCAGCGGTGTTCGAGGACTTCGTGGACCACTTCCGCCGGTTCAAGCTTGCCTGCGAGGTCGCGCGGGATGGACCGGACGATGGGCTCGAAGATCTGGCTGACCCAGGTATGGGCACTGATTTCTTCGTCCATGTCCGGGTTGTTGTCCGCCCGGAACGAATCCATGTCATTGAGCAGCCGGCGGGCCTGGTTCTCCTGGGCATCCAGGCCCGTGAGGCGAAGCAACCGCCGCTGGTGGTGGCCGGCGTCGACCACCTTGGGCTGAAGCTGGATAGTGGAACCGTCCGCGGTGGTCTTGATGGCGTATTCCTCGACGTCGAAGCCGAGTTCGTTGAGGCGGCGGATGCGCGCGCCCACGCGCCAGCGTTCGCCGAGCTCGAACGATTCCTTTTCAGTGAGTTCGGCCCACAGCCGGCGGTACGAGTCCATGATGAGCTCCGACGTCGCCACCGGGTCCACCTTCTCCTCGATCAGTCCGCCTTCGAGCAGGTCCATGAGTTCCCCGGCGATGTTGACGCGCGCAATCTCCAGATCGTACTCGCGCTGGCCCACCGACAGATCGGGGTACAGCTCGCCCGTCTCGGCGTCCACGAGGTACGCGGCGAACGCGCCGGCGTCACGCCGGAACAAGGTGTTGGACAAGGAAACGTCGCCCCAATAGAAGCCGATCAGGTGCAGGCGCACCAGCAGCAGCGCTTGGGCATCGATAAGCCTTGTGAGGGTGTCCCTGCGCAGCATTTGGGAGAAGAGCGCACGGTACGGCATGGAGAACTTGAGGTGCCGGGTGACCAGGACGGGGTTCAGCGGCTTGCCGTCAACGGTGGTGCGGCCGGTGATGACTGCAACCGGCTCGACGCACGGCACATCCATCCGTGCCAGCTTGCGGAGCATGTGGTACTCGTGCCGGGCAACGTGTTCGGACGTTTCCTTGATGGCGATGACGGAGCCGCCCAGGTGCGCGAAACGCACGATGTGCCGGGAAATGCCGCGGGGCAGGGCGGCCAGGTTCGCTGCAGGCCAGTCCTCGAGAGCGATGTGCCACGGCAGGTCCAGGAGCTCGGGATCCGCTGCTGCGGCAGTGATGTTGAGGGATCCGATGACCCCCGCCGGAGGTGCCGTGTCATTGGCGCTGGCAGCCTCGGTGCGCGGGAGTTTGCCGATCTGCGCGTAGTCGGTGGGTTCGTCATGCCACTTGGCACCGCTTTGCTCGGTCATGGGGTCAATTCTTCCGTATGGAGGCTGCTGTTAACGACGACGGCGGCCCGTCCACTCGGAAGGGCCGCCGTCGGTAATGCGGTAGTGCTCGGCCCACGCCGGCAGGGTTCCCTGACCGAAGCGGAGCGAGGTTAGGGTGCCGGTGGGGACTAGTCGCCCAGGCGCAGGCCCGACTTGGTGTCGAACAAGTGCACGTGGCCCGACTGCGGACGAACGAAGATGGACTCGCCCTTCATCGGGGGGCGGCGGCCGTCGACGCGGGCCACGATGTCGTGGCTCTTGCCGTCAAGCGTGGTGTGGCCGTAGACGTAGGCGTCAGCGCCGAGTTCTTCGACGACGTCAACCTCAACTTCGAGACCTTCGCCGGCACCAACGGTTTCGAGGTCTTCCGGACGGGAACCGAGCGTCACGGTCTTGCCGTGTGCCTCTTCGAGGACATCGTGCGGTACCGGGTAAACCGTGCCACCGAACTGGACGCCGCCGTCGACGACCGGCAGTTCGAGCAAGTTCATGGCGGGGGAGCCGATGAAGCCGGCGACGAAGACGTTCTTCGGGCGGTCGTACAGGTTGCGCGGGGTGTCTACCTGCTGCAGCAGGCCATCCTTGAGAACGGCAACGCGGTCACCCATGGTCATGGCCTCGACCTGGTCGTGCGTCACGTAGACCGTGGTGACGCCGAGGCGCCGGGTCAGGGACGCGATCTGCGTACGCGTCTGGACACGGAGCTTGGCGTCCAAGTTGGAAAGGGGCTCATCCATGAGGAAGACCTGCGGGTTACGGACGATTGCGCGGCCCATGGCAACGCGCTGACGCTGGCCACCGGAGAGTGCCTTCGGCTTGCGGTCCAGGTACTGCTCGAGGTCAAGAAGCTTGGCTGCTTCGCGGACACGCTCGGCGCGCTCTTCCTTGGAGACGCCGGCGATCTTGAGTGCGAAGCCCATGTTGTCCGCAACCGTCATGTGCGGGTACAGGGCGTAGTTCTGGAAGACCATTGCGATGTCGCGGTCCTTCGGCGGGACGTCCGTGACGTCGCGGTCGCCGATCAGAATGCGGCCGGAGTTCACATCCTCGAGGCCTGCGAGCATGCGCAGGGAGGTGGACTTACCGCAACCGGAGGGTCCAACGAGGACCAGGAATTCGCCATCGGCGATGTCGATGTTGAGCTTATCGACGGCGGGCTTATCTGTGCCCGGGTACAGACGCGTAGCGTTATCAAAAGTAACTGTTGCCACAGTTATCAATCCCTTCACCGGCAGGTACGTGCCGGACGATCCGTTGTGAATGGTTCATGTTTATTCAGTTGGACTCCCTGCCCCGGGCTGGGCCCGGGCAAGGGAGACTGAGTGACGCCGCACGGTTGTTGTGCGTCACATCACAACCAAGAGTATGGCAGCAGCCCGGGTTATTCGCCCAAATGTTACGAACGTCACATGTGAGATGAGTCTCCCGAGACTTCGCGGCGGCGTTCGCGAAGGACCGCCTCCAGGAGTTCGGCGACGTGGACAGGGGCTTCGACCCGGAACTCGGCCTGGGTGAAATCCAGTCCAACCTTCACGCCGACGTCCCCGGTCCCAAGCCTGGCGATGGCGTCCTCGTCCGTCACATCGTCGCCGGCAAAAAGGATCCCGGTAGCCGAGGTGGCCTGGCGCAGGAACTCGACGGCCTCGCCCTTGGAGGAATGCACCACCGAGGTCTCGAGGACCCGTTTGCCGTTCTTGAGGAACACTCCCGGCCGGCCTTCAAGGACTGTCCGGGCGGCCGCGACGGCGTCCTCCGCCACGTCATCGGCGGCACGCCGGGTGTGGAGTACGACGCCGGCGGGCTTGTCTTCGAGGACTGTCCCTGGAGCTTCCTGCGAGATTGCGGCCAACACCTCGCGGACTTCGGCAAGGAGGTCCCTTTGGGCGTTGTCGAGCTGGAGTTCCGCCGAACCGGGGCCCATCCAGGCCTCCGCGCCATGGCTGCCAATCAGCAGCGTGGCCTCGGGAGGCGAGGCGACCGCCCGCAGGCTGGCCAATGCACGCCCGGAGATGAGCGCCGTCGTCGTCCTCGGAAGTTTGGCGAGTTCAGCGAAGGCCGCGGCTGAGCGCTCGAGCGGGCGCGCGGCGTCGGCGTGGTCCACGATCGGGGAAATGGTGCCGTCAAAGTCCATCGCCACCAAAAGGTGCTCGGTGCCCGCGATTCTGCGGACGGCGTCGAGCAGTTCGGGCGGCAGGCTCAGCGGGGGCGTGGCTGCTGTCTCAGGAGTCATCGCGCACCACGATTTCTGCCAGGGCCGACAGGAATTCGGCTGACCAATGATCGACGTCGTGGTCGAGGATTTGCTTGCGCATGGACTTCATCCGGCGGCGGGATTCGTTCGAAGGCAGGTTCACGGCCCTCATGATGGTGTTCTTGAGCCCGTCGATGTCGTGCGGATTCATGAGGAGTGCTTGCTTGAGTTGATCGGCCGCGCCGGTGAATTCACTCAGGACCAAGGCGCCTGTGTTGTTGGTCCGGGCTGTGACATATTCCTTTGCCACGAGGTTCATACCGTCACGCAATGCTGTCACCAGCATGACGTCGGCCGCGAGGTACAAAGCCACCATTTCCTCGACCGGGTAGCTGTGGTGGAGGTAGCGAACGGCGGTGTTCTGCATGGTGTCGTAGCTGCCGTTGATGTGGCCGACGGTGCCCTCAATTTCCTCACGCAGGAGCCGGTACTGCCGCACGCGCTCGCGGCTGGGGCTCGCCACCTGGATCAGTGTGGCGTCCTCCACGGTGAGCCGGCCTTCCTTGAGGAGTTCTTCGAAGGCCTTCAAACGGTGGGGGATGCCCTTGGTGTAGTCGAGGCGGTCTACGCCCAGGAGGATGGTTTTGGGGTTTCCGAGGTCCTGGCGGATCTGCCGGGCACGTTCGATGATGTCCGGGCGCTCCGCGAGTTCGCTGATCTGGTCTACGGCAATGGAGATCGGGAAGGCCTGTGCGCGGGCAATATGGGTGATCTGCCCGTCCGGTCCCTTGACGTGGACCTGCTGCTGTTTGACGCTGGCGCCAATGAATCGGCGTGCCGAGCGCATGAAGTTCGCCGCGTCGCTGGGGCGCTGGAAACCCACCAGATCGGCGCCGAGCAGGCCTTCGATGATGGCCTGGCGCCACGGCAATTGGGCGAAGATCTCCGGCGGCGGGAACGGGATGTGGTTGAAGAAACCGATGCGCAGGTCCGGGCGCGCCTGCCGGAGCATGCTCGGCACGAGCTGGAGTTGGTAATCCTGCACCCAGACGGTGGCTCCGTCGTCTGCGTATTGGATGACGGCGTCGGCGAAGCGCCGGTTGACCCGGCGGTAGCTGTCCCACCAAGTTCGGTGGAACTCCGGTGGGGCAATGACGTCGTGGTAAAGCGGCCAGAGAGTGGCGTTGGAGAACCCTTCGTAATAGAGCTCAACATCGTGCGTGCTGAGTTCCACGGGAATCAGGTCCATCCCGCCGTGGCTGAAGGGTTCCAACGCTTCGTCCGGGGCGCCGTGCCAGCCCACCCAGGCGCCGTCGCTCTTGGTCATCATCGGCGCGAGGGCAGTCACTAGGCCCCCAGGAGAGCGGCGCCAACCTTCCTCGCCGCTTTCCCCGTCATCGCTGGGGTAACGGTCAACCGGAAGGCGGTTGGAGACCACCATGAAGTCGTGTTTCCGGGCCTTTGGAGCCTGATTGCCTTCGGGTGCGCTGTCGATTTTTTCGCTTGCCGTTTCTTGCATTGCTGCCCCCTGGGGTTGCTTGTGACTCATCTCCCACCCTACCGGCGGGAATCATCAAGGACACTTGCTCGTTCCTCAGACTGGAGTCGATGACCCCAGCAAAGCTGCCACTCTTCTCCCGTAAACTGGCCCCGTTGCCAAAGCTAAAAACCAACGCCGTCGATCAATCACGAGGAACTGATGAGCCCCGCAAACGAACCACGCCTGTCCAAGGCAGAGCGCACCGCCCAGGCCCGCGAAAAGGCCCGCGAGATCCGCGAAGCTCAGCTGAAGAAAGACAAGCGCAATAAGTTGCTCATCGGATGGGGCATCGTGGTTGCCGTCGTGGCGATCCTCGCGGTCATTGCCCTCGTGGTCACCCAGAACATTGCGAACAACGCCCCGATCGCCGACCAGGGTCCGACGCCGGCGAACGCCAACGTGCACGGCGGCGTGACGCTGCTGAAGGGCACCGACGTGACGAAGGTGGCCGCCGGAACTGTTAACCTGGCGGACCTGCCGGCAGCTCCGGCCACCAAGCCAGCCACGGTGACCGCTCCGGGTGCCGAGGCTGAAGCTGGCAAGCCGGTCAAGGTTGTGGCTTACATCGACTTCATCTGCCCCATCTGCAAGAACTTCGAGAGCACGTACAACCAGCAGCTGACCCAGTTGCGCGACGACGGCAAGATCACCCTGGAGTACCGTCCCTTCGGCTTCCTGGACGCCAGCTCCAGCACCAACTACTCCTCTCGCGCCGCCAACGCCGCAGCGTGCGTGGCGAACACGTCACCGGACAAGTACTCGGCACTCGTAGACCTGCTGTACGCACAGCAGCCTGCCGAGGGCAGTGCGGGCATTTCGGACAACGACCTCAAGAAGTTGGCCACCCAAGCGGGATCGGCCAACATTGACTCCTGCATTGACAACAAGACGTACCGCCCGTTCATCAAGGTGGTCACCCAGGAGGCCAAGAATATCGGGATCTCCGGCACGCCCACGGTCTTCGTCGACGGCCAGCAGTGGGACAACAAGACGGACTTCATGACCGTCCTGAATGCGGCTATCGCAGCGAAGAAGTAGTTCTCCCCGCCTAGGCCTTCCGTCCGCTGCAATTTCCGTGGGCGGGAGGTCTTGGGCTACCCTTATCTAGCGCTCGCGCGCACCAGCTCCGGTCCGCCGGGGCGCGCCTCCTTAGCTCAGTTGGCCAGAGCACCGCTCTTGTAAAGCGGGGGTCGTCGGTTCGAATCCGACAGGGGGCTCTTAGTTTGGCTCTGACCTGCGGGTATGTTGGCTCTGGTCAGAGCCATTTGAACTTTTTCGCTCCGGACTCACCTTTAACTCACCTGAATCAGATTTGGAGACCGGTCTTGCCAGGCGCTCCTGGTCCTCCGTTGGCTGCGTCGAAGGCGCCGAGCACGGCCCGTGTGTCGATCGCTTCTTTGTATTCCTCGACGTAGTGCTTTCGGGTCATTGACACCTTGGAGTGCCCTGCCTGGTAGGCGGCCGTTTCGGCGCCCATGGTCCGTGCGATGAGAGTCGCGTTGGCCTTGCGGAACGTTTTGAACGTCACCCACGAGTATCCGATGTCGTCAGCCGCTTTGCGCCAGGTCTTGCCGACGTTGTTCGGATCGCACACCGTTCCTGTGGATGAGGGAAAGACCAGGTCCAAGGGCTTCCCAGCGGCGTTGCTGCGTTGCCTGAGCTGTCGCCTTCGAAGCGACTCGGCGAGATTTGGCGGTATGGTCACGTAGCGGAATCCGTGCTCGGATTTTGGGTGGTCTTGAATGGTGACACCCCCGGTGGAAGTACGGATGACCGTGGCGCGGACATGGACGGTCGGCGGGTCTGCCTCGAGGTCGACATCAGCCCAGGACAGTGCGAACAGTTCGCCTGGGCGTAGGCCTGTGGTGATGAGGACGTCGGCGATTTGGTGGAGCTCCTGGGATCTCGTGCGGCCAAGCACCGATCCCTGTTCCCAAGCAATGAGCTTGGTCCTCAGATCCAGAAACTGTCCCGGATCCAGAGCTTGAGGCTTCGCCGCCCGGCTTCTCGGGATAGAGATTCCTAGGACCGGATTGATGCTCACAGCGTCGTGGCGCAGCGCAATTTTGAACATCGACGACAACACGGCCCCGCAAGTGCGGGCCGTAGCCGGGCCGGCCGCGTCGACAACATTTCGAATGAAGTGATCCACGACGCCTGGCGTGGTCTCCCCAATGCGGACAGAGCCGATTCCAGGCAGAATGTACTTCTTGACGCTGAACGCGTACTTGTCTTTGGTCCGCGATGCCTTGTCCGAGCGTTGCAGCTCTGCCAGGTAGACCTCTGAGAGGTCGCGGATCTGGTCCGTTGCGCTGATGAGGGCGTTGCCTTGGGTCTGCCTTTTCTGCAGTTTGATTTGGAGATTTCGCCGCGCCGCAGCGGCGGATGGTCCGCGGGCTTCGATTTTTCGCGTTTGCCCGTCGAGGTCCCGGTATCTGGCCCGCGCACGCCAGCTTCTTGCTGTTGCCCGCTCAGTGCGGCTGAGACCCCATGTTCCGAGGGGCAGTGGGTACCTGCTCATTATCCCGTGCAGGTTTTGGGCCGCTTACCGCTCTGCGTGCAGCGACAGCCAGGCAACGAAGTCGCTCTGCCTGATTCGCAGGTGCCTGCCGATGCGGTATGCGTGTGGCCCGACGTGCTTGGCTCGCCACTGGTAGAAGGTCTGTTCGGGAATCTGTAGCTGTGCGCAGATCTCCTTCGGGGTTAGCCACTGTTGGTCAACCTCGACGGGCTGGTTGCGATTTGGCGTCGTCGTCATTGGAGTCTCCGTGGTCTTGGTCACCTGACATACGGCCAGGCTCTGTTCCAACTTCATGGGAGACAAAGGCGCAGACGGCATGACCGTGCGGAGGAGCAGGGTGATTGTGATGTCAGAGCTGCCAACCGACAGTAATGGGGCTGATCTGTCGGGAGATCGGATCTTCCAGCCATTGGCCGGGTTGTTGGTGCCTGTTGGGTTGGGACGAAGTCCGGTCGGCAACGCGCTTGAGGTGTTCGTACTGCGATGACTGTTCCCAATCATGGTCTGCCGGTGCAGATCCCAGAGGGAGGGGTGAGTCGTCGATATCCCAGCGGTCCCTGTAGATGGCAACCTTGGCGACCAGGCGGGCAATGTCTGTCGCGGTCACGTTCGGCGGGAGCGTTTCGACGAGTTTTCTTTTCCATTCAGTGTCCTGCGTCAAAGCGGCCGACGCGACTTGGTTGGCCCGCTGCCTGATCTTATGGGTTACTTGGTTGATCATGTCAGCGAGGTCGGGCCGGTTGGTGTGAAGTGGTTCGGGGATGACGGCACGGTCGGCGGCTGGCATGCGGGATGAGAAATTGACGAGCCGGGCGTGCAGAACGGCTGCGACGTCCTTTGCATCGCCGCTTGTTTCCAAAGCGGCGGTGACAGTCCGCTGAGCCCCGGGCCGGCTGGCCGCGGTCGCTCGGCGCCAGGCTGCGACGGCCGCGCCCCACGAGGGGGATTGTTGCAACACCTCATCGATCTCCGGAGCGCGCGCCTTGAGGAACCTTGTCAGGTCTTCGGCGGCTGCGATCTGGGCGAGGTAGTCGTATTCGGCGCTGAGCCGGTCGAGCGTGTCGGCGCTGGACTGTTCGGCGTCGCGGATTTCGTGGGCGGTTCGTTCGGCGCCTTCTGCCGCGAGCACTTCGGCGAGGATCTCCTGCCACGACTCTTGCTGGGAAGGATCAAGAGGCTCGTGATCGCCGGGATCGTTCTCGCTGACGTACGCGTAATTGCCGCCACGGCCGCGGGTCATGCTCACGTAGAGAAGCTCGCGTGTGAGACGTCCTTGGGTGACGACGGTGTGGCCGGTGTCGACGGTGATTCCTTGGGAGCGGTGGGCTGTGGTCGCGTATCCCAGCTCGACCGCGGACTCGACGTAGTCGCGGTGCAGGGTGACAGTGGCGCCTGTGTCCCTGCGTACCGCGGTGAGGGAACCGTCGCGCCTGCCGACGCGCAGGACGTCGAGCAGGGTGCCGTTGCGGACGAAGTCACCGTTGCTGTCCGCAACGGTGCGGTCGTTGCGGCGCGCGATGACCGTGTCATCTCGGCCTGCACGCATCCCGTCGCCCAGAAGCACGGTCTGTTCGGCGTCCACAACACCTTGGATCACCCGGTCCGCCTGGGCTCGTTCGTTGAGCATGCCGACGGTGTCGTTGTCGGCGGCGATGAGGATGGACGACTTCCCGGCGAGGATGTCGGATTGCCAGTTCAGGTAAGCCTGGTCGACCATGTCCAGATAGGTTCCATGCCGGATCCGTTGATGCTGCTCGTAGTCGCTGATGGCTGCGACGTCCCCGGCACGGAGCTTCAACGAGGCATCCCGTTCCCAGGCGTTCTCGAACCGCCAGATGGTGCTCAGCCGGGCGGTCTTGCCCTGGCGGTCCAGCCAGCCCAGGACACCGCCGGCGCCGATGGCATCCAGCTGCCCGGGATCGCCCACCAATAGAATCTTTGCTCCGGCGTCCCGGGCCTGTTCCACAAGCGCGGCGAGCTGAAGGGTCGACACCATCGAGGCCTCGTCGACGACAACCAGCTGGTTCGAATGGAACCGCCACCGGTCCTGCTCGGCGGAGAGCCAAGCGGCTTTCTGCGCGAGCAGAGCGGTCTGCGAGCTTAACTTAGCCACAGGATTGGTGAGCCGCCGCTCCGCATCGAAGAACCGCTCAGCCCGGCGACTGGCCCCCTCGCCGGCGGACTCGTACAGCCACTTGGCAACATTCTCCGCGACCATGGACAGTTCCCGCCCGAGAACCTCGGCGCTCGCCGCTGCGGGCGCCAATCCGACTACGCTGCCGGAACCGAACTCTGCTTCCCAGGCTGCCTTGACCGCGCCGAGGGCGGTGGTCTTGCCGGTTCCGGCGGGTCCGACGACGGCGTCGAGCCGGTTTCCGCTTAGCAGGATCTCTGCAGCGGCGGCCCGCTGGTCGTCGTGCAGCCCGAATTTGCCGTGGTGCTGGTTGCCGGCGAGTTCATCCATGGCGACCATTGGCCGGACGGCGGGGCCGCCGTCGTTGTTCCTTGCCTCCATGACGGTCTCCTCGCACGCGAGGGTGGTGGCGTCGGTGTAGAGGCGGGAACCGTGGAAGTCGAAGACGCTCCTGGTGCCGAGACGCAGATCCGGCTGCGCGTCCGCGGGGACACTGTACCGGTAGTCGTTCAGGGGGACCGATTGGCTTTGCGCGGCGGTGGCGACGGCGTCGATCAGGGCGTTGCGGTCCTCCGGGGCCTGGCAGCGGATCGCGGCGCAGAAGCGTTCGGCCTCGGCCAGCAGGTTCCACCGGTTCCAGGTGGCGCGCTTGGCCGCGACACGTTCCCGGGTCAGTGATCCGACGGCGTGCACCCACTCGGCGGTGAAGTCGCACGAGCGGAACGGGTTTGTCCGTGACCGCCGGACGGTGTTGGCAAGAACGAGCCGGGGCTCGAAGCCCTTGGCTGCCGCGCGTGCCTGCCACCTTGCGGAAAGCTCACGGAGCGGCGCAATGATGTCGGCTTTGGGGGTGCGGGTGGAGAGGGTTGCCTGCTGGCGGAGTTTGATGGTGGTGGTCGCCGTTGGGGAAGTCCCGTGGTCCGTGGTCCATTCGGCCACGAGCCGGTCGGTCTCCAGCTCGATGAGGCGTGACCGGTGGGAGAATTCGCGGATCAGGCTGTCATCGACGCCGGTCAGCTGCGCACTTGGGTTATGCGTGGTGGCTGCGGGCTCGCGGATGTCGGTGTCGGTCCCGAGGTGGCGGTGGAGGGCATCGAAGAGCAGTCCGTTGTAGTGCTCGCTGGCAGCGACGGCGGCCTTGTAGAGGGTTCGGGAGTCGAGGGTGACCCACGCACCGTCGGTGGCCCGTTGGACGCGGTTGGCGATGATCAGGTGCGTGTGCAGCTGCGGGTCCCCGGCGCGCGACTCCCAATGATCAAAGGCGGCGGCGATGGCTCCCGTGGTGCCGATGCGGGCAATGCCATTGTGTCCGGATCTTGTTTGGATGACGGACTCCTCCAACCATTCCAGTGTGGCGGCGACGGCGTCGTGATGGGTTTGCAGGATCTGGTCCTGAAGCGACCTGGGGCTCAGTGCCCAGAGCACGGAGACAGACTTGGGAACGCTGAACGTGTCAGGTCGAAACCGGCGACAGCGCGGCGCGTGCCGGCTTGTCCCTGGCTGTTTTGGACGAGTGTGGGTTGGCCGTGCGGGCGGCCCAGAGGAGCGCCGGTGTCCGGATGGACCGTTTCGTCGAAGATGGCTTTGGCATCGGTTTCGGTGACTAGATCGCCGCTGGCGCGGTTGATGCCGCCCAGGCCGCTACCGAGCCAGCGCCCCTGCGGGGTACCGGCCTTCATGTAGTAGGTCGTTGCGTCCGGCGGAGTCGGCGACACATCATCCATCATCGTGGTCTTGAACAGGTACCTCAGACCCGACTGCGCGGAGAGCCGGGCGATCGACATGGTCATGGCCGTCTCCGTGTCCGCCGTCGACTGTCTCGCTGCCCGTTGCCGCAGCTCGTAGAGCAGAATCGCTGCGAGGTGCGAGACTGTTCGAAGTCTTGACCACATTCACCGCAAGTCTTCCCATTCACGTCGGTTCATCAACACCGGGCCCAACCGCTACATGACTGGCCGTAAGTCGGCGCTCACGGTCTGGCCTTGGGTGCCAGAGGTGTAAGCGATGGGGAATTGCCTCCGCGTTCGGGGCGATGAGAATTGTGGTGCTCCTTGGCGACGTCGACGCACACTGGTGCGGGGTGAGCCCGTAGAGGTGTATGACGCGGGGTCCCTGGGTATGCCGTATGGAATGACCCGCGAGCTCCGTCGCTGACTCCCATCAAGTCCGTTCCCAAACCGGCTGGCCCCTGAGGTTCGATCCCCGTACCCCGGCGGCCGAAGACTCGGGAAGGACCAGCGGCAATCACCACCGGCCCCGACGTTACGACCGCCGGCTCCTCCGGGTCTCCTACCTCTCCTCGCTCTCCGCGCTGAAGTCCTGCGCAGCTTCGCGTGGCTATTACGACCGGAAACGGCTCGAGGGAAAGACCCATGTCCAGGCGATGCTTTCCCGGGCCCGGCGGCGCCTCAATGTGCTCTGGGCAATGCTCCGCGATGGCACTACCTATACCCCTGCCGCGGCGGTTCAGACTGCCCCGGTGGTAGCTTGACGGGCAGTCGTCCCCACGGCCTCGGGCGTCCAATCGAGTTCCTGCCACAATTCAAGGCGAAGTCCGGTAAACATCAAGCCCCTTTCTCTTCCGTGCGCGACCGGGAGGATGGACACTACTTTCAGGGGGTGTCATCGGCGAACAGGTGAGGCCAGGGCTGTCATGAATCCTTTGATCACATTGGCTGCGCCGCAGGACAGCAGTCCGTTGACAGCCCCGGTCCGGCCCATGCAAGCCAAGGTCCTTCCCGAACTCATGCCGGTGGATCCGAACGCTTATGCGGAGTGCTCCGCGCACCTTCACAGCGGAAGCCGCAGAGGGATCGCGGACCTCTTCGACGGCGTCCTTGGCTTCTCTGTAGCCGAAGTATCCTTGGCTACCGCCACCCCGGACTGGCGCTCACTGCTGCCATCGTCACCACTGACACGAGCCTTCGGGGACGAAATCCACGGCGTTCACCTCCGAGCGATTCACCGACCCCGGCGATCGCCGCCAGGGACTGGACGACGAACTCCTGCACCCCCGAGGGCACCGGACCCGTTGCCTCCGGGCACCCACACAACAAAAATCGGAATAGGACACGCCGATCATGACCCAGCTCAAGACCACCTTGGAAGTCACGGTCTCAAACGCGGCAGCGATGGAGACTGAACTCGCCGCAGCCATCGAAGCGGTCCGACAGGCAGCCCTCGCCGAACGCCGCTGCGGCATCCTGATCACCCGACACGGGGCAGGAAAGTACACGGTGGGCCTCAGCGAGGACGTGCCGTTCGGCCTGACCTGGGAACGGGACGCTGGATAACGCACCTGGGTTGCCGGCCCGGGCCGAAGAAGGTGG
Organism: Arthrobacter sp. 05L417; assembly: GCF_056397865.1. NCBI lineage: Bacteria > Bacillati > Actinomycetota > Actinomycetes > Micrococcales > Micrococcaceae > Arthrobacter > Arthrobacter sp. 05L417. The sequence goes on from NZ_JBFTOG010000052.1 coordinate 25,849, forward strand.
ATACGTAGCCACTGTCCATGCCTGAAATCCGTACCGAAAGTTGTACCCGTGACGGGTGATTGTGGCCGGGGTTTTGGGACAACATCCGGGACAGGCAGGTTACGCGGTATTCCGCGGATCCCAACAGATGTGGGAGTGTTCCACCGAGGTTGTCCCACAACCAAGGAAGTGGGACACCCGTGGTTCTAGCAAGGTTGGGTCGCCGCAGCCGAAAAATACTGGCGGCGAATACGGCGACCCAACTAGTTGCCCAAGCTAGTGACTCTTCATCTCGGTGCAGATGAACCTGCGGTGCTGTCCGGGCAATGTTGTCGAGTAGTGCGATTGCGGGCCGACTTGGGGAAGGGGAAGCGCAGCCGGCTTTAGATATCCCAGCCAGATCCAAAAGACGTCGGGTATGGCTTCCAATTGGCGCCAGGCCTTTTGCAGTGTTTTAGGCCCAGACAGCAAGGTTTTCGTCCTTCAAGCAGATGTAGCGGCGTTCGTCTGGGCCGTAAGGTTCGAGCCAGAAACCGCTGCCGTCTGGCATGACTTCTTCGACTCGTCCTGTACGCGGGGAAGCGTTGTTGGAGCGTATTTCAACTATGTCGCCTGGGCTCGGGGTCCACGTTCTGGGTTGTGGGACGCGAGGCCTGCGGGCTGTCGCGGAAAGCATGGGTTTCCTCTCATGCTGTGCCAGGGGGCGCAGCGTTGGTGGCGCCGAAATGGACGGCGCAAGTTTTATGCGGGTGCATGAAGTGGAGTGCCTAGGCAGCGATACCGTTCCTTTTGGCTACTGGAAGCCACCCCATGAGTTTTTGGGGTTATCGCCGCCGTCTAGGATGACCAGTTCAGAGCCGTAGCATGCGGCTTGTCGAATGGCGGCTGCTTCCTGGTACTCGGGCGAGTTATACATCGCCAGGGCCTCCTCAATGGAAGGAAAACGGTGGAGGAAGTAACGTTCGAATTTGAGGTCGCCTTCAAGTTCGACAAAAGCTTGACCGCGGGACAGTGGTTCGAATCCGTAGCGTGGCTGAATGCGGGACACAATTTCGGCGTAGTGGGCCAGTAATGCTCCGTCGCGGGGGTTTGCTCGTCCCAACCAATATGCAGGCATGAGGCTCCTTAGGAATAAAGGTCTTGATGGTTGATCCGGTGCCCGGACCGCCCGGGCACCGGGGGTGTCAGTGGACGTATCGTTCCAGGCCTGACCAGTACTGCTCGCGCAGCCGTTTTTTGTCGATTTTGCCCACCGCTGTCATGGGCAGCTGGTCTACGATTTCGATTGCCTTGGGGGCTTGATGCGCGCCCTTGCGTCGCTTGACGGACTCGGTGAGGGCGGAGGCGTCCACCGTGGTGCCAGGGCGTGGGACGATGACAGCGGTAACAGCTTCGCCCCACTGGGCGCTAGGAATCCCGATCACAGCTACTGCCGCGACGGCTGGGTCCTCTGCGATGACGTCCTCGATCTCCCGAGAGTAGACGTTAAACCCACCTGAAATGATCATGTCCTTTTTGCGCTCCACTATGTGGAAGTAGCCGCGTTCATCTCTTACGGCAAGGTCTCCCGTATGGAGCCAATCGGATCTGAGTGTTTCTTCCGTCTGCTGGGCAAGCCCCTGATAGCCGCTCATGATTCCCCGGCCTCGAACGCAAATTTCCCCGACGGCTCCCGCTGCAACGGGATGGTCTTCCTCGTCAAGGAGTTCAACGCGGGCACCCAGAACCGGCCGGCCGCAAGAGCCGAGAAGGTCGGGGTCGCCAGCTGGGTCGTGTTCGTCCTTACGTAGGACTGTTGCCCAGGAGACGCATTCGGTCTGCCCATACGCTTGTAGCAGCACCGGTCCGAGAACGTCGTGAGCCTCCGCAATCCGGGATGGGGACATGGGTGAGGCCCCATACATCAAGGTTTCGAGCGAGCTGACGTCGTATTTGCTGGCCAGGCCTGAGTCCAGCAATTTGTAAAGCATGGTCGGAACGCAGAAGCTCCAGTTCGCGCGCTCGTCCTGGACTGCGCGAAGCCACTGCTCTGGGTCGAAGCCTCGTTGGACAATGACGGCTCCGCCCCGCAGCAGCGTAGGCACGATCGGGATCACGCCGGCGTGGGAAAGCGGTGCAACTGCTAGATATCGAGGGCTGCTCGGCAGGTCGAGTCCCGTTGTCACCGATACGACCGCCTGGGACATCGCACGGTCTGGGAGCTTTACCCCTTTGGGACGGCCGGTTGTACCCCCTGTGTAGGCAATCCAGGGGACGTGCTCCGGCCCGAACCCGTAGCGCACGAGTGGGGTAGGCGGTGCCGACTCAGAAAGATGGATCAGATCGGGGGCGAGGTCGGATTGCCCCAGCACAAATGTGTGCCTAACGGCCGCTGACCGGGCCATGATCTCTCCGCCAACTGATGCATGGGCCGGATCGACAATGAGGACATCCACGCCTGCGTCATCACACACGTAGGCGTGGTCTTCCGCCGAACCCAGGGGATGGAGTCCGCTGTAGTGCAAGCCCAGCAGTGTAGCTGCGGCCTGAACCATCCACACTTCGGGCATGTTGGCACTGAGAACGCCAATGCCGTCGCCGGGAACCACGCCGTGGTCTGAGAGTACGCGCATGAACCGACCTATCCGATCACGGACCATGTCGTAGGTCAATCGGCGGTCTCCCGCCACGAACGCGGTTCTGGTCGGATACCGCGTGAGAGCTTCAATCAGCAGATCGCTGTAGTTGACGTCTGTCAGGGACGACATCTTTCACCTCTTCTTTGAAGTTAAGCGTGACATAGAGCACACTCTTAATGGTAACTTGGTAAGACCAACCATCCAAGCACGAAGGAGTGCCTGATGATTTCTACCGCAGATTCCGTCCTTGTCTCACCCAAGGGGGAGACCACCCTGGTGATCTCGCGTGATTTGCAAACCACCCGGGAACTTGCCTGGGACGTTCACAACGAGCCGGAACACGTCAGCAAGTGGTGGGGCCTGGAAGGACACCTGAACCACATCACTGAAGTAGATCTCCGACCTGGCGGTTCGTGGCGCTTCGGCCAGCGCGGCCCGGATGGAACGGAGGTGATTTTCGGTGGCGCTTACCGTGACCTCGATCGGCCGCGAATGTTCAGCTACACCAAGGACTGGCCAGGAGCTGATCCGTCCTCGGAAAAGCTTGAAGAAAGTCTGATCACCATCTGGTTCGACGCGCATGACCAAGGGACCACAGTCACCCTGGTTTGCGAATTTTCTTCGTCCGCATTGCGCGACAGGGTCGCTGCAGGAGGGCTGGATCGGCTGCGTCAGTCCTATGACCGCATGGACAAGCTGCTCAATACGCTCCGCCTCTCAGAGGTGACCGAAGCGGGCTAACGCCCTGCTTGCTTTGCCCCAACACAGCGCAAATCGCCAAATGTCTGCAGATTCTCTCGTGGGGACAACGGCCGATGAACGGACGGCATTTGAGCCGCCCGAATTTCTCATTCCATATTTCCTTGAATAACGGCACGGAGACACAATGCAATCTCAACCCGATGCTTCACAAGCATCAATCGGAATACTCACCCGCACAGGTCCTGAGATCATGGCTCGCCTGGAAGGCCTGCCCTTCACGCGGCTCCACAAACGCTTCATCACCATCATCGGCTTGGCCTACTTGTTCGATGCCGCCGATGTTGCCCTCCTGACCTTCGTCCTGGCCCCCATCAGCGCTGAGTTGCACATCGATAAGCTCCAATCGGGCACGATCGCCAGCATGGCGTTTGTGGGTATGGCCATTGGTTCGATCTGCTCAGGATGGCTATGCGACCGTTTCGGCCGACGGCCCGTATTCACCTACAGCATGTTGCTCTGGGGCGCCGCCAGCCTCTTTACGGCATTTACGTGGGACTACGGCTCGTTGTTGACCGCCCGGTTCTTTACCGGAATCGGAATGGGAGCCGAACTACCGTGCGCCATGGCACTTGCTTCGGAGTTCCTGACCAAAAAACGGCGCGGGACCTTCCTCGGATCCGCCCAAGTGCTTGTCATAATTTCGTTCCTCATCTCCGGTGGTATCACGTTGCTTGTGGGCTGGCGGACAGCATTCATCATCATGTTCGTCCTCTCCATGTTCTCGTTCATCGTGCGACGTGGTGTGCCGGAATCCATCCGGTGGCAAGTAACCCATGGGCGTCTTGGAGACGCCCAGAAGACGCTCGCCCGCTTCGAAGCGGTCGCCCCTCCAGGCTCCATTACTCCCGTCACGCCGCCGCCACCAGTGGAGGGCTCCACCATTCCTGCTTCGCGCGGACCTCTGCGTGACCTTTTCGCCGGCCGTCAACGCAAGCGGACAGTGACAGCCTGGACGATGTGGTTCTTCCAGCTCATGGCCCAATACGGAATCACCATCTGGATTGCGAAACTGCTTTTCGACAACGGAGCCAGCATTGCATCCTCGATCGGCACAACAATGCTGATGCAGGTATGGGGCATCCCCGGCGCACTGACATCCTCGTTCCTTCTCGAGCGACTGGGACGACGCCCAATCTATGTAGTCGCCGCTATCTGTACAGCTGCCGCTGCGTTTTGGTACGGGAATGCCCCCTCGCCAGCTACAGCCATCATCGCGGGCTCAGTACTGCAGTTCTTCCTCTCCGCCATGACCTCGGCGCTCAACGCTTACACCCCGGAATTGTTCTCCACCGCCTGCCGCGCAACTGGCATCGGAACGGCAACGGCGTGCGGGCGAATCAGTTCCGTGATCGGTCCACTTGTTGTACCCGTAATCCTGCTCACCTGGGGGTACGCAGCCACCTTCGTTGTATTGGGGCTCTGCTTCCTCGCAGCCGCTACGGCTGTCCTGGCCCTAGGACGCGAAACACGCGGTAAGAGCCTGGAAGAAGCAGTTCAATAGCAACCGCCTAACTCGCGTTGCGGAGGACACGAAGGGCCTCTCCTCCGCAACGCGAGTCACAGGCATCCAACGCACCAGGATCTCCGGGGCCTTAAGCCTCCGATCGCAACACGAATCCAGAAAGGTAGGCACCAAATGCCAGTTGTCATAGGTCAAGTAGCATCGTTGACCGGCAACAACCCGGGCGGCACTGAGAATCACTTGGGAGCAGACCTCGCCCTTGCCGAGATCAACGCCGGCCAAGGACTGCTTGGAAACACCGTTGAACTCCTTGTGACCGACGACCAGACTCTGCCAACGCAGGCCGTCAGGGCTTACAACGAATTGGTCGAGCGAGGGGTCTGCGCCGTCGTGGGGACATCATTCTCAAACGCCAGCCTGGCCATCATCCCAGAAGCTGAAAAAGCTGCAGTCCCGTACATCTCAACAGGCGCAGCCGACAGCCAGATTGAGCCCGTCCGCGCCTACGGCTTTATGACACCCCCGACCGCAGCGGCAGTCGCCGAGCAAATGCTGCGATATTTCCAGGCCCAAGGGCTGACAAGGCTGGCCCTCGTTTACGACGAGGACAGCATGTTCGCCAAAACCGGGTTGGAGAAGCAAACACGGCTTGCAGGGGACTACGGGATAGATTTCGTGCACCTCGACGAGTTCCATGTCGACACCACAGACTTCGGCCCCCTCTGGGCCGGGGTGACGCAGGCCGGAGTCGACGGAATCATGGCTTGGGCGACAGGACCACCGGCCGTCGAACTAGTCAGGCAGCGGCCGATTGAACTTCCCTTTGCGATGAGCCACGGGAACTCCAATCAGCGCTTCCTTGACGCAGCCGGCAAAGCCGCGGAAGGCGTCATTGCTGCCGGCTACCTCGGTCTCGTGGCAGATGAGCTGCCTGCCTCGGATGTCGCGGAGGCCGCTACATCCTTCGTCCAGGCATTCAAGAGACGTCATGGCCGGTTACCGTCCTCATTGTTACCGGTCTCGTTATTTGACGATGTGGCCGTCACGGTCCGTGGCGACGAGCGGGTATGAAAGCGCCCCGCCGGATGGTGACCGGCGGGGCGTTGATCGCCGCGCTGACGCGGCGGTGGTCATTGGTGACGGCGTGTTTTACTC
>NZ_JBFTOG010000053.1:0-31155 GCF_056397865.1 Arthrobacter sp. 05L417
TTGGCCGAGGAATGGAAAGCTATCTACAATCATGAACGGCCCCACGGATCCCTGAACGGCATGACGCCGAAACGCTACTGGGAAAACTGGACGCAAGAAAACCAATTAGCTATCGCATAGACGCTGGACTGCTAACGGGGGCCCAATCACCGGAACCGTAAGTTGCGCCTCCGGCTCCGCTGCAACACCTGCTGCCATTGCAGCAGCGATGGATTGAACGTACTTTGATGCGGCATCCCCAAGAGTCATGGGAATACTCTGCCACACGCGGAGGCCACAGGTTCGCACCTGGTGCCGGGCATCAATGCGCCTGCTCGAAGCAGGTCTGAGGAGGCGACGAGAAAGTGACGAATACGCTGGCAATCGGGCGAAAATCGAGAACAGCTCATTAGTGTTCGTTTGTCAGGCTCTACCGAGCCTCTAGAAATCGTTGATTTCCAGAGGCTCCTATCAGAATCGAACTGATGACCTTTTCATTACGAGTGAGAAGTTTCCCGCATCCGATGGTTCGTCAGCCTATGAGAATACTCGTTCTAGAACAAGTACGCTGTCTTCTGCCGTGTACCAGAGCCAACATGGATCGAAAACCCCCAGTCTCGGGCCGAGTGACACTGCGGCGCCATGCTGGTATCCGAATCGCTGCACCCAGAGCCGCACTTTTGATGCGTCTACTGAGGCTTTTGAGAGCTTCGGGTCGTTGAGCTTGAACTCGACTAGGAGAAGGTTATGGTCAGGTCCGTGCATACCACGGTGATGGACGATCAGATCTGGAATTCCGCGTTTTGGCCCGCTGCCCATCGATCCGACTCGAAGAAGCTTAATGTCACCGGCGCCTTCTCGGTTGTACTCGCTGTCGACGTCCCACCCAAGTGGCACGACTTGCGCCAACCGGAGAAAAATTTGGGCCGCGATGGCACGCTCGCCCACCTGCAGGTTCCACAGGGTCACATGTCGCTCGTACGTCTCGGCTAGCGCGCGGCGCAATAGGACTTGAACTTCAGACTTATCCATTCTCGAGTCCGTTCTCAATCGGCGTAAGTGCGGAGGTTAATGCTGGGCTGCGATTCGATCTTCTGCCGATATAGCCGACTCGCCCTGTCGCTGCAACCCAGCCCAGGCCTGTACGACGGACCCGAGAGCTCCGGCCCGATCTCAACGAAGGCCTTTCAGATTCGAATGGGCCCGGCGAGGTATCCGCCACGCACACACCGCCGTACGCGTTGAGGTCACGATAGGTGCCAACCCCAGTTGGTTCAAGTCGCAATCTATCGGCCAGTACGGGGCCTCCCGTCAGGCACTCCTGAAAGCCTGGTAGGCGTGTTCAAGCAAATCTCGGCTAGGGTACTCCCGGCGGTCTTGCGGCAGTTCCATGAGGCGTTGACCATGCCTCGCTTGGATCCCGTAGGTCAACATGGGGCCGTCGACTTCAGCCAGAATGTCGTCTCGAACTTCCACGACAAAATCGGGGCGGATGCCCAGAATGTGAGCATCAAAGGCAGCATGGTGAATCTTGCACAACGCTATGCCGTTTACGACGGAAGCAACGCCTAGTTCCGCGGAGTCTGGAACAATATGTGCGGCGTCGAGCAATTCTCGGTGCGCCAATGCGCACACCGCGCACCTGGTTCGGTAGGCCCGGAGAACCGTCGAGCGAAATACAGGTTGATGCAAACGTCGCTTAGTTTCAACGGTGAGATAACGTCGAAGTTGCTCCTCTACCGGGCTTTCCTTGCCGACCAGGCCTCTGGCAACGTTCGCGTCAATGACAAATTGCTTACGCTCAGGCTCTTCCCAAAGTAGATATACAGGAAAGATAGGTTGAAAAACAGCTGGTCTCATCCCCACGCCCCAAAACCAGATGAGTGGCACCTGCTTCTCCATCGCCGATCGTAACGCGCGATTATCTGGGTGCTCCGGGTCGTCTCCCCGCCATGCATAACGATGAAGACCGTCGGGCCCCTTCTCATCGTTGTATGGCCGCCCCTGACCAGGAGCCCTATACACGGTCTGGATGGAAAGGGCAGCTGAAAGATCCCTCGGCTTCCAAATACCGGTCTGCGTGGCTTGGAGCCTCCTTGGCTCTCCGTCCAGAGTGAAGTCGCGGATGTCCTCTCGGGTAAGCGGTTCCTCACCGTCGTTTGTGCGTACAGTCAGCCATGCCATCGCCTCGCGTCGCAGCTTCGAGTCGAAGTTCTCGGTATCGATTTCCCCAATTTCCGCCATCTGCCCAGGATAGTCCGTGAAGCGATCACTGTGACCCCATCAGCTGGCTCGCCCTGGAACCAGCAAACCCAGCCCCCGGCTGGGCTGCATGGGGATTAGTGAGTTCTACCACAACGGGGACGAAGGCGAATCCCTTGCTAGGACCAACGACCTCCTCGACGCAGGCGGCAGCCTGTTGGACACCGCCGACATATACGGGCCCGTCGACAACGAAAAGGTAGTCAGCAAGGCCATCGCCGGCGCCGATCCGACGTCATTCTGGCGACGAAGTTCGGGAACGAACGCCGCGACGACGGCTCCTGGTCGGGCATCAACGGCAGGCCCGAAAACGTCCGCGCCGCCTGCCCGCTCAGTCCCCTACCCAGCCACGGATTCCTTGCCCAGCACAACGTTCACCGGAGCCTCACCGGCCAGAAGCAACGAAATCTGCTTTTCGATCAGCCGGACCATCCGGGGGAACATCGCCGAGCTCGCCCCGCCCACATGAGGGGTGATCAACACACCGGGCACCGTCCACAAAGGATGGTCGGCCGGCAACGGTTCCGGGTCGGTCACATCCAAAGCAGCACGTAACCGTCCCGAAGACGTCTCCCGCAGCAAGGCGTTCGTGTCCACCACCGGGCCCCGGGCCACGTTTACCAACAACGCGCCGTCCGGCATGGCTGCGAGGAACCGGGCATCCACCAGCCCTCTGGTGTGCCCGGACAGCGGTACGCTGACCACCATGATCTCGTGCAGCGGCAACTGCTCATACAGGGCATCGATGCTGAGGATCCGGCCCTGTTCATCGTCCCGTTCTCGGCTTGCCATCCGCGTCACGTGCGTTTCGAACGGCAGCAGCCGGGCTTCAATGGCCTTGCCCACTCCCCCGTAGCCGACCAGGAGAACACGGCGGTCCGCCAAACTGGGGCGCTGGCCGTTGGCCCAGGTGCCGGACGCCTGGTTCCGCACAAACTCCGGAATCCCGCGCTGGCTGGCGATCATCATCCCCAAGGCGAGTTCTGCCGTCGACGTCTCATGGACTCCTGCCGCGTTGGCGAAAACGCAACCCGAGGGCAAGACGTCAGCGACGCCGTCGTACCCAATCGACTGGCTCTGCACGAGCCGGACCGTCACGCCATCCAACGCCGTGAGCGCGTCTGGCCGGCCCATGTAAGGCGGTACCAGCAGGTCGAATTGGTCCGCCGAGGCGGGACCAGTCAGGTCCCACGCCACGAACTCGACGTCGGCGGAAGGTTCCATCGCGTCCAGGAGTTTCTGATCGGGCAGGCAGACGCGCAGCCGGGCCGTCACCGCCCCACCATCAGATTGACGTTCGCAGCACGCAACGAGGTTTCGCCCATTTCCCTATTCCTATTCCCTTTTGCCGGTCGAATTACCCGGACGGCATGTCCTGTTCCAACACCAATTTACTGAGTGACATGCCCAAACTGTTCGTGCGCGGGGTCGCGCGCCAAAGTGCCAGCACCGTGACCCAACGACCGCCGCTCGTCCCCGGTTACAGTCTCAACTCAGAAGAGCGACAGACCGGTTCCGGGAAAGGCCGCCAACTCAGGACGAGGGTGAAGTTTCGACACCGGGCTTCATCCCGCGCCCGGGGTCTCCCGCCTAGCCAAGCGCTGATCGGACCAAATCACGGTTCGAGGCGTAGCCAGCGGCACCATCGCCATCGAGAATTGGAATCCGAATGAGGGGTGGATGTCCCATGCACGGAATGGAAAGATCGCGAAGGGCGTCGTAATACGCGCGCTGGCGTTGCCGTCCTCCCGGGCCGAAGCCAACGGCTTCCTTGGTGGCCCTGTACCTGTCCGCCCGAGGGGCGTGTTGTCTGCACAATGCTAAATACTCCTCAAGGCGAAATCCGAGCGGGATGATCCCCGGATATCGCTCAAGCGTCCGAAGGCGAACGGACGTGAAATGTTGGATTTCGTCGATTTCGATAAAGGTTCTTGAGTGCTCGTGATAAAAGTCGCCTTGCAGAGCAGTTGTCCTTTTGGATTTGTACACATCTGTTTGACCGCCCAGATCCGCAAAAATATCATCCAATGGTGCTGCTGCAATGACCGCTCGCTCCGGGAGTCCGAAGTGTCCACGTTGGTTGATCCAAGGCGCCTTCGCCGGTTCAAGTTGGATGCCGTCCAAGGCCGCAGCAGCCCTAAACGCCGCCTGCGCGTCGCCGACCGGCATGGTTAGCTGGCGTCCTGATCGACGTTTCCGAGGGCCTCGGCGCCTTGGCTACCGTGCATCCAAAGCACGATATCGAGGATTCGCAGAAGGGAGAGGCCATCCCGCCCAATGGTCGAGCGCAAAGCCTCCAACCGTCCAAGCAGTTCGAGATCAGTTGCGAATGCCTCATGCCAAGCTCTCCACGTACCAGTCGAGTCTTTGAAGCCCGTCACCCGGGCAACGACGGAATCGTAGATCGGGACGAGGGCTGGGCGTTTCCGGGCTATGAGCTTGCTTGCAGTTGTGGCACCGACTCCCCAGCGCTGAGCATCCTGCGCCCGCAAAAGTCGCCAAAGGAGAAAACAAGGGCTGTCTTCTCCAAAGTACTTGTCGTGTTGATCGAGCGGGATATCTTGAAGCGCCACATCGTTTGGAATCCTTTCCAGAAGGGCCGTGATTTCGGCTGAGCGATGGCCAAGAATCCCCAGCGCTGCAGGTGCCGGAACATGTACCGAAAGACAAGAGACGGAGATCAGATCATCTGAGGTGAACGTGACTTCCCCATTCATGCCGAAGGAATCGAAGTGCGACCCGGCATACTCATTGCCCGTCCACTCTCCGAGTCCGAAATAGCGCTCCAGATGCGAGCGCGCTTCGTCGTCCGAGATTGCCTTGAATGCTTCAGCGACGGTCATCTGTGCCCCTTTGTCCTGCGCCACGGCCATACGGCCAGCAACGAACCTGAGAGCAATCTACCGCGGCAGTCTTACATTCTCGTTTGGGACATCAAGTGACAAATGGTTCCAACCAATGCATCGGGCTTTGGGCGCGCGACGAACAGGACGCTCCATTGACCCGGGAGACTGGTGCCGCTTTCATGGTTAGCTGGGCACCGCCGTCGTCTGTTCAAGCTTGCCGTCAACACCTCGAACCCAGAATCGTCCGTCGCTATCCATGAACTCGATGGCTGGCATGTAGTCAGAGTTTCCCGGCACGGGCTCCAACACTCGTTGCCTCTCGACATAAACGGGCCACCTCTTGAGCTCGCTGAAAAAGTAGCGGCCCGGCGGCAGGATCTTGGCCGTTGCTCGGATTTCCGGAATCGGAGTGCCGTTCCCTGCAGCGCTGCGAGTTCGCTCTATCGAAAGGCTGAAAACCGGCGCATCACTTGAATTGACCAGCTCAATCCCCCATTGAATTTTGCCGTCAATTTCGCCTTTTACTGGCCAGCACGCGACTCGTGACGCCTGATGACGTTCCGCAGCAACGATTGCCCTATCGTCACGCTCAGTCTCCAGCCTCCGCATCCGCTGCGACTCCTCCACCGTCTGCCTCGAATGGCGTGTGGCTCTGGCCACGAAGAACAATGCAAGCGCCGTTGCCAAGGCACTAATAATTTGTGCGACGTCCACCCAACCGCCCATGCCCAGCCTTTCGTAGAAGTTGGGCACAGACTACAAGTGGAATCAAATGGTCGCTTGTCACATGATGCTTGGACAGAAGGTTGTCGGGGCACCCACGCTTCTGTTGTCCGCTCTAGAGGTACGTGCCTATAGTGGCCCTACCCGCACCCCTCTCTGAGCACCGTCCTGCCGTCCAGCACGTTCTGCCACCTACAGGAGAGAACCCCATGGAAAACCGCACGCTTGGTTCACTTACCGTTTCTGCCCTCGGCCTCGGCTGCATGGGCATGAGCGAGTTCTACGGGGAGGGGGACGACCGCGAATCCCTTGCCACCATGAACGCCTTCCTCGACGCCGGCGGCAGCCTGTTGGACACCGCCGACATGTACGGGCCCTTCACCAACGAAAAGCTCGTGGGCAAGGCTATCGCCGGCCGTCGTGACGACGTCGTTGTGGCCACGAAGTTCGGGAACGAACGCCGCGAGGACGGATCCTTCCTGCGCGTCAACGGCAAACCCGAATACGTCCGCTCCGCGTGCGACGCCAGCCTGCAGCGCCTCGGCGTCGACTACATCGACCTGTACTACCAGCACCGGGTGGACAAGACCGTCCCCATTGAAGACACCGTGGGCGCCATGGCCGAACTCGTCCAGGCCGGAAAGGTCCGGCATCTGGGCCTGTCCGAGGCCGCACCGGACACCATCCGTCGCGCCCACGCCGTGCATCCCATCACCGCTTTGCAGACCGAGTACTCCCTCTGGGAACGGGAGCCCGAGACGAAGGTCTTTCCCGTCCTGGCTGAGCTGGGTATCGGTTTCGTTCCGTACAGCCCCCTCGGCCGCGGCTTCCTGACGGGCCAAATTCGCAGCGAGGCGGACTTTGCCGCGAACGACTTCCGCCGGCACTCCCCTAGGTTCCAAGGCGACAACTTCAAGCGCAACCTCGAGCTGGTGGACCGGGTGAAAGAACTCGCCGACCAGAAGCAGTGCACCCCAGGGCAGCTGGCCCTCGCTTGGCTGCTGGCACAGGGCGAGCACATCGTCCCGATCCCCGGCACAAAGAAGCGCGAACGACTGGCAGAGAACCTGGGGGCCACCGCCGTCGTACTCTCCGAAGAAGACTTAAAGCGCCTCGATGAGCTGGCCCCGGCCGGGTCTACCGCCGGAGCCCGCTACCCCAACATGGCCAGCATCGACACCTAAGCCCAAGCGTCCCCAAAGGAGCAAGAACCAAAACAATCGGCCTGCGTGGATTTCCACGCAGGCCGATCGTTTGGGGGCTAGCTATGCAGGGATGGGATTAGCCGTCGTTGCCGGCCGGGGTGGTGGTGGCGGTGTAGCCCTCGAGCTTGAGTGCGGCCTGGGCGTACTTTTGGTTGAACGTGTCGGCGATGTTGACCTTGGAGGTGTCAACGCCGATGGTCTTCTCCTCGTCGAAGATCGTCTTGGGACCGCCTGCAGGCATGATGCCGTCCGGGAGGAACTGGCCCTTGTCCTGGTTCAGCGCGGAGACGTACTGGTCCTTGGAGATGGTGCTGTTCTGGACGTAGGACTGGGGCAACTTGTCGGCGATGTCCTGCGCGGAGTGGGTGCTGATCCAGTGCATCGTGTCGACGAGGGCGTTGACAACCTTCTGGGCTGCGTCTTCGTGGGTCTTGACCCAGTCCGACTGGGCGAGAAGGCCGGCCGACGGCAGGGTGCCGCCAAGTGCTGCCTTGGCGCCGTCAGCGGTGGCGAGGTCGATCGCAGGAACGGCGAGGTTCTTGTTCTCAAGTGCGCCCACGGTCGGCTGGGTGGTCATGACGCAGTCAGCGGACCCGCGCTGGATGGCCGCGATCGCGGTTGCTCCGGCGCCGACGGCGATCGTGTGGTAATCACTCTTCGCGAGGCCGGCCTTCGCGGCGACGAACTGCGTGAGCTCATCGGTTCCCGATCCGAGGTCGGTGACTCCGACAGTCTTGCCCTTGAGGTCAGCGCCCGTTTTCACGTTCGCCTTGGGGCTGCACATGATGCGTTCTCCCGGGGCGCCCGAGAGCTGCACGAGGTTGATGACGTTCTTGCCCTTGGACTGGAAGTCGACCGTGTGGACGTACCACGCACCGGCCATGTCCACCTGTCCGGATGCCATTGCGTCTTCGGCGCCGACGCCGCCCTGGGACTCGGTGGAAAGCTCCACCTTGACGCCGTACTTCTGGTAGTAGCCGAGCTGCTCTGCGAGCTGGTACGGCAAGTAGATCTGCTTGTCGATGCCGCCGACCATGAGCTTCACGGTGGGCATCGAGGCGGTGTCCGCTGCAGCGCTGCCGCTTGAGGAGCTCGTGCTACTTGCGGTGCTGGTGCCACAAGCTGCGAGGCTCAGGGCGATCACTCCGGCAGCGCCGACGGCGTAGATCTTGTTCTTCATCATGGTTGTGCTTTTCCTTCTATTTAGAGGATTCGAGCGTTGGGTAAGTTGAATGGAAGACGGCGAGCGTCAGATCGTCTGTGCTTCGGAACGGTTCGGCGGCCGCCACTTGAGCAGCGTGCGCTCCAGCAGGGCGATGAGGTATTCCGCGCCGAGCGTGATGACGGCGATGATCACCATGCAGGCGAAGACCGTGTTGGGATCGAAGGTCCCTTGTGCCTGGCTGATGATGAGGCCGATTCCCTGCTGGGCGCCGAGCACCTCAGCAACAAGTGCGCCGATGATCGCGAAACCGAACGCCGTGTGCAAGCTGGCGATGATCCAGGTCATTGCCGAGGGAATGGTCACGTGGATCGCGACCTGAAGCGGCGATGCACCCAAGACCCGCACGTTTCCGACCAGGTTCTGGTCCACTTCGCGGACACCCTGGAAGGCGTTGAAGAAGACTACGAAGAAAACCAGTACCGCTGCGAGCAGCACCTTCGGGAAGACGCCGAGGCCGAACGCCACGATGAAGATCGAGCCGAGCACGATTCTTGGGATCGAGTTCACGATCCGGATGTACGGGCCGACCACTTCGGACAGGTACTTGTTCGAGCCGAGCAGGATTCCGAGCACGACGCCGACGAGCGTTCCGAGCGCGAAGCCGTAGATGGCTTCCTGCATGGTGACCCAGAGGTTCTCCCAGATGGTGCCGAATGCCGTGCCCTTGGTGAAGAGATCCACCAGGCTGTTCCAGATTTCGGACGGCTGGCCGAAGAAGAACTTGTCCACCCAGCCAGCCGTGGTGAACCACTGCCAGCCACCGATCACGATGACCGCGAGGATGGCACGGCCGGCCCAAACCCACGTGGTGCGGCGGTTCATGGCACGCCGGGCGGAAACTTTAAGCTCACTCGCTTGCACTTGTGCTTGCTCTTGCACGGGAGCACCTCTGTTGATTGTGGTTGTCATGCTGCTGCACCCGCCGATTGCTTGTAGGCACGGGTGACTTCGTCCTTCAAGGACTCCCAGATCTGGCCCTGCAGCTCCAGGAACCGCTCCTCGTGCCGGATCTTCTGGACATCTCCGCGCGGCCTGGGCAGGTCGATGTGGAAGACATCCTTGATGGTGCCCGGGCTGCTGGTCATGATGACCACCTTGTCGGCGAGCGCCACTGCCTCGTCGAGGTCGTGCGTGATGAACAGGACCGAGGGGCGCAGTTCCTCCCAGAGCTGCAGCAGCTCGTTCTGCATGATGGCCTTGGTCTGCACGTCGAGGGCGCCGAACGGCTCATCCATCAACAGGATCCGCGGGTTGTTGATCAGCGCCGCCGCCATGGCGACGCGCTTGCGCATGCCACCGGACAACTGGTGCGGATAGCGGTCCTCGAAGCCGGCCAGGCCCACGCGGCGCAGCCAGTCCCTCGCGAGCAAGGTGGCTTCCTTCTTGGGCGTTCCGAGCAGGACCGGGCCGATCAAGACGTTTCCGAGAACGGTCTTCCAGGGGAAAAGAGCGTCCGCTTGGAACATGTAGCTGACACCCTCGGTGATGCCGTCGACGATCTGGTCGTGGACGCTGACCGAGCCGGCGCTTGGCCGCTCGAGCCCGGAAACCTGGGCCAGCGTGGTGGACTTGCCGCAGCCCGTCGGTCCTACGATCGCGCAGAACTCACCCGGTTCGACCCTAAGAGTCACATCGCGGATGGCAGTGAATGTCTCGTGCTTGGGCGTGAGGTAACGCTTGGTCAACCCGACAATGTCGATGCCCGCGGCGACCTCGGCCCTTTCGAAGGCCCCGGGTGGCCGGTTGGCGTGGATAGCATTCATAACGCTAAGACCTCTCTGTCTTTGAGTTCGTTTATCCAGCGGCAGCTTGCGCTGCCACCCGGATCCCTTCGTTGGGAGTCCGACGAATTCGTGATGTTGATCACTGAAACTATGTAAAGCTTAGGAAGCGATCATCAGGCCCAGAAGTCTTCAGTAAGTTGTGCGCCTTAGCCGCAAAAGTGCACGTTTTGTGCGTTTTCTGCTGTCGCTTCAACTACTAAGGAAATGCCCGGGAAAGGAGCCCAAACCTTGATTAGGACGTTGGTGGTTGACGACGATTTCCGGGTCGCCGGAATCCACGCTGCCCGCGTGGCCAGGGTTGACGGTTTCGAATGCGTGGGTCAGGTGTACAGCGCCGCAGCCGCGCGGGAGGCAATCGTGCGCCTCAACCCGGACCTGCTCTTGCTGGATGTACACCTACCGGACGAGGACGGGATCTCGATGCTGCGATCCCTGCAGGCGGCCGGAACCGACGTCGACTGCATCGTCATTACCGCGGCCCAGGACCTGGCCACCGTCAAATCAGCGATGACCAGTGGCGCGGTCTACTACATGGTCAAGCCCTTCAGCTTTGACCGGCTCCGCACGCAGTTGGAGGCGTATCGGAACTGGCGGCAGGAGCTGGATTCCGCTTCAACTGCCGACCAGGCAACCATTGATAGCCTCTACAACGCGCGCTCGGCCGGGGTCAGGCCCGCGGCCCCGGCGCCTCGCCTGCAGCCCACCATGCAAAAAGCGCTCGACGCCGTCCGCGCCGCCGGGGGTCCCGTCAGCGCCGCTGAGATCGCCGGGCAACTCGGCGTCAGCCGCCCGACGGCTCAGCGTTACCTCAGCGCACTGGAAGGCAAGGGCCTTCTCGTATTGGACCTCACTTACGGCAGCACCGGCCGCCCGCTCAACTCCTACACCGCGAGTTGAGCGGACGGCCGGCTTCCTCTTGACTACTCGGCTGCGGGCTACTCCGCTGCGGGCTCGCCCTGCTTCACGAGGGCAGCCTCGAGGTTGATCTTCACCTTGTCGCTCACCAGGAAACCGCCGGTCTCCAACGCTGCGTTCCACGTCAGCCCGAAGTCCTTGCGGCTGATTTCGGTTTCGGCGGAGAACCCGGCGCGGGTCGCGCCGAAAGGATCAACCGCGACGCCCGTGAACTCAACTTCCAGCTCCACCGGCTTGGTGATCCCCCGGATGGTGAGGTCGCCTGTGAGAGTGTAGTCCTCGCCGTCGCCCTCTACGCTGGTGGCCCGGAAGGTCATTTCCGGGAACTTCTCGACGTCGAAGAAGTCGGCGCCGCGGACGTGACCGTCACGGTTGGCATCGCCGGAATCGAAGCTCGCGGTCTTGACGGTTGCATGGAGGGACGCGTCGGCCAGGGACTCGCGCACGCGGGCCTCTGCGCTCGCTTCCGTGAAGCGGCCGCGGACCTTGCTGATGCCGGCGTGCCGGACGCTGAAGCCGATTTCGCTGTGGGACATATCCAGCAACCAAGTGCCGGAAGTCAAACCTTTGGGAAGAGTCATTTTGGATCTCCTGATTCGAAAGAATTTCGCGTGGATCGATCCCTTCCACCCTTGTTGAGCCCGAACTTGAAGTCAAGGTTTCCGGAGCGATCCGCAGGGACTTACCTAAGCCACGTGTGTAGCCAATCCAGCCACGAAGTCTTCGGTGAACCGCCTCACCCCGTCCCACTCGGTGTAGACGTAGTCGCGCGAAGTATCCGTGTCCAGGCTGCCCTTGTCGCGGGCGATCTTCTTCATCATGGCGCGTTTGAGGAAACCGTAATGGGTGTAGAGGAGGGCGCCGCTAAAGAGCCCCACCTGAGCCGGACGCCACCCCGTCTCAGCCTCGAACTTCTCCACATAACCCTCGGCGTTCACCTCATCGCCCTGGGCAGCAAGGCTGACTGAGAAGAACGCGGAGGGGAGGCGCTCAAGCGCGGCAGTGTTCTTCCGTACAAAGTCCCGGACATAGCCCTCGTGCTTGCCCACATGGACGGATGCACCCACAACGACGGCGTCGTAACCGTCCGGCAAGGCATCCCCGGACTTCTTGATGTCCGCCGTCTGCGCCTCGTGGCCGTGGCCCCGAGCGACGTCGGCAATATACTCGGCGATCTGGGCCGTCTGTCCTTCAACGGTCCCGTAAGCAATGTAGATGTTGGCCATATGCCAGTGTGTCCCCGCTCCGTGCGGCCGCTATAGGGTCCAAGGTCCTCCGGATATTCAACAAGCCTCCCCTTGACTGGCGGGCACCGTCAGTCGAGAGTGTCACATGTGAGGCGTGAGGCCGTTCGGGAGTATCTGGCGAGTGCCCTGTGGGCGATGCCGACCTGCGCCGTCGTCCTCGCAATCATCGCGGGTGCGGGCCTTTCCGCGGTGCAGCTCGACGCCACGTCACCCTTCGCCGTCCTCCTCTTCCAAGGGACGTCCGACGACGCGCGGAACCTGCTCATCGGGATCGCGAGCACCATGGTGACTGTCATCGCCGTCGTATTAGGACTCACCGTGGTGGCGCTGCAGTTGGCATCGACCCAGTTCAGCCCGCGGCTGCTGCGGAACTTCCTGCGCGACATCCCCAATCAGGTAACCCTCAGCGCGTTCGTTGCCACGTTCGCGTACAGCACCGCGGGCCTCTACACGGTCGGCATCGCCGCCGGACAGCGCACCCAGGACTACCCGCGCCTCGCGGTGAGCGGCGCACTGCTCCTGCTGTTCGTGAGCATGGTCATGCTCGTCTTCTTCGCCCACCATCTGTCGCATTCGATCCAGGTGGACCAAGTCATGAAGGGCGTCGAGAAGGCCACGCTCAAGGTGATCGAGCGGTCCTTCGTCCCGGGTGATCCCGGAATCCGCATGCCAAACCCGCCGCCCGGCGCTACCGCCTTGCTTGTACCGCAGTCGGGATACGTTCAAGCCTTCCATCCCGAGTCGTTCGTCGAAGAGCTCGCGAGCCGGGGCCTCACTGCCCGGATGGTGCCCATGATCGGCCGGCACGTCGTCGCAGGTTCCCCGCTCGCCTGGGTGTGGGAGGCCGCCGGCGGCGGCGCGGGTCCTCTTGCCCCCGACGGCGGCACTGAACTGCGCCGGGCGCTCGCCCAAAGCGTGCGGATCGGCTACGAACGGACCCTCGAGCAGGACGTCGCCTTTGGGATCCGGCAACTCGCCGACGTCGCGTCCAAGGCGCTCTCGCCCGCCATCAACGACCCCTACACCGCGAACCAGGCGGTGGACCATCTCGGCTCGATCCTCGCCGCCCTCTCACTCCGGCAGCACGGGCCGCAGGCCGTGGCGGACGCGCAAGGCACCGTCAGGCTGCATGTCCCGGCCCGCGATTTCGCCTATCTCGTGGATCTGGCCCTCGGACAGGTGCGACGGTACGGAGCGAACGAGCCTCGCGTGGTCAGGGCCCTGTTGCGCGTGTGCGGTGAGCTCGTGTGGTTCGGCGACGCGGCCCACCACGCCGTCGTGCGGCAATACGTGGAGACCCTCATGAGCGACGTGACCCGGCTCGTGGCCCAGCCAGCGGATCGCGAACCCCTCCTCGCTGAGGGCGCGGCGCTGCTCGAAGCCTTCGACGTCGCGGACGGCGCGAGCGACGCCGCCAATTAGGGCTTGCGTGCGTCATTCGATTTCTGCTTCCGCGGCTACGTTGCGGATGCCACGGGGGCGTCCTGCTTTGGTCCAGGCCCGGTACATGAGGCCTGCGACGGCGAAGGCGGCGGCGAGGCTGACGATGGGGAAGCCGCGGGAGAGATTGGCAACGAGGGTGAAGGCCACGACGAGGGCTCCGACAGTGTTGAGGATGAAGACTCCCGGTTGACGGTCCTTGCGGGCCAAGAGTGCCATGGAAACCAGGCCGCCCAGGAAGCTGAGGAAGACCGCGACGGCGTAGAACAGCACAAGCTCCTGGTCGTCGCCGCCGGCGATGGCTGTCACGGCACCGGCCAGCACGATGAACACCGTGACGCCCCAATAGGGCGTGTGATGGTGGTTGGTACGGCCCAGGGAGAGAGGAAGGACACCGACGGTCTCACCGTGGGGGTTGATGTGACGCGCCAGGGCCTTGAGCAGGCCCGGTCCAGCTTGGAAGCCCGAGGAAGCCGCCGAGAGCAGCAGCAGGGCAGTGACGAGCTGGAAGGCGGCGAACACCGGCGCAGGCGCGGCGAGGCGAGCGAGTTCAGCGATCTGCGTGCTGTCTTTCGGCGGAATGCCGACGTGCAACTGCGCGGCTTCGAGGGCGAGGCCAAGCGTGATGGTGCCGACGATGGCGAGGGTCAGCCAGAGAGTGAGCTGCCCGAAACGGCGCTTTCCGTCATTGTCGAGCTGACCGAGCTGGGCAACCGCCGAGGTCGCCGCTTCCACACCGGTGGCCATTGCCATGGCCACCGGGAACGCAAGCAGCACGGCAAGGACCGGTGGATGCCCGGGAGCGCCGACGATCGTGCCGGCCGCTTGAGGTGCTGCGCCCAGACCGTAGAGAAGGACGACGACGGAAACGACAATGAAGGCCACAGTCATTGCCGCGAAGACCAGCCTGCCCAGGTGTCCGAACCAGGTCGCGGCACCGACAAGGACCACCAGGCACAGCGCGAGCAGCAAACGCCACGGAGCAAGGGCGGGGAAATAGGCGATCACCGCCGAGGATCCCGCCGAGACGCTGATCGCTATAGTGAGCAGGAAATCCACCACCAGCGCGCCGATCGGGACGAAGGACCAGCCATCTCCGAAGGCCTCACCCACCGCGGCGGGCGCCCCGCCGCCTCTCGGGTAGCGCGCGACGAGTTGCCGGTAGTTCACGATGACCAGGGCGACGATGGCCACCACCAGGACCATCGTGGGGACCAGCAACGCCAAATCGCCGTTCAGGGCGCGCAGAGCCGCCTCGATGGCGTAAGCGACCGAGGAGACGGGATCGGCCATGACCGCGAAGGCAAACGCCAACAGCAGTGCGGGGCGGGAACGCAGACCTCTTCCCAGACCACCTCCGGTGGACGTTCCGCTCGGAATTTTCACGGGGATCTCCGGTTCCATGACAGACTTATCGACCTGCCGACCAGACTTCCCGGCTCACCTCCGAATGCCTCCCGCCCGCTGCTAGGAGCGCGGGCGGGAGACGCTATTGGGGAATCGCTACTGGGGTACGACGCCGATCTGCTGCATGAGGCTCAGGTTGTTCGTGGTTCCCCAATGCTCAGCAACCTTGCCGTCCTCGACGCGGATGATGTCGGTGCTGTCGAACTCGACGCTATTGCCCGTCGCCGGAACGCCTGCCATTTCCCCACTGTGCGTGCCCGTGAGAACGACGTAGCACGCCTCCAGGTTTCCGTCGGCCAGCGCCGGCTCGATCGTCTTGACCTTGATATCCGGGAACGCCGCTCGGATGGCGTTGACGAAGAATCGGGCGCCCTCCTTGCCGGGCGGTTGCCCCGGAAGAGCCTGCTCGTGATCGATCAAGTTATCCGTAGCCAGTTCATCAATGAGATCGAGATTTCCACCCTCGAGGATCTCTTTGTAAAAGCGCTCGATCAGTTTACTGCCAGCCATTTTCCGACTCCTTCATGAATGAGACCGTCCCATTTTTTCCCCCGCATTTACATCCCGACTCAGGGCCCCATCCCCGGCGCAACGGCGATAGCCACCGCGATCAGGGCCAGCGCGACGGCGACCAATCGGTTGGCGATCCGCCTCCACGGGAGCATCTTCTCCAAGGCAATGAACGCCCCGACCACAGCCATCCAGCCGACGCTCATGACGCCGAGTGCGAAGAGTGCCACCATCAGCGCCCAGCAGCAGGCAACGCACCAAGCACCGTGCTCGAGCCCGAGACGCAGCGCACCAAAACGTCCGTAGCGGATTCGCCGCAGGATGAAGTCCATCGGCGTCCGGCATTTCATCAGGGAGACGTTCTTGGCCGGCGTGAGCTGGTACACGGCCGCCAAGAAGATCACTCCAGCTGCCAAGTAGCGACCGCCCGGATCGGAGGAAAACAAACCGGGGATGAGGGACGCAACTAGTGCGTAGAGCGCGTACGCGGCGAGGCCGAAGATCGTCCACGAGATCAAGTAGCCAGCCACGAATACGGCGGTGGAACCTGCCGGGGCATAGCGCCCAGTCTCCCGACGGTGGTGGGTGATCCGGGCGTAGGCAACCACCATCGGCGCCACCGAGGGAAACATCATCGCCGCGAGCATCACCACCCAAGTCGTGAGGAAGAAGCCCAGCGGTCCAGGATCTGTCCAACGCCCCATGTCCATCCCGGACGTTTGCACGGCAGAAACGATCCAGCTCACGGCCGCAAGGACGAGCAGAACCGCGACCAAACCGGCCTCGCGTGGATCCATCCTGAAAGCTGTGGCTCGCGTGGCTCTCATGACAATTCCCAAGACATTGAGGACTCTCCTCGCTAGCACAACCGACTAGCGGAGCTCCCCCAAAGGCAGCGCCGAAATCACTTGGAACGAGACCACCAACCTCGATACGGCCGACGATATTCCGGCCTCATGAGGGTGTCAATGGTTCCCCGTGGCCGGGACCACGTCCCCCGTTTCGAGGCGGACCGGGCAGCCGAGCCGCGCTTCATAGGCGGCAACCAGGGCACTATTGTCTGCGCCCTCTGAAACCGTGACCACCACATGGGATCCGTCATTGGCCATCCCGACGACCCTGACTCTTGCATCTTCTGTTAAGAGGGTTCCCGCCCGGTCCATGACAGTTCCCGGAACGCACGCTGCTGAACGGATCGAGATGTCAACGCCGGGGAGTTGGTCGCGCAAAAGTGCGATGCGGTCGTTCTCCGGGCCGTGCCACGTGATGACGAGCTTCCCCTGTTCAAGGGCGACTGACCCGAAGTTGGGGTCGCCGCTTAGCTCTTTGGTGATGAGGCTTGCCGCTGACGCCAGCGCCCCGTCTTGCGGTGCCGCTTCGGTAATCTGGACCGGATCCGTAACTCGCATTGAGCCGGCATGACGTTGGACACCCCCGTCGCAGGCAGTCAACGCGGCCCCGGAGATCAGCATCGCTGTAACTATGCCTGCATTGCTTCTCCAACGCACAACAACCCCCAGCTACAAGGCCCTCACGAATGATTGAACTAGGAGGTCGTCGGCGCTGAAGTTGCCTGCCCACGATGCGAAGCTCTGGTTGATCGCAAGCATGTACAACGTGGCGCGGAAGGTGCCTTCGTAGGTGCCGTTAAGTCCCAATGAAATAAGAGGATAGAAGTCCTTGTGCTCATCAAAGCTGGCAAAGATTCCTTCCAGAAGCTTCTGGCGGTCCGGACTAAGGAACCACTCCGACGGCGCATCAGCCTCCGCCTCTTCGTATCTCGGGTCCGTTTCCTCCCACGAGTCGAGCCATTGTGCAGGGGTATCGAGCACAGCAGTTACTTCGATCCTCATCCCGCTTAGAACGCCTCGGATGGTATTCCAGGAACCCTCCAGGTTGCCAAGCCCCGACTCACCAGTTTCAAGGCCCGTGACCCTGATTCTGATTGTTGTTGTGCCCATTTGAGCTTGCTCGCGCAAGCTGATCTTCGGTTCATCAGGGTGCAATCTCGGCCGCACATAAGCATGCCCGTCGGCCCCCGTGAACAGGCGTCCGCGGACCTCGACCAAGCTTCCGTCTCGGACAGGAAGTAACAGCTGGCCTCTGCTTGGTGCACTATTTCTATCCATAAGATGTACTGACCTCTCGTCGGAATTGCCCGGCACCGCTATTGAGGGAGGGCGGAATTTCTAGATCTTGGCTGGGCGTCCTTCCAAGCGGCGTTGGGAGAGTATTGCTGCCGCGAGAGGCGAGGTGCGGCTCCTTAGCGCGAAGAACGTCCCTATCGTTGCGTTCGCAGTCATTCCGACAGTCAGAACTGCCGCCAGCGTTTGTCCCGCACGGAAGATCGCTGCAGCAGCAAACAATCCGAGAACGGCCACAGCGATAACAATGACCTTGGAGGGCGAGACCGCCCAATGCCCGATCGCTCCGGCCGCCCCCTGTATGGAGTTGTTGCCAGCGCTGGCGAACTGCGTGCCCAGATCAACCTTTGAGCTGAGCTGCCACACGCTTGAGAACCAATAAGTGACTGATATGGCGGGAAACATGATCCCACCAATAATGACCGTCCCAGCAAAGCCCGCCATGGCAGAGCCGGCCATACGCCATTGTCTTGTCATCAAGAGATATGGAATGAAGATGGCCGGGTCCAGCTTGATACCGGCGGCGATCCCTATCAGCACCCCTTTCGGAAGAAACCGGGACAACCTTCCATTGGTGTGACGGACGAAATCCGCGAGACAGAGTCCGGCGAGGAACAAGTTGATCTGCCCCCACACCAAGTGCTGGGCGACGACCGTGGGACAACAGCCCAGAAAGAGAAGCGCTAGCCATATCATCCGTCGCCTGGGCAAAGACTGCGGCAGGCAAATACCAATGATGAACGCCAAAGTTGCCACGCAGCCTGTGGTCCACAGCATGAAGGACACCTGGGTAGAAAACAAACTCGTGACAGATAGGAGCGCAGTTGCGAAAGGCGTGTAGACGAAAGGCAGACCCTCGGACGGCAGAAGTTCCCCAAAAACGTTGCGGGCATAAATATCTTCCCCGGGCCAAGACGCTACCGAAGCGTACCGATAAACCAAGAAATCCACCGGGGGGTAGACTCCGAGATTGAGCAGATACAGGTTGGCAAAGACGATCCCCAGCACCGGGACAATTGTCATTATTGGCCACATCCGAACAACGCTGCTCAAGGTTTCGGCTAATTCGAAGTAGCGCCCTTGTGGAAGCGCCCGTACCGGTGAAGGAACAGGTACATGCCTACGAACGTCACTAGGCCAAGAACGGGCCCTGCCCAAAGGGCAATGGGTGTCCCGTGGATGAGAACCGCGGCGCCGCCGAAAACGGCAGCGACAACTCCAGCTCCAGGATTGGCCGTAGCCAGTTTCCCCTGGATTTCGCGGCCCAGCTGGCGGTAGTGAATGGCTTGCAGGACAGCAAAGAGGATGAAGGCCGCGACCATGATCAATGACCATGGCGGGTCTGTCATTGACACTACGCTGACAGTTACCCCGAACAACGCTGACAGTGCGAGCCAGTAATTGCGTACGGTCGAATCAGTCCCGGCGTTCATCGACATCCCCTGTTGAAGTCAATAACGGACCCGGCGATCGCCACGGCTGCCGAGCATCCCAATGCGGCCATGGGGCCGAAGAAGCCCATCGCGCCGCAGAAAGCCGAGTTTGTGCCCCACCAGGCCCATAGGGCAGCCCACGCGGACGGGCACTGAGGAAACATCGGCTTCATCCCCATTGACCCCTTACCGCCACCGATCATGCTCGGCTCAGCCTTAATTAGCTTGGCAACCTTAGTTTTGTTTGGACCATCCGCCAATTCAAGGGTCAGGTATCCGGAATCCGTGAGTGAAACCAGAGATTCCAGGACGTCCGTAGGCATGGATGCCGCAAGGAACTGCTGCTGCAATCCACTATCGAAACGGCTGTCTGAAGACAAATACTCCCTGAGCTCCTTCGATCCCTGAATCAGTTCCAGCCGGTTCGCGAAACCGGCAGGGTCCAGCTGGCGGGCTTGCTCCAGCCGTTTTATCGCCTCTGCCTTCTGCGCCATCGTCGGCTCCAGCAAAACGGCCCCTTCACTGCTGCCAACCACTGTCCGGTTCTCGGCAGCATTGGCAGTAGCCGGAGCTACCGAACCAAAAACAACAGCCACAACCGCAACGAGTGCGGTCAACAGATGCAAAACTCTCGTCCAACGTGATACGTGAACCATCAAAATCCCCCAACCCAAAAACTGGCCGACCTTGGGGCGCCAAACTGCGAGTGATGATGGGTGGGGCGCCCCGACGAAGCAGATTGCTTCACAACGAAAGTATTCAGGACAGATAAACTAGTCAAGTTATTTTAATAACAGATCGGAGGACTTTAATTTTATGGTCAGAACCAGAATGGATTGATCCATCCGTGCAGGCTTCGATATTACTCAATTCCGGCTTTGTGACCACTCAATTTGAGGTCCTTACATACTCAATTTCGAGTACTCGCCACTCATTAATAGCAAAACGCTTGACACTGCCAGATAGGGAGTGCGTCAAGCCCCAACTCAGGGAGCGACCGGACTCACCGTGGCGGGCGCAGCCGAAGAGCAGTCATACTCCCAGCTGAATTGCAGCCGAGGATCTGCGGCCGGGCGTCCAGTTATCCACCGCTTGTTTGGGAGTTTCGAGCGTGCTCATAAAGGGACTGGCGCGTGGTGGTTCCGGTCTTGGCAAGGGCTCTGGAGATGTGGTTTTCCACGGTCCGTGGGCTGATCCCCAGGAGGGCAGCGATTTCGGGAGTGCGTTGGCTGCCTGCCAGGATGGCGATTTCCCTCTCCCGAGGAGTCAGACCCTGAGGATGCCCTCCCGTGTCGAGGGTCAGTAGTACCCCTTCTGGCGGGAAGCGGTTTTCGAAAGTTGAGATGATTTGATGAAAGGTTTTGGCCAAACCTCGGTGGCGTTTGAGGAGGTGACCCTTCACCACGCCTTTCAGGAGCCTGGTGATCGCGGGAAGGTCAAAGTCCACTTCGTATTGGTCCAGGAGAATCTTCAGCAGTTGGTGGTCGCGGTCCCGAATGGCACCGGCGATGGCAAGGAACTGGGCATGGGTGTTCACGCCGTTTTCCTGCAGTAGCCGTTGCGTGGTCTCCAGGATCTTGTGTCCGGGGTAGAGGGACAGCATGAACAATGAGGCATACACGGCTTCGGTGATGTAACCCCGGTCTAGTTGTTGTTCCAGAAGGTCGGCAGCCTTTTCATCAAACTCGGCTGGATCGGCGTATTTCCCGGTAACGAGCTCATAGACTGCTTTTCCGGTTCCAGGCAGGGGGCCGATGTCGGCGGCGTCTTTGCGTGCCTGAATCCCCAGCGAGGGGACATTCTTACCGGAGCTGGCCAATACGCGAAGGCCGGCGATTCTGAGCAAGGCGTCATGGAGGAAGCTCACGAGGAAGCCGGGCCGGCCGAGCGCGAACACGCCAGTCATTACATAGTCAGCTTCCTTGCTGAGTCCTTGTTGTGTCATGGCCAGTACCGCAACGTAGCTACTCGCGACGAAGCCGAACTGATCAAGGCGGCGCCGTGCCGCGGCTCGTTGACTGAGGGAGAAGATCATTGCTTCTTCGCCGTGGCCGGCAATATGGAGAGCGAGTCCGCGGATGAACGGTTCCATGCCTGCGGCAAGGTCGAAGCCATCTGCTGAATCAAGGGCCCGGAGGGCAGCCTGGGCGTCGAAGCGGTAGAGCTCCAGAATGCCCCGGATGACTGGCAGAACGCCACTCTCGGGATGGCGGCTGCGTAGCCTGTCCAGGGTTTCGTCGAGGTTCAAAGGCATTCGGTCAAAAGACGCCTGCAGGTAGAGTGCGAACGCCTGGGCTTCTGCACTCCAATCGGGGTGAGCTTGGCCGATCGCCTGGAGTATGCCCGTCGCGGCGGATGCTTCCCCGCCGCTGACGATGGCCCACAGCGCCCGCGTCATGGCGAAGAAGAAGTGATCGCCGGAATCAGCGCCAGCCGTCTCGGTTTCGCTGAAGACTTGTTCGATGCGTGACGGGTCGATCGGGCCGCCCCAATAGAACTTGAGGAACGCTGCTGCGTTGGACATGGTCTTTTCGGACCCCCAGACGCTGAATTGTGATTCCTCCAGTTCCCGTAGTTGTTCTTGGAAATGCTGCGTCGCAGCCGTGCCGCCGCCGGCTTCACTCCGCAAGTCTCCGATCAATTCGGCGAGAAGCTCAGGCGAGGAACTCTTTACCGGCGGGTCATGGGAATCGATCTCCCGGTTACTCCGGTCCGCCAGCACCCTGCGGGAGGATCGCATGTGAGGGTCACGGAAATGGTCGACAATAATGTGCGGACTAACGCTTACCCATATGGCTCCGCCGCTGTCTTCGGTGAGCGCAACCAGCCCGCGCATTTCGAGCCTGTCCAGGATATCTGCCTCAACTACTGGCTTCAGGGACCCCAGCGGCCGGGCTCCCACCACGGACAGGGTATGCAAAGCCGTCCGTTCATCGGCGCTTAGTCCGTGAAGGAGTTCCTGGACGGTGCTCTGTAGATATTCGTTCCAGAGTGTGTGCCCACCCATTCTCCACTGTCCACCATGGAGGATAAGTTGCTTGCTCAGCTCTGCGCTTTGGGCGATCCTGACCACGAGTCCCGGGCTGCATCCAGATTTCATGAGCACGGCGGTGGTCAAATCCACATCCGGCGGCGACCCGAGTGTCTGGGCCAGCAGTTTGTTGACTTGATCGTAGTGAAGAGGACTGAGTCGAATCGTTGCCTCCGGCCATCGGGCAGGCATGAACACTGAGGCCCCTGAGTACAGTGGGGCATCGTCCATCGTCATCACAAGCGGCCGTTGGGTCCGCCCTTGAACAATGTCAATGACTGCCGCTGATTCCTTGTCGAGCTCATCGATATCGTCAACAACGAGCGCCCGGCGGCCTCGCCGAGCCAACCGTTCGGCAAGCACGTTCGCGACTCCTAGCGGCCCATTCTCTTGCCCGCGCCCTTCCAGTCCGAGTGCGCCAATCCCTGCGAACGGGGTCTCATTCAGGAGCCGCGAACCCGAGAGGCTGTAGACCGTGACACCGGCCTTTTCGAGGCCAGCGGCGATCGACTGCAGGACCGTCGATTTTCCACTTCCGGGGCCGCCGACGATCCGTACGCTCACGCCGCGAGACACGTAGTCAAGTGCCCGTCGGGTTTCCTCTTCGAACAATTCCCAACTCCTAACGCAGCTTTGAAATGTGAGAGCCTAGTGGCCTTCCAAATCTGCGGAGAGCGCCCCAGAGCCCTAGCCTGACAATCTATCCAACGCTACGGGCGAAAATGATCACTCAGTGTGCATTGCACTGAAATTGAGTGGGCATTGCACTGAAAATGAGTGGTCAAGGTGGGTCGGAGTAGGTATAGGGGGTCTGTCGAGCCGCAGCGGGTTTCGGAGCGGCGCGATGGGACTTAACCCACTGCCCCCGGCTTCCGCCAAGCCAGGGCCAACACAAACACCACCGCACTCAGCCCCAGCATCACCAACACCATGAGCCCCCAGTTTGCCTGGTTGACCCCGGGACCGTACAGCACACCAATGAGCACCGTCGCCGTGATGGCCCCGAGGTATCGGCACGTCTGGAAAATCCCGGCTGCCACTCCCCTGTCCTCGGGCCGTGCGGACACATACAAGCCCTGGTTCGATGCCGTGCTGACCACCCCATACGGCACACCCATCAGCGCGGTGAGCACGAGCACCAGCGGGGGCCAGAAGGACAGCGTCAGCACCCCGAGCGCACCGGAAGCCAGCGCCAAAAGCACGACGCCGGCGATCATCACGGACCGCACGCCGAACCGCTCAATGAACCGCACCGTCACCGGCGTCATGAAAACCGACATGGCAGCAAGGGGAAGCATCAGCAGGCCGACCACCCCGGCGTCGTACTTTCCCGCCTGCTGCAGCAACTGCGGAAGCCCGAAGAAAGCAAAATAGTAGACCGCGCTGAACACCGCGAAACCCAAGTACAACAGCAGCAGCGGCCGGTTCCGGCCGAGCAGCCGCAAGTCCAGGAACGGCGGACTGAAACGCAACTCGCGCCAGGCAAACAGCGCGGCCAATACAACAGCGACGGCGATGAACCACCAGCGGTAGGCCGGCATGACGTTGAGCAGCGCCATCATCGCCAGCGTCAACGAAGCGATGAACGCCAGGATGCCCGGAATGTCCGAATCGCGAAGGAGGGCGGAGAGCTTGCCGCTTTCGCGTCCGACGTCGGGCGGCGCCACACGCTGCACCACGATCAGGGCCAGAAGCGAGATCGGCACGTTGATCGCGAACAGCGCCTGCCAGCCGATCAGGCTCACCAGGAGGCCGCCGACGACGGGTCCCACCGCAGCGGCCGAGGTGTTCGCCATCTGGATCCGCCCCAGAGGCCGGGTGGAGCTGATGTTCGCCTGCCGGCTGAGCGTCGAGACCATGACGACGGCGCACGGGTACGCCGTCGCGGTCCCCACCGCCATGAGCGCGCGGGCCACGCAGACCAGCGCAAAGTTCGGCGAGAACGGCGCCAGAACGCATGAAATTGCGACCACTGCCATGCCGAAGGTAAACAACCTCCGCGGACCAAAGCGGTCCGCCAGGCGGCCCATGAGCGGCTGGCCAGCCGCCGAGGCGAGATAGAAGGACGTGATCACCCAGGTGACCGTGGCGACGTCGAGCGCGAAGTCCTGGCGAAGAACCACGAGCGCGACGGCGATCATCGACGAGTTCAGCGGGTTCAGCGCCGTCCCGAGACTCAGTGCAGCGATCGCTAGGCCGGGGCGGGGTTTGTTGGTCACGTCCCTAAGTCTGGTCCATCGTTGCCTGAGGTCACGAAACGACGCGTCACGAACCTCGGCGGGGAGCCGTCAGCCCTGCGGTATGGACAGTACCGGCTTGCGCTTTCCGTTGGCATATTCAGTCACCGTCGGGACCGGGGGCTTTGGCGGGGCCACAACCCGAGCTGGCGGCGGGGGTGGCGGCGGCGCAGGCGGAATGCAGGAGTAGTTGTAGTCGAAGTCGGTGGTGAATTGGGTGAGCGCAACCACGCCGCCGACTGTCAGTGGCGGGGCGGAGCAGAGTTCCACAGCGGACTCCGGAGACGTTGCTCCGGCAAGCCAGCTCTTAAGTCCGTTCAGGTTGCTGTCGGGGTGAAGCCGACCGGCGATTAGTCCGAACTGGTACGAGGTTGAGTAGATGCCCACCGCCGCGCCAATGCTCTGCAAAAAGGAGGCCATGCCTTCAATAACCGCGGCGTTGGCCACAGTGTCCCAGGACCAGGCGTTCCCGGTCTCCACGTCCAGCCACCACATGCGCTTGGCGGGGTCGCTGATCCCGTAGCGATTGACGTCGTCGAAGGCGATTCCATAACCGTAGAGGTAGGCGCACGCCGCCGAAGCTGTCCCGTCGCAGCTCCCATATGGGTTGCGACCGCTCACGCCCACCTCCGCATCGGATGCCGGCCACCACCCGCCATACCCCGCGGGATTGGCGGTATTCACATACACGGCGGCCGCCGGCTGGCTCGTCCCGCCCGCCGAACCGTTGGCCCAGCCCAACTGTTCGGCGAAACAGGGATTCGCGGTGCCCGGCCGGCCGTCGTTCACTCCGACGATCCCGAACGCCTGGCCGGAAGGTAACCAGCCACCACATTGGGGCCAGGAGATGTCGCTGCCCAAGACGATGCCCGAAGCCTCCAAGGGTGCGGCATTCGCGGGGGTGAATGGTGTGGCTATCCAAGCAAGCGAAAGGCAAGCGACGGCCATGAGTTTTGCAGTTTTCATGATGTGCGTCCTTGGCATGGTTCAGGGCCCTGCCGGGGGTTGGTGCTGCCGCACATTGCATCCCAAAAGCAATGGCAGTGAGCCATCTTCGGCTCACTTCGGATCCTACGGACGGGCTTCTGGGCAGCCTTGAGTGATCCCTACTCGAATTAGTTAACGAATTTGCGAGTGTTGCCCGTGTTGCACCCGGAGGGCGCACGACGGCGGTCGGCGGCAAGGCACTTAGGGCATACGCAGGCCAGGGAAAAGTTCAGCGAGGATGGCCCCACGGCGCAAGTAGCCCGCCAGTGCTAAACGCTCCTGCGCACCCGTGCGCCGTCGTCATAGTGAGCGAGCGAACGCGAAAAACGCGCCATAAGTGAGCGAGGGTCGCCTGACACAGGGCAAAGCGCTCCGAGAGTGCAGGAGGATCGGGGAGCGTCCCCGGACGCGCGCTCTGAATCAGTCAGGAAGCTACAAGTCCGTCAGCGACTACCGCGAGCATGGATGCTGCTGCATCGGCCGGAAGTTCGCTGTTGTCTACCACTGCGGCCACACCGCCGACGAGCCGGCTGATCTGCATCGCATCCACTCCAGGGCGCAAGGCGGAGTCCAACGCCTCGATCACGCGCTGATTAGCGCCGAGGTAGGTCTGGCACTTTGCCGCAAATGGTGAACCCGGGTCGCCTAGCGCCGCGGTGATCCGCGCGGCCGCACCCTTGTGTTCTGTCAGCATCGACGCATAGTCGGTCAGCCAGCTCAACAACTGCTCCCGCGCCGGGGCGTCGAGGGACAGTGCCCGGTCGACGGCGGTGCGGACCTTTTCTGCCCACGCCTCGAGGACCGCGTCGTACAGCGACTCTTTGGTCGGGAAGTGCCGGTAGAGCGTACCGGGTCCCACCTCGGCCGCTTTGGCAACTTCGTCCATGGAGACGGCTTCAAAGCCTTTGACACGGAAGAGTGCACGCGCAACCTCCACGATCCGGTCGCGGTTGCGTTGGGCGTCAGCGCGCACAGAAACACCTTTCAATACACCATTGCAAAACGGAGAGTGTCTCCGTATAGTTCTAAACGGAGCAACTCTCCTCTTAGTGTACGTCAGCCCCCTCGGCTAGAACAGGACACCTCCCATGACACCCACAATCGCCACACGCGCACCCGCCGGGATCATTACATCCGGCCGTCGCGCCGGCAGCATTGGCCTCTGGCTGGTCATGCTGGCCCAACTCATGCTTGTCCTCGACGCGACCGTCGTGAACGTCGCGCTCCCCCACATCGCCACCGACCTCCACTTCGACCGGGCCGAACTCAGCTGGGTCCTGAACGGCTACGCCGTCGCTTTCGGCGGCCTCCTGCTGCTCGGCGGACGGATCGGGGACGTCGTCGGCCGTCGTCGCACCTTCCTGGTGGGCGTCGCGGCCTTCACGCTCTTCTCATTGCTTGGTGGCCTGGCCACCTCGCCCCTACTCCTCGTCATCGCGCGCGCACTCCAGGGCCTAGGCGCCGCATTCGCCGCCCCGAGCGTCCTCGCGCTCATCACCACCAGCGCGAAGGACGACGGCGCGCGGAACCGGGCGCTCGCCCTGTTCTCCGCCATTGCCTCCATGGGAGGCGCGCTCGGGCTCATCCTCGGCGGACTCCTCACCGATACCACCAGCTGGCGGTGGACCCTCTTCATCAACGTGCCGATCGGCGTCGTCGTCCTCATTGCGGTGCCTCGCCTCGTCGCGGAAACTCCCCGGCGGCCCGGACGCTTCGACATCCTCGGAGCGGTGACCGCGACGGGCGGCGCCGTCGCCATCGTGTGGGGCCTCATCCAAGCGGGCGACGTCGGCTGGTCCAGCCCGCGCACGATCGGCGGCCTGCTTGTCGGCGCAGCGCTGATCGCAGTTCTCGCCGTTACCGAGCGGAGGGTGGCGCACCCGCTGCTCCGACCGCAACTGCTGCGCAGCCCGAGCCGACTGGCGGCGCTGGCCGCGATGGCGGCGACCTACGGTGGCATGCTGGCGATGTTCTTCCTTATGGTCCAGTACCTAGAAGACGATCTGCACCTCACGCCGATGGTGACCGGGCTTGCGTTCCTGCCGATGCCGCTAAGCATCTTCGCGATGTCGCGGATCGTCCCGCGGCTACTCGAGCGCTTCGGGGCCGTCCGGCTGGTGGTCTTTGGCACCGCGCTTCGCGTCGTCGCCTTCCTGCCGCTCACACAACTGAAAACGGACACCCCGTTCGCCCTTGTTTTGCTTGCACTCCTGGGCACTGGAATCTCCGCCGGCATGACGTTCATGCCGCTGACGACGCTCGCGCTGCGCAATGTCGAACCCGAGCACGCAGGGTCCGCCTCCGGTCTTTTCCAGACAATGCAGCAGTTGGGCGGCGCCGTCGGCCTGGCCATCGTGGCTTCGATCTACGCAGCCTTCGCGATCCCCGGCGACTTCCTGACCGGCGGGCGGGCCGGGTTCTGGTCGGCAACCGTCCTTTCCGCGCTCGCCCTGGCAGCCGTCTTGGGGTTGGTCTTCAAACCTCGGAACGCGGTATCTCGCAACGTGGCATGAGGGGTGCGCTCACCGGCCGCCTAGGCCTTTGGCGTAGGCGGCCTGCCCCGCGTGCTGAAGGCAATCGGCGATCGTGCTGACCAAGCGCACGCCGAGAGTGACGGGCGGGTCCCAGCGGGTGTCGACGATGCGATCAAGGTCCTCGTCGTCGAGCGTTTCCACGAACGCCATCGTCTGCCGGTGCACGGCGTCGTAATATTCGAGCAATAGCTCCGGCGGGGCCTGAACCGCGTCGACTTTATCGCTCGAGTGGCCGTAGCCGGTGTCGCGTTCGGGCAGCGGCAGCTTGAAACGGCCGGCGAAATCCTGCGAAATCCAGACCTGCTTCATCCCGGCGGCGGACGCGACTTGGACGTCCTCCACGCGGCTGAGGTGCCAGATCAACCACGCAATCGAGTTTCCGGTGCCGGCGGGCCGACGGACCAGGGACTCGTCGTCGACCCCTTCCAGGGTTGCGGCCACTACGTCACGGATCCGGCCAAAAGCATCCTGCAGCAGTTCGTTGGATTTCATCGCTTCCCTTCACTGTGTTCTTGGCTGAGACCCCACGAAGTCCAAGGCCTCACGTGCCAGGGCCAGCCATGTCTCCTCATCATCGGCAGTGACGGTGAGCCACTCCTTCATTGCACTGCCCTTTCCGGCGTCAAACGGCGCACCAACTCCGGTTCCGATCAGCGTCTCGACCCGCTGGTGCGGCAGCTTCACAACAAGCCTTCCTCCGGAGATCATCGCAAAAATCGAGCCGTGAACCTTCAGCGCGTTCGAACCGAATCCGCGCTGCCCCGGTTCTCCCGGCACGCTCACGCCGGGGCTGGCCCTGAATTCATCGACCAGCACGTTGAAACGCTCCTCAGGCAGCATGGGAACATCTTCCCGCCCCGGCTGTCGGGTAACAACGGGTAAACCGTCAGCTAAGTCGCGCGGGGTCAAACATCCGGCGGATCGGCAGGCATAAACTACAAGCAGAACGTCTCTTCCGACGCCGGGGAGCTCAAATGGACACTGAATTCGCTGATGTCATCGGTCATGATGTCACCACGATCACTTGCCTGTGCGGAAACACGGTCAGCAAAGAGGGATTGATTCAGGCCAACTCGCAGGGCGTCCCTGTTTACGCGGGAGCAGAGTCGCCGGTCCCTGCCGGACTGGCCGCGTGGCCCGACGATGAGGACCTCTACACCCTGTGTCCGTCATGCGGCCGGGTTTACCACGACACCGTCATTGAAGCGACAGGTACCGCGCCCGTGGCCTTTCAGGTAGACGTCACCGCCGGCCCGATCGCTGACGCGATCCGGATTCATTGGGAACTCAGCACCTGATTTTGAGACCAGTTTTCCTTGTTTCGCTTTTCGCGACGCCGAAGGGCTGTGCGGGAGCCTTAAATGTCAGACCCCCGTGACAGGGTTTAGTCATGGAAGGCATCGGTCAACTCGTGGCACGTCGGGCAACCCCGCCCGACGGCGGGATCGCGGCGCCGGGACGCCTGTCCCGCCGCCTGAAGCCCGTCGCCGCCCGCCACGCCCAGCTTCAAAACTCGTTCCAGTTCCAAAATTCTTCCCAGCTCCAGACCCCTTCCCAGTTCCAGATCCCTTCCCAGTTCCAAAACCCGGCCGCCGCCGCACCGTCCCCCGCGGGTGGCCTTGACCTGGCGGTGGCGGCGATGGATGCGCTGCGCACAACCGCTCTCTCCGACGCCCGCTCGTTCACTTTCCCTGATGCCGCGGATTTCGCCGGCAAGGTCGAAGAGATCTCACGGACGGTGGAGTTCTTGCAGCTCGTCGCCGCCCAGGCCGTGGAACGGACCCGCAGCGAAGCCCAGGCGGCACGGCAGCCATCCGCGGCCCCGGGGTGGAGGACCGGCTGGACCGAACCCACGGCAACCGCAGCGAGCCCGGAAATTCCTGCAGACACCGCAACCGCGGCCGGCACGGCAATTCCGGCAGACACGGCAACCGCGCCCGCCCCGGAAGGCCCCGCGACCAGCCTCACCGAAGCCGCGGACGTCCCGGTGCAGGCTTCTGCCGCCAACCTGGCCGAAGCAGCCGACCCGGTGGACGACGGTTACCGGAACGCGGCCGAATTCCTGCGGGCCAGGCTGCGGATCGGCATCGGCGAGGCCAGGCGCCGGCTCACCCTGGCCTCCGGCGTGCTCCCCCGGACAGGGATCACCGGACAGGACGTACCCGCACGCCACGAAGTCCTCGCCGCGGCCCTTTCCACCGCAGCCGTGCCCTCCCGATCGGCCACCATCATCAGCACGGCCCTGGACCAGGTACGACACCTCGCCGATCAGGAAACCACCCGGCAGATGGAGCACTCACTCACCCACACCGCCGTGCAGAGCGACCCCGATTTCGTGAACCGCATGGCCAAGCGCTGGGTCGACGCCATCGACCAGGACGGAACCGAACCCGGCGAGGAAGAACTCCGCCACCGCCAAGGAGCATTCATCCGCAAAACCCGCCGCGGCCTGCACCACCTGGAAATCTTCGCCACCGCCGAACAATTCGAAACCCTCGCCACAGCCATGAACACCGCCACCAACCCCCGCCTCCAGCACCACACAGACGACGCAGCCCACCCCGCCGGAGCACAGGATCCGGATCCAGCCGGCACCACCGGCAGCCCCGCAGGACACCCGGAGCACGACACCGCCGCCCACCCCGCCCTGGACCGCCGCTCCCGGGCACAGAAGCTGCTCGACGGACTCACCGGCGCCTGCAGCATCGCCCTGGCCACCGGCGGGCTGCCGGCGAACGGCGGACTCCGCCCCCAGGTCATGGTCACCATCGACTACCAAGACCTGCTCAAGCGCATCGACCGCGAAACATCAACCGCCGCGAACCCCCGCCCCGGCACCGGTGCCTCCACCTTCCAGGGCCCGATCCACCCCTCGGTCATCCGCAAGATCGCCTGCGACGCGGACATCATCCCCGTCCTGCTCGGCAGCGACAGCCGCGTCCTGGACATCGGCCGCACCACCAGGATCTTCCCGCCCCACATCCGCAAAGCCATCATCGCCCGCGACCAAGGCTGCACCTTCCCCGACTGCACCATCCCCGCACCCTGGTGCGAAGCCCACCACATCACCTACTGGTCACAGGGCGGCACCACGAGCACCGACAACGGCACCCTGCTATGCAGCCACCACCACCACGTCATCCACAAAGAACACTGGACCATCACCATGGAAACCGGCACGGCATGGTTCAAACCACCACCCCACCTCGACCCCCGCCAAACACCCCGACGCAACCACTACTTCAG
>NZ_JBFTOG010000054.1:0-28310 GCF_056397865.1 Arthrobacter sp. 05L417
CGCGGTTTCGGTGAAGCGGCGTTCCGTGAAGTTGCGGACATCATCGCCGAAGCGCTGATCGCCGACGCCGACGCGGACCTCTCCGGCCTGCGTCACCGCGTGGAGGCACTCGCCGCCGCGCACCCGCTCTACCCGGGCGTCGCGAACCTAGGCTGACCGTCTTTGGTCGCCTTGCCCGTTGGGGCCGGCATCCTCCGCGTGCTCGGTCGCGTAGACGCCCGCTGAGCGGACGTTTTCGCGACCGAATGGGCCCACGCCGTCCGGGTTCCCTGACCGAGCTTGCGAGGTTAGGGGGGCGGCGTAGACGCACGCTTCCGGATACCGGTCCCACAGGGGCCGTGTCCCTCACCTTCTCCACGAAACGCGAGAACATTGACCGTTCGCTCTGGTGACGGCTACATGGCGGGTGAGTGGGTTCCGGAAGCGTGCGTCAAAGCGACGAAGGAGCAGCACGCGGAGGAACTCGCTCACTCGCCCCCAACCCGACCACAACTAACTAAGGAAGCCGCCATGGGCGGCCTCGCCGTCAACGTCGTCGAATGCTCACGCTCAAGGTCTACCATTCAACGGAAGGCGATCGGGCTGCCTGGAGCCTCCCGGCGTAGGCTCGTAGCGGATGCCAGTGCCGCCGTCGGGCAGTATTAGTTGAGCAGTACGGCGCTCAAGAGAAGCAAAGAGGCAGGCAATCCATTGAACGCCCTGGCAGAGATGTTCAGGATCGGTCCCGGCAACAAGGACCATCACCCGGCTGTGCGCTGCGCGGTGGGCGTCTTCCTGCCATTGATCACCCTCGTGTTGTTCGGACGACTGGACCTTGTGGTCTTCGCCAGCTTTGCGGCGTTCACGAATATCTATGGCCGTAACGAGCCCCACAGCCACCGTTTTCGAAGCCAACTCAGGGCCGGTTCGCTGCTGCTGGGCATCATCCTGCTCGCCACCCTGACGGCCAGGGCCGCGCAGGGCTTGGACGCGTACGTGTGGATCCTTACGCTCGGCACCACGTTGGTTGCTGCTCTTTGCTCCGCGGTGACTGCGCTGTGGAGGCTTCGCCCGGCAGGTTCCCTCTTTCATATTTTTGCTTTCGCCGCGATCGCCTCCGTTCCCCAGCAGCCGCCGCTTTGGGAAGGGATGCTGGCCGCCGTCTTGACTGCGGTGTTGGCGTTGCTGATCGGAATGTCGGCACGGGTGGTCCCGAGCCACCGGACGCCCTGGAAGCGACCGGCGGCGGACCGGCTGCTGCCCCAGGAAATCCGGGCAGCTTGGCTGGAAGGCTCAGGCTACTTCGTGGCTGCCGGGCTGGCTGGAACGCTTGCTACCTTGGCCGGGCAGCGGCTCGGGTTCGGACACGGCTATTGGGCCATGGTGGCGGCAGTGGTTCCCTTAGTGGGGCGCAGTACAAGGCATCGGGTGCAACGGGGAATCCAGAGGATCGTGGGGACCCTGCTGGGGTTGCTGGTGTTGGCCGGAATCCTCTGGCTCGGCCCGGCGCCATGGCAGATGGTGTTGGTGATTGCCGTATGCCAGTTCGGGGCTGAGCTCTTCATTGCGCGCCAATATCTCGTGGCACAGATATTCGTCACTCCGCTCGCGCTCATTTCCACTCTGCTGGTTGCCAACGTCCCGCCCGGGCTCTTGCTGCGGGACCGCATCGTCGAGACGGTGATCGGGGCCGCCGTCGGCGTCGCGGTGGTACTGGCGCCTGCGGCATGGTCCCGGGTCAGGGAACGGGGCGCCCGGAGCTAAGCGAACGACGGCGCTCGTTGTGGTTCAACCCGACGATGTCACCGGGTGCCGATCGTCAGAATGACCAATTGGCATGCATCCGAAACCTGCCAAGCTGGCTCAATGCGCACACTTCTAAAGGGCGGCCGGGTCATCGACCCCGGCACCGGACACGACAACATCAGCGATCTCCTCATCGAGGACGGCCGCATAGCCGCGGCAGGGGCCCAGCTGTCCCGCGCCGAGACCGAAAGGGCCACGGTCATCGACGTCAGCGGATGCATAGTCGGTCCGGGCTTCGTCGACCTCCACAGCCATGTTCATTCCGTCGCCGGGCAGCGCCTGCAGGCGATGGACGGAGTCACGACGGCACTTGACCTCGAAGCTGGGCTGGCCCCGGTCGCTGCGGCGATGGCCAATGCCGCGCGCGAGGGCCGCCCCCTCAACTACGGCTTTTCGGCCTCCTGGGCGCAGGCGCGCGCCTTTGCTCATCTAGGCGAGGCACCGGTCGCCGATGTGCACAACGCCCTCGGCTTACTCGCCAAACCAGAGTGGCAGCGCAGTTCGACCCCGCGTGAGTTGAGCACCTGGCTCGCGCAGCTCGAGACAGAGATCGCAGACGGCGCTCTCGGAATCGGCATCCTGCTCGGCTATGCGCCGCGCACCGATCCGGCGGAGTTCCTTGCGGTCGCCCGTCTCGCCGCCGCAGCGAAGGCTCCCACATTCACCCATGTGCGTGAATTGATCGAGGCGGACCCGACGACACCGATCGACGGCTCTGCGGAGATCATGATTGCCGCCGCCGAAACCGGCGCGGCCATGCACCACTGTCACGTCAACAGCACCTCCCGCCGCCACATTGACCGTGTGCTCGGCATGCTCGAACGCTCTCAGGCCGAGGGAAACCGCGTCACCGTGGAGACCTACCCCTACGGTGCGGGCAGCACCGCGATCGGCGCATTCTTCCTCGATCCGCAGCGCCTCGGCGCCTGGGGCATCAAGCCGAGCGACATCACGATCGTCACCACCGGTGAACGGGTCGCGGATGCCGCGCGCCTGACAGAGATTCGCCGCACCGACCCGGCCGCCGCGTGCGTAGTCGCGTTCCTCAACGAAGAGGATCCGAGCGACCGGGCCCTCCTTCAGAGCGCCCTCGCCTTTCCCGATGCCATCGTCGCGAGCGATGCCATGCCCGTCACGTGGGCCCGCGAAGTTCGCGAATCACTCCAGTGGCCGCTACCGGCCGGGGGCGCCACCCACCCCCGCACGGCAGGAACGTTTGCCCGGTCGATTCGCATGATGGTGCGTGAGACCGGCGTCTGGAGCTGGCTGGAGGCATTCCGGCGCTGTTCCTACTTGCCGGCGCGCGTTCTCGATGATGCAGCGTCCGGCGCACGGGCCAAGGGCCACATTGGTATCGGTGCGGACGCCGACATCGTCGTGATCGAGCCGGAGCGCTTCTCCGACACCGCAAGTTACTTCGATTCCACCCGTCCCTCCGTCGGTGTGCGCCATCTCTTCGTCGGCGGTACAGCCGTCGTGCGGGGCGGCCTCATGCTGACGGACGCGTTCCCCGGCCGCCCACTCAAGGGAGACCCCCGATGACCGGAACCTACTTTGCTCGGGATGCACGCGACCCGACGCATCTTGCGGCGAGCAGGCCACTTTGTGCGATCGAACCAAGCTGCACACAAGTCTCGTCGTTTGCTACCAGTTTTTAGTGCGGCGGCAGCGAATAGGCTCAGCGAATTCGCATTCTCAACGAGGAGGAACTTTCATGGTGGAATCACTGTCACAGATCGGTGCTTGGGTCGAGGAAAAGCTGCCCGACCTCATCGCCAAATACCAAGTGCCCGCCGCATCCGTGGCGATTCTCAGTGATGGCGACGTGGTCCGGACCGCGGCAGGCATCTTGAACAAAGCGAGCGGCGTAGAGGCCACCACCGACTCGGTCTTCCAGATCGGTTCCATCACCAAGGTCTGGACCACCTCGCTTGTCATGCAGCTTGTCGACGAGGGACTCGTCGACCTCGACGCACCTGTCCGCCGCTACGTCAAGGACTTCGTCATCGCCGACGAGGCCGCCGCGGCGAAGATCACCGTTCGTCAGCTCCTAAGCCACCTCTCCGGTTTTGAGGGCGACATCTTCACCGCCACGACCGAGGGCGAAGACGCCGTCGAGAAGTTCATGCCGATCCTCGCCGACGTGCCACAGCTCTTCGAACCCGGCGAAATGTTCTCCTACAACAACGCAGCCTTCTCGGTTCTCGGCCGCATCGTCGAGGTTGTTCGTGGTAAGCACTATGAGGCTTGCCTGCGCGAACACCTCATCGACCCGCTGCAGCTCAAGCACGCGGCCACGGGGGCAGGCGAGGCAATCATGTTCCGTGCCGCGCTTGGGCACATCAGCCCGACCGAGGGCGCCGCCCCGGAGCCGGCACAGGTCTGGTCACTCGTGCGTTCGAACGCTCCGGCCGGATCCGTTTTCGCTATGAGCGCGAGCAACCTCATCGCCTTCGCAAAGATGCACATCGACGGCGGAGTTGGCCCGGATGGCAAACGGATCCTGAGCGCCGAAAGCGTTGCAGCAATGCAGGAGCAGCAGGTCAAGCTTCCGGAGCTCGGTCTCATGGGCGACAGCTGGGGTCTTGGCTGGGAGCTCTTCAATTGGGAGGGCGGTCCCGTCATCGGCCACGACGGAGGAACAATCGGCCAGAGCGCTTTCCTCCGCGTGATCCCCGGGCAGAAGGCCGCGATTGCGGTGCTGACAAACGGCGGCGACGTTCTTGGCCTTTACAAGGAGCTCATCTCCCCGGTCATCAACCGTCTCACTGGCATTGTCGTGCCGGAGCTTCCCACCCCCGCGAACGACGTCCACGCCATCGATGCCTCGCGCTACGTCGGCACCTACAGCTCACAGGTCGCGGACTCCCACGTCACCCAGGACACAGAGGGGCGGATCTGGATCGAACAGAAGATGAAGGGAATCTTCGCCGAGCTTGCCCTGGAGCGGCCCCCGGTCGAGCTGGTGCCTTGGAAGGGCGACACCCTGATCGCACGCAAAGCCCGTAACGGATTACACACACCGCACGCCTTCGTTGGCGACGACGGCAACGGCAACGCGCTGTACCTGCACACCGGTCGCGCCGACCGCCGGGTGTCGGCATGACCGCCGCCATCTCGGATGTCTTCACGCGGGTTGGAGCCACCGGCTTTCTGCACGCCCGCGAAATCGGAGCGGCTTGCGACCACGAGGTCTCCGTCCGCTCCGACGAGCGCGTCATTCTCGCATCCGTGTTCAAGATCTTCGTCCTGGTCGCCTTTGTCCGCGCGGTCGATGCCGGCCGGCTGGATCCAAGCGGGCGGACAACTGTCACTGCGCGCTACCGCACCGGCGGAGTCGGGACCGCGGGATTCGCCGACGATGTCGAGGCCAGCTGGCGTGACCTCGCCCACAACATGATGGTGATGAGCGATAACGCCGCAACCGACGTCCTCTACCACCGACTCGGTCGGGAGGCAGTCGACCAGGTCGTGAGCGACCTCGGGCTCAGCCAAACGCGTCTGATCGGCTGCTGCGAGGACTTGTTCGCTTCGGTCGTCGAGGACCTTGGCGGCGCGGCGGACTGCGACCTCGAAGAGCTGCTGGAAGCGGCGACGGCCGAGCAGATCTGGGGCCTCTCGATCCTTGATCCGCTGCGTACTGCCGCGTCGACTCCGCGGGACATCACGACACTCCTGAATGCAATCTGGACTGACACCGCAGCGTCTCCAGCGGCCTGCAAGACCGCCAGGGACATCATGGCGCAGCAGATCTGGCCGCACCGGCTGTCATCGGGATTCCCGAGTGATGTACTGATTGCCGCGAAGACGGGAACCGTGCCCGCAGTGCGCAATGAGGCGGGCGTCGTCACCTACCCAGACGGACGGCAGTATGCGGTCGCCGTCTTCACCCGAGCCGACTCGCTGGCAGACCGGTTGCCCGCCGTCGACGCCTCCATCGGCGTGGCCGGTCACCTCGCGGTTGAGCACCTCCGGGCGCTCTCCTCGTAACTCCACCCGCACACATCCCATCCCACACACGACCAGCTGGAGGCATCTCATGCGTTCCATTACCCCACTCGTCGCCCTCGTTGGGGCGGCAGCACTTGCTCTCACGGCCTGCGCCGCGCCCGCCGCTTCCGGCAACCACTCGGGCAACGAGCTTGCGACCGACGGCACATTCACCATGGCAATCGGCGCCGACCCGGGAAACCTCAACCCCATGATCACCGCGATGAATGTCGCGCGCACCATCGACCGCTTCCTCTATTCGCGCCTCGTCGAGGTAGGGAGTGACGGCACCGTCCTTTCCGGACTCGCGAACAAGTGGAAGGCCGACACCACCAACGCCACCTTCACCCTCCGCAAGGACGCCACCTGCGCTGACGGCACCCCGATCACCGCGTCAATGCTCGCGGACAACATCAACTTCATTGCGGACCCGAAGAACGGCTCGCCCCTCGTCGGGCTTAACGTACAAGCCGGCACGGTCGCGACAGGCGACGACGCCACCGGC
This sequence comes from Arthrobacter sp. 05L417, assembly GCF_056397865.1. Lineage (NCBI taxonomy): Bacteria > Bacillati > Actinomycetota > Actinomycetes > Micrococcales > Micrococcaceae > Arthrobacter > Arthrobacter sp. 05L417. The sequence continues at coordinate 6,281 of NZ_JBFTOG010000054.1, forward strand.
GTGCTGAGCGTAAAGAGCGGCGCGCCCGACGCGTTCCTACTCGAAAACGTTGGCAGCGTGCACATGGTGTGCGGGCCGGCTCTTGCCCACGCGGATGCGCTCGCCAAGGGTGAAGGCGCGACCGGCATGTACACGATGACCAAGATCGCCCCGAACTCGCAGTACACACTGACCAGGCGCAAAGAGTTCGTTTGGGGCCCCGGCGACTGGGACCCGAAGCAGGCCGGCATCCCCGCCACGGTCATCTTCAAAGTCCTGCCCAACGAGACCACTGCGGCAAATCTGTTGCTTTCCGGCGAACTGAACGCCGCACAGGTTGTGGGGCCCGATTCCGATCGGCTGCGCACCAATAAGCTCTTCTCCAATGATGTTCAGGTTGGCTTGGGACAGATCCAGTTCAACAAGAACCCAAAGAAACTGCTTTCTGATAAGGCACTTCGCCTTGCCCTCACCCAGGACCTGAACCTCGAAAAGCTGCGCGCGGTTCTCTCGAACGGCAAGGGCACCGCGCCGACCAGCCTCGTCAACGCGGCGCCAAACCCTTGCCATGCCGACGTGGCGAAGGCCAACATCCCGGCCTTCGATGTGAAGGCCGCAGCCGACGCACTCGATTCCGCCGGCTGGAAACCCGGGTCGGACGGCGTACGGGAGAAGAACGGGGTGAAGCTCTCACTCACCGTCATCTACCCCTCGTATATTTCCGACTCCTTCGGCTCGACCGCGGAGCTGCTGCAGTCGATGTGGAAAGAGCTCGGCGTTGAGGCGACCCCCAAGAGTGTCGATGCCAACGGCGTGAGCCAGACGCTCTTCGGTACCGGCGACTGGGACGTTGCACTCATCTCAGTCGGCGTTGGCCTGCCCAGCCAGATCGTGCCGTTCTTCGCCGGCTCAACCCCGCCGAAAGGCTCAAACTTCGGCTACACCGATAACGCCGAGTACATCGCCGCCACGACCTCTGCCGCGACGAAGCCGGGCAAGGAAGGCTGTGACGACTGGTCGCACGCCGAGGCAGCACTCATCGCCGCCGCAGACGTCATTCCGTTCGCGAACTCGGTTGTGTCAGTGTTCGGCAGCAAGGCGGAGTTCGTCCAGAGCGACAGCCTCGAGCCCGCGTCAATTCGTCTGTTCAAGTAACTCGGGAAGTTTGGTAGCCCCATGACCAGCACCATGACCGAAACGGTGGCGGCACCGACTGCCGCATCACGCGCAGGAATCAGCCCCTGGCTGACCTTCGCGGTGCGACGCGGCGGACAATTCATCCTCTCGCTGTGGGTGCTGATCACGGCGGCCTTCCTCATGATCCACCTCGTGCCCGGCGATCCCGTACGTGCGGCACTCGGCATGAACGCACCAGCCGAGTTGGTCGAGGCCCGGCGCGCCGCGCTCGGTCTCGACCAACCACTGATCGTGCAATACGTGAACTATTTCGCCAAGCTCTTCACCGGCAACCTCGGAGTTTCCACCATCACCAACGAGCCGGTCGCCCACGTTATCGCGACACGGTTACCTGCCACCCTGCAGCTCGCCCTGCTCGCCTGCCTCCTCGTTCTACTCATCGCCCTTCCGCTCGGCGTCACAATGGCCGTGGCGACCCGCGGCAGCCGCAGACGCGGGCTCGAACTCACTTTCGCCATCGTCTGTGTGGTGTTCGCCGCGATCCCCGAGTTCCTCCTCGGCGTCGGGCTCGTCTACATCTTCGCGGTCAACCTCGAGTGGTTCCCGATCGCGGGCAATGACAGCCCGCTAGGGCTGGTCTTACCCGTCATCGCTCTGGCCATCGGGCCAATCGCTGTCTTCTCACGCATCATCCGCGTCGAGGTCCTCAGCGTCCTCGGCCAAGACTTCGTTCGCACCGCCCGCGCCAAGCGCCTGGCGCCCCGCAAAATCTATATCCGCCACGCCCTCCCCAATGCCATGACGGCGACGCTCACGCTCACCGGTCTCCTCCTCAGCGGCATGGTCGCGGGCACCGTACTTGTCGAGAACATCTTCGCTTGGCCCGGCCTCGGCACCATGATCGTGCAGTCCATCCTGTCCAAGGACTACCCGGTGGTGCAGTCCGTCGTGCTCATCTATGGAATCGGTGTACTTCTCGTCAACCTCGTAATCGATATCGTGCTTGCACTTCTCGACCCGCGCTCTACAATCCGGGAGTCCTGATGCCCACTCGTCTGAAATGGCTTTCCATCGTCCGTAGCCCGGTCGGTGCCACCGCCACGGTTCTCGTCCTTATCGTTGCCCTGCTTGCGATCTTTGCCCCACTGCTCTGGGGCGCACAGGCCGAGGCCATCGACACCGCTGGCACACAGCAGGGTCCAAGCGCGGAGCACCTCCTTGGAACGGATGCGCTGGGTCGCGACGTTCTCGCCCGCGTGTTGATCGCTACCCAGCTCTCGGTCGCACTCGCGGTCATCGCCGTCGTCATCGGCGTCACTGTCGGAACCCTGCTCGGTACGGCCCCATCAGTACTCCCGCGTTGGGCCGCACGCCTCGTCGTCGGCATCGTCAACATTGCCGTCGCGTTCCCTGGCCTCCTGCTCGCGCTGTTCTTGGCCGCGGTCTTCGGTGTCGGCGCGACCGGGGCCGTGTTCGCGATCGGTTTGGCCATGGCCCCGAGCTTTGCCCGCCTCACTCAGACTATGTCTGCCGCGATCGCGGGCCGTGACTTCATCTCTGCCGCGCGCGCCGCCGGGGTCTCGCGGCTGCGCGTGCTCATCCGGCACGTACTGCCAAACATTGCCGAGCCTCTCATCGTCAACGCGACCGTTGCAGCCGGCGGCGCGCTACTGGCCTTCGCCGGCTTGTCTTTTCTCGGTATCGGCGTACAGGTTCCCGCCTACGACTGGGGAAAGCTGCTCAGCGAGGGACTCAACCGCATCTACATCAACCCCGCCGCAGCCTTCGGCCCGGCCGTCGCCGTCGTCGTTGCCGGCCTCGCGTTCAACCTGCTCGGAGAGACCGCCGCATCCGTTGCCGGCGGCCGCGTGGCCACCGGTCGTTGGACGCTCCCGCCGCTGCCACAGCCCGCAACTCGTACGGTTCCCGCCTTTCCTAACGTTTCCGTCGGCACGATTCTCAGCATCGAGAACCTTCGCGTCTCGTACCCAACCCCCAACGGTCTGGTGCACCCCGTTCGCGGGGTGAGCTTCGAGGTCAGGGAGGGTGAGGCGCTGGGGGTGGTCGGCGAATCCGGCTCGGGCAAGAGCCTGACCGCGCTGGCCGCCTCACGGCTCATCGAACCGCCGGGTGTCGTGGACGCCGATCGACTCGAGTTCAATGGCATCCAGATGCTCACCGCGCCGGAGAAGACCATTCGTGGGCTGCTCGGCACATCACTCGCAATGGTGTTTCAGGATCCAATGACCTCGTTCAACCCCACCCGGCGCATCGGCAGCCAACTCGCCGAAGCCGCACAGGAACACCAGGGCATGAGCAAGAAGGACGCCATGAAACGCGCCGTCAAGCAGCTTCAGGCGGTGCGCGTGCCCGCGGCCACCCGGCGCGCCGAACAGTACCCTCACGAATTCTCCGGCGGGATGCGACAGCGCGCGATGATCGCGATGGGCCTCATGAACAGCCCCAAACTGATCATCGCCGACGAACCGACCACCGCCCTGGATGTCACGGTGCAGCGCCAGGTTCTTCGGCTCCTCGAACGGGTGCGCACCGACACGAACGCGGCGATCCTGCTGATCAGCCACGACATCGCAGTCGTCTCGCAAAGCTGCGAACGCGTGCTTGTCATGTACGCCGGCCGCGTCGTCGAAGATCTTCCGACGGCGGAACTCTACACGGGCGCACGCCATCCCTATACCCGCGCCTTGCTTGAGGTCGTGCCCGATCTCGACACCGACCGCGAACAGCCCCTCGGTGTGATTCCCGGCCGCCCGCCGGCACCCGGCGAGGTACCGCTCGGATGCGCCTTCGCGGCTCGTTGCCCGCTGGCCACGGCACAGTGTCGCGAGTCCGACCCCGAGCTGGAGACCCACAGAGACAAGCACCGGGTCGCCTGCTGGAACCCCGTAGGGGGCGATACTCGCGTGACACTGCCGGAACTCAGCACCGCCGCACCGCGCACGGAAGCTACGCCGGTCGCAACCGTGGGAGGCGCGCAGTGAGCGAGCTACGTTTTGATCATGTCAGCGTGAGATATGGATCCCGCAGCACAGGCCTGACCGCCGTCGATGACGTCTCGCTGACCATCCCCTCCGGTTCGGTCGTCGGCCTCGTCGGCGAATCAGGCTCGGGCAAGTCGACGCTCGCCCGCGCCGCCATCGGACTCGCCCCTGTCACGGGCGGCGCGATCACGCTCGACGGCGTCGACGTCGCGAAACTGCGGCGCCGGCACCCAATTCAGATGGTCTTTCAGGACCCGTTCTCCTCGCTCGATCCACGGATGGCGATCGGCGAGTCCATCGCCGAGATGATTCCGCGTGGCACGTTCTCCTCAGCCGCGGCCAAGCGCGCCGAGGTCGGGCGCTTGCTTAAGCTTGTCAACCTTGACCCCGACCGTGCGGGTTCACTCCCTGGCGCTCTCTCGGGCGGCCAACGTCAGCGCATTGGCCTCGCTAGGGCGCTCGCCGCACGACCCGAGGTCATCATCGCCGATGAGATCACCTCGGCGCTTGACGTCTCGGTGCAGGGCTCGGTCCTGAACCTGGTGCGCAATGTCTGCGCCGAGCTGGAACTCACGATGCTGTTCATCTCGCACAACCTTTCGGTCGTGCGCTATCTGAGCGACTACATCGCAGTGATGTACCTCGGCCACATCGTCGAGCTCGGACCGGTCGATGAGGTGTTGAACAACGCCAAGCACCCGTATACCCGCGAGCTGCTCGCATCCGTGCCGACCCGCAACGGCAACCTTCTTGCCGTTGATCCGGCCGCTCCGATGGACGTCGAACCCGCAGACCCACATCACCCGCCGAGCGGTTGCCGATTCAACCCCCGTTGCCCGATCGGGCCGCTCGTCCACCCCGAGCGTCAGATCTGCGTGCAGAGCGCGCCACAGCTTCCCCCGACGCCGGGGCACGCCACGGCCTGCCACTTCGCCGACCCCACGAGGGACCGTGTACCCCAACCTTTCGAACCCGCTTGGTAACAGCATCCGCTCCAGCCAAACCCCGCACCGCGTAACTCATTGATCAGGAGACCCACACGATGGCACAACAACGTGTAATTGACGACCTCATTGCCACGCAGCTTCCAGAGCAGCCCGCTCTGTCGCCGGACGGCAGCAGCATCGCTTACGTTCTCAAGACCACCAACCGCGCCGAAGACCGCGACGAACGCTCGCTGTGGCTCGTGGCCGCTGAGGGCGGCGAACCGCGCCGGTTGACCCGGGGGACAGGCGACTCGACGCCGATATGGAGCCCGGATGGAACACGCCTAGCCTTCCTGCGCGCCCAGGACGGGCCGCCCCAGATTTGGGTTCTGCCGATCGGCGGCGGCGAAGCCGAACAGGTCACGACGCAGCCTCTCGGCGCTGGCGCCCCCGTGTGGAGCGGCGACGGCACACGCATCGCGTTCTCCGGCGCCATCGACTCCGCCGCGCTGCCCGGCGAAGGCAGCGAAGACTTCGCGAAGCGCCGCACGGCACCAATCGTCGCAAACAGGCTCGGCTACAAGGCCGACGGCGCCGGTCTCCTTGGCACTCTGCGCAAGCACATCCATGTCCTGAGCCTCGGCAGCGGCGAAATCACCCAGCTGACCCGTGGCGACTGGCACGCCGGCGATCCGGTCTGGTCGCCGGACGGCGAAAGGATCGCCTTCTCCACCGGCAAAGAGGCCGATTCAGACCTCACCTTCGAGACGGCCGCCTACGTGATTTCCTCGAGCGATGGCAATGCCAGGCCACGCCTCGTGGGTGCGGCCGACGTGCAGCTCTCCGTCACCGGCTGGACGCCTGATGCCGCCAAGCTCATCGCCGTCGGTCGCACCGATGCCGAGGTGGGAAACGCGAGCGTGCTGCTCCTTCCCCTCGACGGCGAAGCGCCACGAGACATCTCTTCGGCTCTCGACCGAAATGTCATGCCGGGTGGCGCAGGCTACCCCGGGGCTCTCCCGCAGCTGAGTGCGGATGGCCAGACAGTCATCTTCTGCCTGCGCGACGGTGGTTACACCCACCTCTACGCTACGAGCATCGACGGTGAGGTGCAGCGCGTCATCGTCGGCGGAGCGGCCAATGTGTCCGGCGTCTCCGTCGTCGGCGACACCGCCGCGATCGTGCTCGCGACGGAAACGTCCTTCGGTGAAGTCGCCACGGTCGATCTGTGCTCTGGCACCGTTTCGGTGCTCACGAGCTACTCGCCAGAGGAGACCGGCGTCATCGTCGCCGAGCCGCGGAGCTTCACGATCTCGGATGGCTTAGTCGTGCACGGCTGGCTGCGCCGCGACCCGCAACGCACCGGCCCCCTCCCGCTCCTGCTCGATGTGCATGGCGGGCCGCACAATGCGTGGAGCGGAGCCGCCGACCCCGTCCACGCCTACCACCACGAACTTGTTGCCCGCGGATGGGCTGTGCTCACGGTCAACCCTCGCGGGAGCGACGGCTACGGCAACGACTTCTTCCGCGGAGCTCTCGGCGGCTGGGGCACGAGTGATGCCAAGGACTTCCTCGAGCCGATCGACGATCTCGTCGCCGAGGGTGTTGCCGACCCCGCACGCCTCGCCGTCACCGGCTACAGCTACGGCGGCTTCATGACCTGCTATCTGACCTCGCGCGACAACCGCTTCGCCGCTGCCGTCGCCGGCGGTGTTGTCGCCGATCTCACGAGCGTCGCGGGCACATCGGATGCCGGCCACTTCCTGTCGCGCCTTGAGAGCGGTGCCCTGCCGTGGAAGAACCCGGAACTCCTCGCCCCGCAATCGCCCTACAGCCAGGTGGGCCAGGTTCGCACTCCGACCCTCATCGTGCAGGGCGGCGAGGACGACCGCTGCCCCGTCGGCCAAGCCGAGCAGTGGTTCACCGCCCTCCGCGAACAGGATGTGCCGAGCGAGCTCGTGCTCTACCCGGGCGGCTCGCACCTATTTATTCTCGGCGGGGCACCCTCGCACCGCGCCGACTGGAACGAGCGCATCGTCGATTGGGTGGAGCGCTATGCCCCGGCCGCCGGCACCCCCGTTCGCAAGAAGGCACTCAGCGCCGCGCACTGGCAGCAGCGCCTGAGCGAGCTGGCGGCCGCCCACAAAGTTCCTGGGGCCACGCTCGGCATCCTGCGCCTCGGCGAGGAACCTGTCCTCGCGAGCCACGGCGTTCTCAACATCAATACCGGTGTCGAAACCACCAACGACTCCGTCTTCCAGATTGGCTCGATCTCGAAGGTGTGGACGGCGACCGTCATCATGCAGCTGGTCGACGAGGGCAAGCTCAACCTCGATGCCCCGATCCTCGACGTGGTCCCCGAGTTCCGGGTTGCCGACGCCGAGGTGAGCAACTCGGTGACGATGCGCCACCTGCTCACCCACACCAGCGGCATTGACGGTGACGTTTTCACCGACACCGGACGTGGCGACGACTGCCTCGAAAAGTACGTCGATGCCCTCTCGGAGGTCAAGCAGAACCACCCCATCGGGGCGACCTTCTCGTACTGCAACTCCGGCTACGCACTCATGGGCCGCGTGATCGAGAAGCTCACAGGTCTCAGCTGGGATGACGCCCTTCGCGATCGCCTGTTCACACCGCTCGGTCTCAAGCACACCGTGACGCTGCCAGAGGAGGCTCTGCTTCACCGTGCCGCCGCCGGCCATGTGGGCGCCGATGAGAACGGCCCAATTCTCGCTCCGATGTGGTCACTCCCCCGTTCGCTTGGCCCTGCCGGCCTCATCGATGCCAGCGCGGCGGATGTGCTCGAGTTCGCCCGCATGCATCTCAAGTCCGGGCTCGCGGCCGACGGTACCCGCATTCTCTCGGCGGAGAGCGCCGAGCTCATGACCACACACCAGACCGACGTTCCCGACCCGTACGTGCTTGGCGACTCCTGGGGCCTCGGCTGGATCCGCTTCGACTGGGGCGGAAAGCGCCTCTACGGTCACGATGGCAACACGATCGGCCAGGCCGCCTTCCTGCGCATCCTGCCAGAAGATGGCATCGCCGTGACGCTGCTCACCAACGGCGGCAACACGCACGATCTGTACACCGAGCTCTACAACGAGATTTTCGGCGAGCTGGCCGATATCTCGATTACGGGATCGTTCGGCCCGCCAGCCGAGCCGTACACGGGCGACATGTCGCGGTATCTCGGTACTTACGAGCGCTCCAGCGTCGTCATGGAGGTCTTTATGGAGGAGGAGGCCGTGCGTATGCGCACGACCGTGAGCGGCGTCGTCGCCGAATCCAGGCCGAATCCCGTCGAAGAGTACGCCCTCACTCCGGTGAGCGATGGCCAATTCGCGTTGCGGGCGCCCGGCACTCAGGGGTGGCTCTCGCTGGTTTTCTACTCACTGCCGACGGGCGAGCAGTACGTGCATTTCGGTGCACGGGCAATGCCCAAGGTGGCGCAGTGAGCTTCGACACCAAGCAGATGCTCGAAGACCTGCGTGCGGTCGTCGAACGCGAGTCGCCCTCGACAGACCTGGCTGCCGTCGCCCGCAGCGCGGACACGATCACGGAGCTCGGGGAACGGCTGCTCGGCTGTTCCCCCGAGCGGATCGTGATCGAGGGACGTACCCACCTGCGCTGGCGCTTCGGTACCCCCCGGGTTCTCGTACTCTGCCACCACGACACGGTCTGGCCGATCGGATCGCTCATCGAGCATCCGTTCGAGATCAACGGCGACGTGCTGCGCGGGCCGGGCTGCTTCGACATGAAGGTGGGACTCGTGATGGCGCTCCACGCCATTGCGGCACTTCCAAACCGCGATGGCGTGAGCCTCCTGGTAACCGGCGACGAGGAGCTCGGTTCGCCCAGCTCCCGGCAGCTCATCGAAGACGAGGCCATTGGATGCGCCGCTGCCCTCGTTCTCGAGGCATCGGCCGACGGTGGTGCCCTCAAGGTTGCCCGCAAGGGCGTCTCACTCTACGAGGTCGCAGTGCAAGGGCGGGCGGCGCATGCCGGTCTCGAGCCCGAGCGGGGTGTCAACGCTTCGATCGAGGCCGCGCACCAGATCCTTGCCGTCGCAAGCCTCGGCGACGCGGAACTCGGCACGACGGTCACCCCGACATTGCTATGCTCCGGTACGACCACGAACACCGTCCCAGCCGCATCCAGCTTCGCCGTGGACGTGCGCGTGCGCACGCTCGCCGAGCAAGACAGGGTGGACACCGCAATGCGCGCGCTCGCAGCGACGTTACCCGATGCCGTGCTGAACGTCACCGGTGGGGCGAACCGTCCGCCACTCGAGGAATCGGCCGCGCTGGATCTGTTCGCCCGCGCCAGCCGCTTGGCTGTGGAGCTCGGGCTCGGCCGCCTTGAGGGCGCCTCAGTCGGCGGAGCCTCCGATGGCAACTTCACGGCCGGGATCGGCGTCCCAACGCTCGACGGGCTCGGCGCAGTGGGCGGTGGTGCGCACGCTAGCAATGAACACGCGCTCGTTGGCGCATGGATCGAACGTACTGGCCTTGTCCACGCGCTCATCGCCGAGCTCATCCACGAGTTTTCACAGACGGATCCCGCCCTGGTCGTCCGCGGAAGAGAGCCGGACTACATTCCGTAGCGCACGACGAAAGCGGGGTACGATTTCGTCGTGCGCAACAATGTCGAGTCGTACCGTCTGCCCGTAGTGTCGGAGGCGTGCTCATACCAGTGACGACGCAGCCGCGCTCAAGCCTTGGCCGGGTTCTCGAAGACCTCGGAACGACCCTTCTTGAGCTCGTCTGCGGAAACGCGGAGGGTCAAAAGCAGATCGAGACGGTCATCATCCACGACTCCCTCGACGATGCGGTCCCCTCACACGGCGCGCTCGTTCTCGGCGTTGGGATGCGCGAGACCGAGGAGATCGTCGAGCTGCTCACAACACTCGCCACGCAAGACGCCGCCGGCCTCGTGCTCCGGGCGCCTGTGATTGCAGACCCGGCGATCATACGCGCGTCCGAGGAGTCCGGCATTCCCGTGCTCGCGTTGACCCGCGGTGCATCCTGGGCCCAACTCACTTCGATGCTGCGCTCGCTCATCGCGGAAGGCGATGTCGGTGAGAGCGGACCGCAAGGCCTCGGTGGAATGCCTGCCGGTGACCTCTTCTCGCTCGCCAATGCAATTTCGACACTTCTCAATGCGCCCGTCACGATCGAGGACCGCAACTCCCGAGTCGTCGCCTTCTCCGGCAAGCAAGACGAAGCCGATCCCGCCCGCGTGGAGACAATTCTCGGCCGTCAGGTTCCCGAGCGCTACATGCGCCAGTTGGAACAGCGCGGCGTGTTCCGCGAGCTGTATCGCAGTACGGACCCCATCGAGGTCGCTCCCGTCGATGTCGACGCCCAAGTGGCCTCGTACCCTCGTGTGGCGCTCGCTGTGCGTGCGGGCGACGAGATTCTCGGCTCCATCTGGGTTGCGGTGCGCGAACCAATGCCGAAAGATCGGATCGGGGCGCTCAAGGATGCCGCGAAGCTGGTCGCGCTGCATATGTTGCGAATACGCGCCGGCGCCGACGTTGAGCGCAGGCTGCGGGCCGATTTACTTGCCACGCTGCTTGAGGGCGGCTCGGGCGCGGCCGACGCCGCGTCACAGTTGCGCCTCACCGGTCACCACTGCATTGTACTTGCGCTCGCTGCCGCGGATTCCGAAGAGGACGAGGAAGGCGGGGGCGCACATGCGCGTCTTCTCGCCGCACGGCAACGCATCGCGGACGCCCTCTCGATGCACCTGGGCGCGGTATACCCCCGCTCCGCCGCCGCCCTGATCGGCAACATCGTCTACGGTGTCGTCAGCGTTCGTCCGGATCAAGCGGATGCCGGCCGACGCACCGCACGAGTTGCCAACGAATTCCTCGCGCGCATCGGCGGCGACCGGCGCCTGCTGCTCGGTATCGGCACAATCGCGGACGACCATGCGGCACTCCCCACTTCCCGCGTCAGCGCGGATCGCGCCCTGCGCGTTCTTCAACTCGGCAAGTCGCATGCGCAGGTCGTGATCTTCGACGACGTGCAGGTTGAGGCGCTTCTCGTTGAACTCGGAGACCTTGCCGCCGCTCGCGGCGACCGCCCGAGCGGCCCGGTCGCGCGGCTGCTTGAGTACGACCGGGTACGCAACGCACAACTTGTTGAGACTCTCCGCGCTTGGCTAGATGCCTTTGGCGACGTTGCCGCGGCGTCCGCGCTCGTGTATACCCACCCGAACACCTTCCGCTATCGCCTACGCCGGCTCTCCGCCATTGGAGGGATCGACCTGAACGACCCGGAAGCGCGCTTCGCAGCCATGATCCAGTTGCGCCTACTTACCGACGGCGATCGCTCGCCGTAGCGTCTGAGCTCGCCGCGGGGCGACCGTCACGGTCCGTGTCGTCGCCTCGGCGAGCACCGCAGGGATCGGCTCGACGCCAATGCCCGCGCCGCTCGGGATCCGGATCTGGCCGTCTTCGATGCGGAAGGGCTCGGTGATATCCTGCTTGTAGAAGCGGTCGGATGCCGAGATGTCTCCGGGCAAGGTGAATCCGGGCAGGCCGGCGAGTGCCGCATTTGCCGCGCGGCCGAGGCCGGTCTCAAGCATCCCGCCGCACCACACAGCGACCCCATTGGCAACGGCGATGTCGTGAATGCGTTTGGCTTCGAGGTATCCGCCAACGCGTCCGGGCTTAATGTTGATAATTGCGGCGGCTCCCATGGCGATGGCGTCGGCGGCAGAGGCGGCCGAGACAATCGACTCGTCCAGGCACATCGGTGTCGAGATCTCTCGGGCGAGGAGGGCATGCTGGCGCAGATCGTCCTCAGCAAGCGGCTGCTCGATCAGCAGCAAGTTGAAAGGATCGAGCTTGCGCAAGTGCGGGGCGTCGACGAGCCGGTAGGCGGTATTCGCGTCAACCTGCAACGGGATATCGCCAAAGCGCTCGCGCACTGCACGGACGGGCTCGATGTCCCAGCCCTGCTGGATCTTGAGCTTGATGCGCACGTAACCCTGGTCGACATAGTCGCCTACCGCAGAGAGCAGATCCGGGATTGACTTCTGGATTCCGACCGAAACGCCGGACGGGACCGCGTCGACAGTGGCGCCGAAATAGGAGGCGAAGGAGACATCCGTCGCCCGCAGCTGGGCATCGAGGATCGCCATCTCAAGTGCGGCCTTCGCCATGCGGTGGCCAACGAGGTGCTCAAGCACGTGGCCGACAAGCTCGGCGGTGAGCGCCTTGCCAGCATCCTGCCAGGCGTAGAGCGCCGGAATCAGGAAGCGCTGCAAGACCTCGCGCGCGCCATCGAGGTACTCAGGCGAGTAAACGGGCTCGTCGAGAACCACACACTCGCCCCAGCCGGTCACCTCACGGCCATTGTGCTCGGCCGTCACCTTGACGAGCAGCGGTGCGCGCGAGGTTTGGGTGCTGAACGAGGTGGTGAATGGCGAGACAAGGGGCAGGGTGATATCGATGAGGTCAATGCTGAGAATGCGCACGTGTGGGGGTCCTTTCGAGACTGTAGTGGCCTCGGCGGGCGAAGTCGGTGACCTGCCAACCGTCGTTCATGAGTGTTGCGAGGGCGTCGCGGAGCGCTGGGCGCCAGCGAGCGGCTCGATCGGGATGCTCGATGCGCATCGTTTCGATGTCGGAGGGGATCTCGACCCGGACGCGCTGCGCTGAGCCCAGGGAGTCGAGGGAGAGACGCGGCACGCCGTCCTCGTTGTAGAGGACACAGGCCTCCGGTTCCGAGGTGCCGGCCGCTATGCGGGCACCGGGCTCCCGCAGCAGATCCCAGACGAGTAGCATCCGGTCACTGTCCTGGCCGCGGTTTATGCTGTCCGTCATCTCTCCATAGAAATTGGGCAAGTATTCCATTGCGGCTGTCCCGAGCCGGTGAATGTTGAAGTAGGCGTTGCGCGCGATGAGCGGATCAAAGGTCCACGTCATGGTGTTGGTCCCGCGGCGAAGGCACCAGGCCCGCTCATGGTGTTTGAGCGCTTTGCCGACCCCGGCCCCGTCGCTCCCGCCGACGACGCCCGCGATGTGTGAATGCAGCGCCCGGTCGGGCGGCGGGTGGAAGAACCCGACGCACACGGCAACAAGGTCCGCGCCGCGGTAAGCGCCGGCCACGTAGTTGTGGGCGTGGGCGAGCGCGACAAGAAGGCCCGGGTCGATGTGTGGCTCATTTCCTTCGGCCTTCCAGATTGTCGCGAGAAGGGCAGAGGCCAGCTCCATCTCGGCCGGGCCGTGCAGGGTGCGAACGCTGACCCCGCTGGCCACGGCCAGGGCGTCAGCCTCGGCCTCGGCAAGTGAGGCGATCTTGTCGCGACTGGCCTCGCTCGTGAGGAGACCACTGATCACGAGGCATCACCATGCGGCATATAGCGGTAACCGAGATAGGCGCCCTTCTCAAGCGGACGGAATTGTGCCCAGCCCGCGGAGTCGGGCGCGGTGAAGAGCAAGACCCCGGGCTGGGTAGCGGGCACAAGGTTGAGAGTGGTTGCTGTGGGCTCCTCGCCGTCCTGCAGGATGTCCGTGAGTTCCCGCATTGTGAGTTGCGGACCATTCTCGCCGTTCTCAAAAGTGAGCGCCGCTCCGCCCGACGCGTAGCTAAGCGGTTTCCGGGCAGTCCCTCCGGCAAGTCCGGCAATCGCGGCAAGCGCGGCGGACGCGCCGCTCGAGTCCATCTGCAGGGCATCCGGAATCCTCGCCGTCGAGATGGCACTAGCGGCATCGCCGAACAATTCTCGGTAGAGACCGTCCGGTTGGCCTCCCGTGGTCAGCAGCGCGAGCGCGAAACCGTCCTCCGGGAAGACCCGCAGATAGGCGCGTTGGCCGATGGTACCCCCATCGTGTCCGTAGACGAATGTTCCCTTCCAGTCTTCGAGGAACCAACCGAGCCCCCAGCCAACGGTCGCGGGCGACACTGCGCGCAGGCTCACCTGCTCTTCGAGCATGGCCCTGGCCGATTCGGCGGAGAGTATGCGGGTGCCGTTGGGAGCGACACCACCACGGAGCGCGGTCTGGGCGAAGCTGAGCAGGTCGCCGATGCTCGCCGTGATCAGGCCGGCTGGCCCCATGGAGCGCGTGATCGACCAGCTCGGAACCGGCTGGGCCGCATCGCCGAAACCAGAGTGCCCGGTTGCGGTGGCGAAGCGTGGGGCGTCCGAGGTCAGGGTGATCGTGTGTTCGAGTCCCATGGGAGCGATGATGTGCTTTCGTAGCGCGGCGTCCCAGGTGCAGCCTCGCAGCACCTCGATGATCCGTCCCGCGACGACGAAGCCTGCGTTGCAGTACGAGAAACGCTCGTCGATCGGGTGCACCTGCTTGGCACTCTTCAGTGACTCGACGTAGCGCTCGACGCAGTCGTCGCCCGGGCCGGTGTCTGTGAAGAGGTCTCCGTCGATGCCGCTCGTGTGAATCAGCAGGTGCCGCACGGTGACGGCGGCAGCGGTGGAGTGATCCGCGAGGGCGAAATCGGGCAGAATGCTCTGCACCGGTGCATCCAGGTCCAGGCGCCCTTCGTCGACGAGTTGCATGATGAGGACCGTTGTCCAGACCTTGGTGATCGAGCCAATCTGGAAAAGCGCGTCGTCCGTCGTGGATACACCGGAGCCGATGTCGAGTACTCCCGAGCTCGCCGTCGTGCACTCGATCGGGGTGCCGTTCTCGTTGAGCCGCACGATGCCGAACTGCGCAGCCGTGACACCGTAGCGCGTGCGAAGAACGCCTAGGCGACGGCGCCAGAAGCCGGCACCTTGACCGGCGGCCGTGAGACCGCGCGGCCGCGCGCGGGAGACGGGCCGCGCGTAGCTTTCGAGCCACTCGATAAGACGGCGGTTATAGTCGATGCGATGCTCGATCGGGCCGTCCAGGATGAACAGATGGCTCCCGCCCGGGTAGACAACAAGGCGAGCTGGCACCTCGGCGAGGCGTAGGGCCTTGAACCATTCCTCTGCCTGTCCGACGGGGCAGGATGCGTCCTCGGCTCCGTGCAGCATGAGGGTCGGCGTTGTGACATTGGTGACCCGGGCGATCGGCGAGGCGTCGAGAAGCTCGCGGTAGTGGCCGAGCGGCGCAACCCCGGTGCTCATCTCAGAGAAGTACGCGGCGTGCTCGCCATCGGCGGCCATGCTGGAGAAGTTGCAGATCAGGCCGCCTGCGACGGCCGCGGCAAACCGGGTGGTCGCTGCCGTGAGCGCACAGGTGCCGAAGCCTCCGTAGCTGTAACCAGTCACGGCGAGGCGATCTGGGTCGGCGAGGCCCTCGGCAACGAGCGTGTCGATCGGCTCGAGGAAGTCGCGTTCATCGGCGGTACCCCAGCCCCCGTTTACGGCCCGGTAGAAGGCGTCCCCGTAGCCATCCGAGCCGCGTGGGTTCACCATAAGGATGCGCCAGCCCTTCGCCGCCAAGACCTGGTGGTAAAGATGAACACCTTCAGCGACACCACTCCAGGCGTTGTGTGGGCCGCCGTGAATGTCGAGCAGCAGGGGTGCCGCTCCATCCGTCTCAGGGGCCGAGAGCAACCAACCATGAACGCGTGTGCCATCCGAGATTGTGAACTCGCGTTCTTCGGCCTCGAACAGCTCGATGCCGGCGAGGGTGCTCTCGCGCAATCTCGTGAGCACGGTGAGGACGCCCGTCGCCAGGTCTAGCGTCGCGACCTCACCCAGGCTCTGCTGGGTGGTGAGCACGAAGGCGACACGTGCGGATGCAGACGCAACGGACAGGGCAGAGACCACCTGGTGGGGCCCCGCGACCAATGCCCGTGAGCTCGTGCCATCGGGGGTGACCGCGTGCAGCTGCGTCCAGCCGCGGTCTCGTAGGCAGTAGAGGATCTCGGAGCCGTCGGCGCGAAACGTTGGGCGCCCGCCTGGGTAGCCCGGGAAGCCAGCCATGACATTGCGGTCGAGCTGGGCAGTTAACGACGCGTCGGTCTCATCCGTGCCGACGTAAAGACGAAGGAGCTCGGCATTCCCGGTGCGCGGGGCGGTGTTCCCGACTGCGATCACGGAGCCACCGTCCGGTGACCATGCGAGTGCCCCGCTGAGGCTGCTGGCTTGGCCGATTCGGCGCGGCAGCGGCATTTTGGCGTCGACGTCGATCACGTAGGCGCCGCTCGTCCAATCAACGTCACTGCCAGGTTCGATGGCGGCTGTGAAGGCGATCAGCAGGCTGTCGGGCGACCAGTTCGCCTCGCTCGCGTTCCAGTCCCCGTCGCTGAGGCGTCGCGCTCGGCCGGATGCGATTTCACTTACAAAGAGGTGCAGTCGAACCGCTGCGTTCCAACCGACCCCATCGGTCTTGAAGCCGAGCCTGTCGATCACGATCGGCTCTTCCACCGCGGACCCCGTGACGTTGCGTGAAACTGGTGCGGTGATGGCGAGGCGGAGGCCGTCGGGGCTGATGCGCGCGGCCGTAACACCCAGGGGGAAATCGGCGGTCCGGCTAAGTGCCCGCGCTTCACCTCCTCCGATTGGCAGTAGATACACCTGGGCTGGTCCAGCGGATGCCCGGAGGAAGAGAACCGCGGAGCCATCGGGAACGAATTGCGGCGCGGAATCGGCCGGGCCGCTCGTCAGAGGGCGGGCCTCGGAGCCGTCGCTGACCGCCCAGAGTGAGCTGTGCGCCCTGCCGTTCAAGGTTTCCGTGCGTGTGAAGACCACGAGCTTGCCATCGGGCGAGATGGCGGTCTCGGCTGGCACAACGAAGCGCGCGATATCTTCGAGCTCAAGCGGGCGGTTCGTAAAGGTGTTGCTCGTCACGGTGATTCCCCTTCTCGTGGCGCTGAGTCCATTGATGTCTTGTCCCTCTACAATCGACGTTCCACAGCCCCCGTACTTCGTCCGATCGCACAATGCTGAAGCTTTGTTTGGTTGCTCTGACTCAGGTGCGGCTAGGGGTGTCGCCGCAATACTGGGGTTCTATGAGCGCAGTCCCGTCTGCGCGCCCCAGATTCGAAGGAGAACTTGTGAGCATCAAGACATTCATCTCGATCGACATGGAGGGCGTCGCCGGCGTCGCGACGTTCGACCAGGTCGTTCGCGGCGGCTATGGCTATCCACGTGCGCAAGAATTGATGACGCTCGAGGCGAACGCCGCAATCGCGGGTGCCTTCGATGGGGGTGCGGACGAGGTGGTCATCAACGATTCGCACGGCACGATGGACAACCTGATTCACGAGCTTCTTGACCCCCGGGCCATCGTCGTGTTCGGCAGTCCGAAGGCACAGTGCATGGCCGAGGGGCTCACGGCGGATTGCGACGTCGCCCTGTTCATCGGCTATCACGCCCCCGCAGGGGAACACGGGGTGCTTGCGCACACCTTTTCGAGCCACTTCACGGAGGTGCGGGTGAACGGCGCGGTGGTCTCGGAGGCCGAGGTCAACGCCATGTACGCGAGCTCGCTCGGCGTCCCCGTCGGGCTCGTCAGCGGCGATGACGTGATCTGCCGTATCGCTCGGAAGCAATTCGCGGGAGTCGAGGTAGTCGAGGTCAAAGTCGCGCACGGTTACACTTCCACCGCATCGGTTGCGCCTTCCGTGGCTCGCGACGCCATTCGCGAAGCCGCGGCGCGCGTCGTGCGTAACGCGGCGGCTCTCACAGTTTCGGAACTGCCGGAGCAGTTCACGGTTGCTGTGGACATGCCGACGGCAAACGCCGCCGAGCTTGCAATGTCGATTCCGGGTGCGCGACGCACGAGCGACCGCTCGGTCGAATGCACTGTAACGGATGCTGGCCAAGTGCTCGGACTGATCGTCGTGTTCTATGAACTCGCGGCGAGTGCCATGTACGCCAAGACAGCACTCGTCATGCGGCGCTAGCTAGAGCTGAAGGTGCTGGAACCCGAAGGCGCCTATTGGGAGAATCGGCCTGGGTGTTTCTCAATTGCCAGCCGTGTGGGACCTTATGTAAAGGGACTTATTGTTTCCACATGCCCCAATCAGCATATTCACCAGGAGAACGCGCCATGCTTCCTGCAGATACCAGTTTGACTACCATCGACCGAATCCAGAACCTGATCCTGGAGAGTGCCGACTTCGAGGACTTCCTCAATGAGCTGGCTCGTTTTTCTGCCCACCAGATGGCGGGCGACGGCGATGATGCGCTCTGCGGGATCACGCTGCTGCGCGAGCGGAAGGCACTCACGATTGGTTGGAGCAGTGATGCGGCCCGCGAAGTGGACGAGATCCAGTATTCCTTGGCCCAGGGTCCATGTTTGACGGCTGCCGAAGAGGATCGGGAAGTCCACGTCCCGGATCTTCTTGAGGAGAACCGTTGGGGCCCCGACTATGCGGCCGCGGTTGCGTCGCACGGCCTGAGGTCGGTGTTGTCGTTGCCGTTCAACCTTGAGGGAGAGGCAAAAGCGGCGCTCAACCTGTACTCCGAAGCGCCTTACAAGTTCGACCAAAGGGCCGCAGACCGGGCCCGCGGATACACCCGTGAGGTATCGCAGGCCTTGCGTCTCGCCATCAGGTTCGCCCTCCATGCGGATAGCGCAAAGAACCTTCGGGCGGCGATGGAGTCCCGCACGGTCATAGACATCGCGGTAGGAATTGTCATGGCACAGAGCCGCTGCAGCCAGGAGGACGCTGTCCGGATCCTGACGGAAGCCTCAAGCAATCGCAATGTGAAATTGCGCGATATCGCCAAGTCCCTGGTGGATTCTGTTGACGCAGCGGGCACCCTGACCCACTTCGAAGAACCGACCCAGGAGCCGGGCCGCAGCCGGGCAGGGTGAGCCGGGCCCGCCGCGGGTCAACTCGTGGGGTGTACAACAAGGGGGGCGAGGCGATAACCTTCTTGAGGTTGAGCCGTCGGCCATAGACACCCTTATTTGGAGTACCTATGGACCGTAGATTGCACGCCCTTGTGAAATTCGATGTCTCCACGGACGCCGTCGAAATCGACGTACGGGGAAGCCTCAATCAAGATTCGAGGCCCGCACTCGTTCACATCGTTCGCCGGATTCGTCGAATGGGCATCACCTCCCACATCAGAGTTGGCTTTTCCCGCGCCGCGATTGTCGAATCGCAGGCTTTGGCGGGACTCCGCAACGACCTCAACGCGATCGACGGCGGAACGACGGAAGTGGGCCTTGGCGCTGGCTACGGAGTTTCGCTGGAATTCACGGACAAGCCTGCGAGCCTCGCGCAAGCCGCAACGGGATCGAAATCGATCGAGATCACGGGCGAATTCGCAGCCTCGATCGATGCGGCGGGACTCCAACCGCTGGACAAGTGCACCGATGAAGAACTCCTTGCCGCCAGTGATTTCGCTTTTGGCTTGCTGGACCAGCCCAGTACGTCTGCCTCGCCGGTAGTCCTGGCGCACTACGACGCGATTGGCTTGGAGATTTCGCGGCGGGAAACCAGGGATGACACAGCGGATCCCTCCGCGCCGATGTAAACTGATGCCCCCATTCAATGGAATCCGCGGGAAGTGGTGAAGGCGCAGTGGCCAACTCGGCATCCGGCGATTCGGTGGTGGATCGCATCGTCCGGATCATCGAGGCGTTCCCCGAAGGATCCACGTCACTGCGGCTTTCCGAACTCGCGGAGACTGCCGGCTTGCCCCTCACAAGCGCCCATCGCCTGGTCCGGCAACTCGCCGACCACGGGCTCCTGGAGCTGGCCGTCGGCGGAGATGTCCGCCTGGGCCTGCGTTTGTGGGAACTCGTCAACCGGAATTCACCCACCTTGGCCCTCCGGCAAGCGGCTCTGCCGTTCATGGAGGATATCCAGCAGGTCCTGAACCAGAACGTGAACCTTGCCGTGCTCGACGGCTGGGAGGCATTGTTCGTCGAGCGGCTGTCCCGCCGGGGATCCGTGGCCAACCGCGCCCGGGTTGCCGGCCGCATGCCGGTTCATATCTCTTCGGCTGGGCTGGCGTTGATGGCTAGCCAGCCGCGGGAACAGCAGGCTGAGTACCTCAAACAGTTCAGCGACCCCGCCGGAAAGGTGACGGCCGACGTCGTCCGTCACCTTTTGGCCGAAACCGCCCAGCAGGGGTACGCGCAGCTCGCGGGCGTAGTGGATCCGGACACATGGGGAATCGCGGTGCCGGTCGCGGACGGCAAGCGGCGCACGGTAGCCGCGCTCGGCGTCGTGGTTCCCCTCGCTGAAATGCGCCTGCAGGCCTTGGTACCCGCGCTGCAGACGGCGGCCCGCGGAATCGGGCGCCAGCTCGGGGAGCAGCGGAACGCTTAAGGATTTTCCGTTGAACGGAATTCGTATAACACCGACCATGCGGTGGGGGTCACACTGATCAGCAGAACCACCGCAGCCTTCAGGCGCGGTTCCGCAATGAAGCGAGGAACACCATGGCACGTAAGATCATCACCACCCAAGTGGCCATTATGGGCGGGGGCCCGGCCGGCCTCATGCTCTCCCACCTGCTCGCGAAGTCGGGGATCGAATCCACCGTCATCGAGGTCCGCAGCCACCAACAGATAGCCGAGACCGTCCGCGCGGGCATCCTGGAACACGGCTCCGTGAACTTGCTCGTGGAAAGCGGTGTTTCCGACCGCGTGCTGCGCGAGGGCGACAGGCACGACGGTATCGAACTGCGCTTCAACGGCGAAAGCCACCGGATCGACTTCAAGGAGCTCGTGGGAGAATCGGTCTGGCTCTACCCGCAGACGGACGTCTTCCTTGACCTCGCTGCACGGCGCAATGACGACGGCGGCGACGTCCGGTACAGCGTCACGGACACCACCATCCACGACCTCGAAGGCAAACCGAAAGTCTGGTTCACCGACGCCGAGGGCCAGGAATTCGAGATCCAGGCGGATTTCCTGGTGGGCGCCGATGGTTCACGCAGCCATTGCCGCTTCCAGATCCCCGAGGCCAACCGCAAGTGGTACTTCCACGAATACCCCTTCGCCTGGTTCGGCATCCTCGCCCAGGCCCCGCGCAGCTCGGACGAACTGATTTACGCCAACTCCGAGAACGGTTTCGCCCTGATCAGCCAGCGCACGGAGAACGTGCAGCGCATGTATTTCCAGTGCGATCCCAAGGAAAACGTGGCCGATTGGGACGACGAGCGTATTTGGTCCGAATTCCGCAAGCGCGTCAACGGAAACGGCTTTGAACTCAAGGAAGGGCCGGTCCTCGAGAAGATGGTCCTGCCGTTCCGTAGCTTCGTCCACACGCCGATGCGCTACGGAAACCTGTTCCTAGCCGGCGACGCGGCCCACACGGTTCCGCCGACGGGTGCCAAGGGGCTGAACCTGGCCCTCCACGACGTCAAAGTTCTCTTCGAAGGCCTCGATTCGTTCTACGCAAATGGCTCCGGCGAGCTGCTCGAGTCCTACAGCGACCGCGCCCTGGAACGCGTCTGGAAGGCCCAGCACTTCTCGTACTGGATGACGTCCATGCTGCACACCGTTCCCGGCTCGGACGACTTCGGCCGTGCCCGCCAGCTCGGCGAGCTCCACTCCGTGGTCTCCTCCCGGCACGCGCGGGCGTACCTTGCCGAGTCGTACACGGGATGGCCGACGGGGAAGTAGCAGTTCGACGGCGGCACCCGGCGTGGGTGCCGCCGACGCGTCGAAGGCCTGATGACGCAGAAAATCCCTGGCGCGGCCTATATTCGCGAGTCGTCAGGCCTTTTCCGTATCAGCCGGCTATTTGCGCGTCGCGAAGGGGCCGCCCGGTCTGTCCGGGCGGCCCTTTGGTCTTCTGCACGAGGGTTTCGCATTTTGGCGTTATAGGTGAGCGAGGGTTGGGGTTTGCGGCCATATAGCTGAGCGAGCGTCCGGCCTGACACGCAGACCGGACGCTCGCTCACCTTTGTGCTTGTTTTTACGGACGCTCGCTCAGGTTTGTGCGTGTTCTTGCGGACGCTCCCTCATCGTCAAGCTGGTTGTGAGTCATTCATTACCTGTTGATTGAAGGAGCCGGCGATGGCCGTTGATAACAAGGGTTTTACGCGTGAAGAGATCCGTGAGTTCATGCATGAGTACTATTTGCAGCCGCACGGGACGAGGAA
>NZ_JBFTOG010000055.1:0-27676 GCF_056397865.1 Arthrobacter sp. 05L417
ATCATCAGGACCGCCTCGGCGACGGCGGTCGCTTCGTCCAGCAGGGACGCATTGGCGATCGGCAGGCCCACGAGGTCCTGGACCATGGTCTGGAAGTTCAGCAGCGCCTCGAGGCGGCCCTGGGAAATTTCCGGCTGGTACGGGGTGTACGCCGTGTACCAGGCCGGGGATTCGAGGATGTTGCGGCGGATCACCGGCGGAGTGACGGTGTCGTAGTAGCCCTGGCCGATCATCTGCACGGCCGTTTTGTTCCTGGCCGCCAGCTTGCGCAGCTCGGCCAGGACCTCCACCTCGCTCAGGGCGTTGGCCAAGGTGAGGGGCTTGTCCTGGCGGATGTCATTGGGAACCGCGGTGTCTACGAGCGAATCGACACTGTCGTAGCCAACAGACTTGAGCATGATGTCAATGTCGGCCTGGCGGCGGGCGCCAATATGCCGGTCAACGAACGTAGTGGAGGTTGAACTAACCGTCACGAAGGAACTCCATAAATAAGGCGGCGCAGGGTGCGCCACAGCTAATCGGGTTCCTCCCCGCTCTGTATTGGACCTGAGAGTTTCCGCGAAACCATGCTTGTGGCACTGTTCCGCTTGCACCGTCGGTGAGCACGCGTCAGCGCGCTGCTTTCCAGAGTTGCCTTGCCGCGGCGGTGCGTGGGCCTGAGAGATTCCTGGGGAGGATTTGCTCCTACGGCGCCTGCATCACATGCCTGCAGGACTCTCCCGCCGCAGATCAAAGGCGTATTCAGTTGTGTGAATCGGATTGTGGTTGCCGGTGACGGCTGCCACAACTCCCAATTGTCCTATGGACTGCCCGCGTCCGCAAATATGGTCACCGAGCCGCCGGACTTTCCCAACTGACTGGCACTTGTTGTCGTTTTGGAGCGTCAAAACGACAACAACTGCGAGTGAGTTGGGTGGCCACTCAGCCACGGAGGCGTTCGACGGCGGCCAGCAGCGCACCGACGTCGGCGCTCCTGGCGCTTGCCTTGACTTCCGTATCGCCGGCGCCACCCTCAAGCATCGCGTTGAAGTAAAGTCCATCGCCCATGTACCGGACGGCTTTGGCCATCTCGGGCCCCACTTCCTCGGCGAGCACATCGAGCCATTGTTGCTGGATCCCGGCGAAGCGCCTGCGGGTTTCTTCGTGGGCCACTTCCGCGAGCCGCGTGGCTGCCACGAACACCCGGTCCAAGGGGGTGTCCGCCCAAAGGGAAGACTTGATGAAGAACGCGGCCGAGCCTTCGGGAGCTGCCTTCATTGCCTCGATGTCCAGCGCGGCCAGCCTGTCCATGCGTTCGAGCAAGGAGCCGATCATGGCTTCCTTGTTGGGGAAATGGTAAAGCAAGCCGCCCTTGGAGACGCCTGCGCGCTTGGCGACGGCGTCGAGGGTGGCAGCCCGCTCCCCCACCTCGATCAGCAGGGCTTCAAAGGCATCCAGGACAGCGTCCCGGGCAATAGGTTTTCGCGGCATGGTGTCCATCATCCCTTAGTTCGATGTGGCAGTTCGATGAGTCAGATTGAAACTATACCGTCCAGACGGTACAGTTATCCTCATGTTCACGCCGTCCACAACCCAGCACCCCCGTACCCTCTCGATCCAATCCGCCCCGTGGCGCGATTGGGCTGCCTTGGCGCTCCTGATGTTCCCGGTGCTGCTGGTGGCTGTGGACAATACGGCCCTGACGTTTGCCTTGCCGCAAATCGCCCGGTCGCTGGAAGTGGGGGGCGTGCAGCTGCTGTGGGTCGTGGATGCCTATCCCCTGGTGCTCGCGGCAATGTTGGTGTCGATGGGAAACCTGGGCGACAGGATCGGCCGCCGCCGCTTGCTTTTGATCGGCAGCACGGGCTTCGCCGCAGTTTCAGCGGTCACCGCCTTCGCGCCGTCGGCTGAATGGCTCATCGCCGGACGCGCCAGCATGGGCATCTTCGGAGCCATGCTCATGCCGTCCACGCTTTCCTTGATCCGCAACATCTTCCCGGACCCGAACCGCCGCCGGCTCGCCGTCGCCGTGTGGGCAGCGGGATTCTCCGGCGGTGCCGCGCTCGGGCCGATCTTCGGCGGCTGGCTCGTAGAGCATTTCTGGTGGGGAGCCGTGTTCCTGGTTGCAGTGCCACTATTGCTGCCCCTGCTCGCCTTCGGCCCGTTCCTCATCCCCGAGTCCAAGGACCGCAACCCGGGAAAGCCGGACGTTCCCAGCGTCGTGCTGTCCATCTTGACCATGGCTCCGGTGGTTTATGGCATCAAGGAGTCAGCCGTGCACGGTTTTGGTCCTGGACCCGCGGCCTTCACGGCGTTCGGCGTGGCCATGGGAATCGTCTTCGTCCGCAGGCAGCGCTCTTTGGCATCGCCCATGTTGGACGTGCAGCTTTTCCGGAACAAGGTCTTCAGCACGGCCATCACGGCCAACGTCTTGTCCTTGTTCTCCATGACCGGCTTCATCTACTTCTTCGCGCAGCACTTGCAGCTCGTGGAAGGCCAATCCCCCATGCAGGCGGGGATCGCCATGGTTCCGGCTCTGCTTGCCACCATCGTGGCGGGCCTGGTGGTGGTTCCGCTGGTCAAGCGGATCCGCCCGGGACTGGTGGTGGCATCGGGCCTGGCGCTGAGCGCAGTGGGATACCTCGTGGCCGCCCTGGGCAACCACAGCCAGGGGCCGGGGTACCTTTTGACGGCACTCCTGCTGCTGGCCATCGGGGTTGGCTCGGCCGAGACCATCTCCAACGACCTGATCCTCGGCGCGGTCCCTGCTGACAAGGCGGGTGCTGCATCGGCGATCTCCGAAACGGGCTACGAACTCGGATCATTGCTGGGCACAGCCGTGCTTGGCTCCATCCTGACAGCGTCCTACCAACACCACTTGTTGCTTCCGGGCGAATTGTCCGGCCACGCAGCCGAACGCTCGAGGGAGACCCTCGCCGGAGCCATGGACGCCGCGGCCACACTACCCCAGCCGTTGGGCGACGCCCTGACCTCCGCCGCGCGTGCCGCCTTTGAATCGGGGGTCCACATCACAGCGGCGATCGGGCTGGTACTGATGGCAGGAGCGGCAGTCCTTGCCGCCGTCGTGCTTCGCCGCGTGCCGACGGCAAAGTAGGCGGAGTCTAGACGGCCCGGTTCAAGGCAGCATCAGGCGAGCCGAAACTACGGGTAATTCCGCCCAATGTTGCGGTGGCAAGGGTCGAGAGGTAGTCGTGCCGGCGACGGGCAGTAATGCGCGATTGGGGCTCAAAGGACTGTCCGGGATCGTCCGCGTAATGCGCGGACAGTCCATCGCGCATGAGGCGGATGCCCTCGGCACGTTGCTGTGAGACCGCAGCGTGCGTTGAACCGAGTTCCTCGGCGAGTTCCTTGACGGTCCGCCCCGCGAAGTAGATCTCCTTGACGACGTACCGCATCTTTTCCGGCAGGGCCTCGACGGCGGCGCGAAGGTACTTGAGGCGCTCATCGGCCAGGACCGAATGCTCCGGGGAGATGGTGTCCGCGGCGACAGTGTCCACGACGACGTCGTCCAGGGGCGACAGCGTCCGTGCGGCGTCGGCCAGGGCGGCTTCCACGACGCTGCGTTCGACGCCGAGGGCCGATGCGGTTTCGGCAACCGAAGGTGTACGGCCAAGAACGCCCGACAGCGTTTCCTGGACCGACATGGTTTCCTTGATGCGTTTACGGGCTGATCGGGTGGCCCAGTCGCTGGACCGCATCTCATCCGCAAAGGCTCCGACGATCCGGCGGCGCGCAAACGCGCCGAAGGGGACTCCGAGGTTCGGATCGAAGGAATCGGCAGACGTTATCAACGCCACGGACCCTACCGACGCGAAATCGTCGCGCGACAAATGAGAAGCCCTCGCGCAGAGCTCCGACACCAAGTAGCCAACGAGCGGCAAGTGCTGCAGCACCAGCTCGTTGCGTTCTTCGCGATTCAAAATTAGTCCCCCCATGAGACCTGTTTATTGAGTTGCCAAGCCTGATTCCAGGGGCTTCATGGGCGAGCTGCTGAGACGATGCAACGTGCCGAAGATTACATGGAACAGACATGTATTCAGTGAACATACCATCTGAAAAATAACAATGCGTGTACGCTCATGAAAAAGATACAAAAACAGGCCTCGGAACCATCTTCCGAGGCCAAACCGGGGAATGGGGAACCGTGGGGGCGGATGAGCTTTCGGCGCTGCTGTGGCGCGAGCGGAGACAGCTGGAACTGCTGTTGTACCGGCTTGAAACGCAGTTGCTGCACGTTCGGGCAGGCAACTGGCATTGGCTGAAATTCGCTGCCGGTGATGTGGAAAAGGTCCTCGAAAACCTTCGGTTCGACACGCTTTCCCGGAACATCGAGTCGTCGGCCCGAGCGATCGAGTGGCGCCTGCCGGCGAACGCCACCTTGCCAATGATCGCTTCAGTGGCGCCGCCTGGAATCTGGCCGGAACTACTTCAGGAACACCACCGTGAACTCGTCCTGTTGCTCAAGCAAGTCGAAACAACCGCGGCCGCCAACCTCGAGTCTCTCCTGATGGGGCCACAAGGGGCTCGGAACCCGCCGCTTGACTCTGTGCAGCCCGGCGACATTATGGCCCCATCGGCGCCGGGAGCGATCGTGCAAGCGGGCACGGTGGATGACGTGATGCTGCTAGCGGAAAAC
The DNA here is from genome assembly GCF_056397865.1 of Arthrobacter sp. 05L417. Classification (NCBI taxonomy): domain Bacteria; kingdom Bacillati; phylum Actinomycetota; class Actinomycetes; order Micrococcales; family Micrococcaceae; genus Arthrobacter; species Arthrobacter sp. 05L417. The sequence continues at coordinate 4,637 of NZ_JBFTOG010000055.1, forward strand.
GCCAATATCGAACGGGCCTTGGCCGTGACGAGGGATTGCTCGCTGCCGCTTCTCAGGGAGTTCCTGGGGTTGGCTTAGCGACGGCTACCGGTGGACGACAGTGTGCAGGAGAATAAAGCTTGGCTGTCCTGAGTTCGGGTTTGCATCGTAGGCGTAAACCTCCGAAAAGTTGCACGATTGCCTGTCCAATTTCGCCCATTCAAGGACGTCCAAGAGGCTGCCGGACGAAATATCGAATGCCTGCGATTTGTCCCAAGCGCCACTGTTGGGGTCGAGCCAGACGTCTATCACTCGAAATGAAGGATCGACGCAGATCAAGTTCATGTCCCGCTCGTCAATCGTCCGAATCTTCATCGCAAAAATCAGATCGCATTCTTGCAGGCAACTTGGGTGTCTGAGCCAACATTCCCCACTTGGGGCGCCTATTCCTTACGTTTCCGAACCGGCGGACGCAGCCCGGCAACGAGTTCCTCGGCTTCGGGGCCGGCCTGGGCAGCCGCAAGGTTGGCAGCGGCGATCGCCTCAACAACTTCGCGACGCTGGATGGACACCCCTCGAGGGGCCTCGATCCCGATCCGCACGCCGTCGCCGCGGCCTTCCATGACGGTGATGACAATGTCCTCACCAATCATGATCTGTTCGCCCGGCTTGCGTGTCAGTACCAGCATGCTCTCAATCTACCTTTCCGAGCACGGCAACGCGGGCGGGCTTGCCGTCCACCCACCCGATGGGAAGGCCGAGTCCGTTGACAGTCTCGGGACTTGCTGTTTCCGACGCGCCGAAAACAGCAAGGGCGTCGACGCGGACGCGCTCGGCGGCAAGTGCGGCGGAAAGCGCACGGACCCAGGCTGCCGTGTCTTCCGCTTTCCGCCCAGCGTCGGCAACCAGCCACAACTGGTCTGCGGCGAGGGCGGCGATGTCCGCCGCATGCGTCACGGCTTCGCCCCGCCTGCCAAGTCCATACGCCACCAGCAAGGTTTGGCCGGTGACGACCGCTTGGGCGCGCGCCGCCGTCGCACCCTGGCGTCCCGCCACGTGGAGGTGCCCGAAAGCGGTCAACGCTCCGGCAGTCCGGACATCGGAACCGCCCTCGGCGACGGACATTTCCAGCGCTGGTCCCAAGGCGTCGTCGCCGAGGCCAAGCAGGATGATCAGGTTGCCGCTGCCGGCAAGTGGCACCGGCACGGGCACAGGAACGCCGTGCCCGACGGCGGCCGCCGGCAACGCGGTCAGCAGCCCTTGCGCTTGTGGTCCGTAGATCGGCGCCTGGAACTCCTTCCCCAGCTGTTCCAACAGCCCGGCAAAATCCGGCGAGGCGGTTGAAACTGCTGCCGCGGCACGGTGCAGATCCATCTCAGCCGCGTCGGCTTGCTCCAGGAGCGCGGCGATGGCGGGCCCCTGCAACGCATGCGCCTCCCCGCCCGCAGGGCCCTCCCAACTGACTCGCAGTTGTTGTCGTTCTGAGCCGTCAGAACGACAACTATTGCTAGCTAGTTGGGCGGAACCCGCTCCCGGAACCTCGATGGTGGCCTCGTAGCGATTGGCTGCGAAGAGCCCGGCGATTCCCGGGTTGGTGACTTTCTCGGCAGAGACGATCCGCGCGCCGGGCCCGTACTGCTGCTCGGCTTTCACCCGGATGGCGTCCAAGGACGCGCCCTTAAGCTTGTATTGCTTCGGCATGGCGGACCACCCCCACGGTTTCGATCTGGATGTTGGCAGACGTCACTTCGCGATAGGACAACACGGGCACACCGCCGTCGGGAGCCGCCACGAGCCGCCGGACCGCGGGCCGCAGCGCCGGGGCGCACACCAGGACAGCTTGCCGTCCGGCATTGGCCGCGGCCTCCACCGATGTCTGCACTGAGGCCAGGACGGCGTCCAGGCGCGCTTGGCTCATGACGATCTGGGTACCCCCTTCGGCCGGACGCATATCCTCGAGCATGGACTGTTCCAGGAGCGGATCGATCATGATCACATTGAGCACCGTGCCGTCCAGGAACTTGGCCGCGAGCGCCGGGCCGAGGGATTGCCGGGCGGTTTCGACCAAGGCCTCGGGCTCGGTGGAAACCTTGGCGCGGAGGGCAAGGGCCTCGTAAATGCGCGGAAGATCGTTGATGGGGACTTGTTCTCCGAGGAGGCCCTGCAGCACCCGCTGCACCTCCGCTAGGGACATGAGCCCCGGAATGAGCTCCTCGACGGCGGCCGGGCTCTGCTTGCGCACGCCTTCCGTCAGCACCCTGACGTCCTCCCGGGTGAGGAGCCTAGCGGCGTTGGCGGACACGATCGACGACAAGTGCGTCACCAGAACGGAAACCCGGTCGATCACCGTTGCTCCGGTCATTTCAGCGCTATGGCGCATCTCAGTGGGAATCCACTTACCGGCCAGCCCGAAGACCGGTTCCACGGTGGAGGTACCCGGCAGCGCGTCAAGGTAATCGCCGAGGGCCAGCAATTTGCCCGACGGCGCCGTGCCGCGTCCGGCTTCCACTCCGGCAATGCGGATGGCATAGGTGGCCGGTGGCAGCTCGACGTTGTCTCGCGTGCGGACGGGCGGAATCACGATCCCCAACTCCATGGCGATCTTGTGGCGCAAAGAGCGGACGCGGGCCAGGAGGTCGTCCGAGGCGCCGGAGACCATGTCAACAAGGTCCGGAGCCAACAAGATCTCGACGGGGTGGACGCGCATGTCCTGCATGAGCCGCTCGTTGGGGTCTTCTTCGGAGCTCAGGGTGGCTGCTTCCTGTGCGTCCTCCGCCTCGCTCTGCTTCTTCTGCTGCGCCGCCAGGCGCCTCGAGCCGAACAGCAGGGCAGCGCCCACCAGCAGGAAGGGCACGATCGGCATGCCGGGGATGAGCGCCATGGCCACCGCGGCCAGTCCGGCGATGAGCAAGGCGTTGGGCGACTGCATGAGCTGCGAAGAGGCCGTGCGGCCCATGTCTTCCTCGGCGTTGGACCGGGTGACGATCATGCCCGTGGACACTGCCATGAGGAGGGCCGGAATCTGGGTGACGAGCCCGTCGCCCATGGTCAGCAGCCCATAGGAATTCAGCGCGTCGCCGACATTCATGCCACGCTGCAGCACTCCGATGGCAATGCCGCCAACGAAGTTGATGATGATAATGATGATGCCCGCGATCGCATCGCCCTTGACGAATTTCGAGGCACCGTCCATCGCGCCGTAGAAGTCGGCCTCGGCGGACACCTCTGCGCGGCGCTTTCGGGCCTGGGCGTCCGTGATGAGGCCGGCGTTGAGGTCCGCGTCGATGGCCATCTGCTTGCCGGGCATGGCGTCGAGGGTGAACCTTGCCCCCACTTCGGCCACGCGTTCGGCGCCCTTGGTGACCACCACGAACTGGATGACCACAAGGATCAGGAACACCACGGCGCCGATGATCATGGAGCCGCCCACGGTGACCTTGCCGAAAGCATCGATCACTTGTCCGGCGAATCCTTGTCCCAGCACGAGCCGGGTGGACGCGACGTTGAGCCCCAGCCGGAACAGCGTAGCCACGAGCAACAAGGACGGGAAGACGGAGAAGTCCAGCGGCTTCTTGACGAACATGCTCGTGAGCAGGATCAGGAGGGCCAGCAGGATGTTGCAGACGATCAGGAAATCCAGCAGCGGCGCGGGTACTGGAACCACCAGCAGCAGCACGATGCCCACGATCCCCACCGGCACGGTGAGCCTGGCGAATCTGTTGTTCATTGCGGTGTCCTGTCCGGGGTGGTGTGGTCGCTCGGTGCGGTGAGTGTCCTATGGCTCCGGCTCACGCGGGGGCTCCGGCCATGGATCCCGCCACTACCGGCAAACGGTGCATTCCGCGGGCCGCTCCCCTGGCCTTGAGCGACATGACGAACGCCAGGACTCCTGCCACGGCCCTGTACAGCTCAACGGGGATTTCCTGGCCCAGCTCGCAGGCCGAATGCAGTGCCCTGGCCAGCGGCACGTCCTGGACCATCGGGACCGATTTCGCTTCCGCCTCTTCCCTGATACGGGCAGCGATCACTCCCGCTCCCTTGGCCACGACGCGCGGTGCCGCTTTGCCGGCGTCGTACTTCAGCGCTACGGCGACGTGCGTCGGGTTGACGATCACGACGTCGGCGTCTGCGATCGCGCCGATCATGCGGTTCCGGCTCATGCTCAATTGGCGCGAGCGGCGCTGGGACTTGATGAGGGGATCGCCGTCGCTGTTCTTGTTTTCGTCCTTGATCTCCTTTTTGGACATGCGCGTCTTCTTGCGGTTGCGGCGCATGACCACGAAGATGTCCGCGGCGGCAAGGACCATGCCCGACAGCACGGCGAACTGGATCAACGAACCGATGCCTCCGGCTGCTGCCGACAGGATGCCGGACACCGGCAGTCCCCCTGCGGTGAGCAGCACCGGGATGAGCCCCTGCACCACCACGTAGAGGACAAGCCCGACGACGGCGGTCTTGAGGAGCGCTTTCAGGCCGCCCCACAGTGCCTGGCCGCCGAAGACCCGCTTGAGGCCGCTGACAAGGTTGAAGTGTTCGAACTCGGCGCGGAACTTCTTGAAGTGGATGCCGCCCTGCAACGCGGATCCGGCCAGCACTACCACCATGACCACCACGAACAGGGGCCCCAGCACCTGTGCCAGGGAACCAAACCCGGCTTCGAGCGCTGCGACGGCTTTGGCAGGCTCGGGGTTCGCGATCACGCCGCGGACGGTGAACAGTTGGTCAGCCGCAGCGTTGGAGGCACGCTCGATGGTGGACGGGATCATGGCTGCCGCGGACCCGACGGCGAGCCAGGCGGTGAGGTCCTGCGAGCGGGAAAGCTGCCCCTTGGACCGGACTTCCCGCATCCGTTTGTCAGTGGCATGCTCGGTTTTCTCCTGTGAATCCGACATCAGCCCACCCCCATCAGTGTGTTCGCCGCTTGCTCGGCGAGCATGGCAACGAGTCGCGGCAGTGCCAGGAACAGGAACCCCGCGAGGCCCAGGGTGATGAGGACCTTGAGGGGGAACCCCAAGGCAAAAGCATTCAGGGCGGGCGCTACACGGGTAAGGAGCCCCAACCCGATATCGGCGAGTACCAGTACCACCAACAAGGGCCCGGCGATTTGCACGGCGGAAAGGAACATCCCGGTCAGAACCGAGATCATCGCGTGCACCGGCTGTGCCAAATCCAGTCCCCCGGCCAGTGGCAAGGCCGTGAAACTCCCGGTCAGGCCGCCGATCACCAGCTGGTAGCCATCCGAGGCGAAAAGCAGGGCCAGGGCGGCCATTTGCATCAGCCAGGTGAATTGGGCTCCATTGATCATCATCTGGGGATCGAAGCCCTGGGCCATCTGGAAGCCGCTGAAGAGGTCGATCAGGCTGCCGGCCGATTGGATGGCCGCGAAGACGAGGAGAACGAGGAAGCCAAGGACCAACCCGGTCACGAGTTCAAGGACCACGGCCGTGATGAAGCCCGCGGTGTCCTTCGACGTGTAGCCAACGGAGAGACGCTGCGAAACGGCCAGCCCCAAACCGATGCCGAGCATCGCTTTGATGCGCAGCGGAATTGTTTGGTGGGAGAAGGGCGGGGCGACCACCAGGAAGGCCGTCATCCGGACGGAGGCCAACAACAGGACCTCAAGCCAGGACTGGTTGAAGGGCAACTCCACTTCACGCTCCGCCGATCAGCCCGGGTATCCGGGCAAAGAGCTCGTTGGTGAAGGAGACAGCCTCGGTGATCATCCAGTGCCCGCACACCACCAAGGCCACGGCCACGGCGACTGCCTTGGGCACGAAGGAGAGGGTGGCTTCCTGAAGCTGGGTGATGGACTGCAGGAGGGAAATGGCGAGGCCCACCACCAGCGCGGTCACCAAGGCGGGCGCGGCCAGCTTGGCCGCAAGAATCAGGGCCTGGAGGCAAATGTCCAGGACTGCGTTGGTATCCATCAGCCGCTCGAATAACTCTGGATCAGGGCCGTGATCACCAATCCCCAGCCGTCCACCAGGATGAACAGCAGGATCTTGAAAGGCAGCGAGATCATCACCGGCGGGAGCATCATCATGCCCATGGACATCAGCGCGGCCGAGACCACAAGGTCGATCACCAGGAACGGGATGAAGATGACGAAGCCGATGATGAACGCGGCCCGGAGCTCGGAGATCATGAACGCGGGGATGAGGGTCTGCAACGGGACCGATTGCGGGTTGGCCGGATTATCCAACTTGGCCGCCCGGGTCATGAGGGCGATGTCTTCCTGCCGGGTGTGGGCCACCATGAAGTGCTGGAGTGGCGCGGATCCGGCCGAAACGGCCCCGTTGAAGTCCAGCGTCCCGTTCAGGTAGGGCTGGATGCCGACGTTGTTGATTTCCGAAATCACGGGCCACATCACGAACAGGGACAGGAAGAGCGCCAGCCCGGCCAGTACCTGGTTGGGCGGGATCGACGGGAGCGACAAGGCGTTGCGGGTCATTGCCAGCACCACGAAGATCTTGGTGAACGAGGTCATCATGAGCAGCAAGGCAGGAGCGACCGAGAGCAGCGTGATCCCGATCAGGGTCACCACAGCTGTGGATGGCTTTCCGTCCAGCCCATTGATATTGATGCTGACGTTTCCGTTGGAGGGTTGGGCCGGTGCGGTGGGAACGGCGGGCGCGGTGGGCGGCGTCGGGCTGACCGGGGCCGCATGTCCGGCGGACATGCCCAGCCACAGGAACAGGGCCGTCAGCAAAAGGATGCAAAGCACGGCCAGCAATATCCTGCCGGCGCGTCGGGCATCGGAAGTCCCAAGGGTCAGGATCAATTCCGGCGTCCCCTGATGGCCTCGGCGGCCTGCCGCCATGTGGAGCCGGCAAGGATGGATCCGTGCATGGGCTGTGATTTGTCCGGCTCGCTGCGGCGGTGGATCTCGCTGCGGCGAGTGAGTGCACTACCTTGGAGTGCACTGCCTTGGAAAGCCGTGGCTTGGGGCCCGTTGTCCGCAAGTGAGGCGCCGCCGGCATCGCGGAAGATATCGGCGAAGCTCCCGGGCGCTGGAGTTTCCGGGAGCTCCACGGGGACGTCGCTGCTGTGCAGGACGTTTATGGCGTGCTCAGTGACGCCCAAGAGGAAACGCTTGTCGCCGGCGTCGACCACCACCACGGAGGCCTTTTGGCCGACCGTCTGCCGGCTGACCACCGTCAAGGTGGTGTTGGCCCGGCGTCGGCCCTTGGCTTTTCCTTTGAGAAGCCGGCGCTGCAGGACCCAAATGAGCCCCAGCACCGCGCCCAGGGCCACGAGCACGCGCAGCCCGAGGACGAGCGAATCCATCTAGTAGATTCCCTCGGCGACATCCAGGATGCGTGTGATGCGCACTGCATAGTCCTGGTCCACGACGACGACTTCACCGTGGGCGATCAGGCGTCCGTTGAGCAGGACGTCCGCGGGTGCACCGGCCGAGCGGTCCAGTTCGATCACTTTGCCCGGCTCCAGGGCGAGGGCGTCGCGCACGGACATACGTGTGCGGCCGATTTCCACGGTGAGGGCCATTTCGACGTTGCTGATCAGTCCGAGGCGGGACGAAACGGCACCGGACTGGGCGCTCCGTGCGGCAGCGGTGTCCCGCACGGTTCCGTGTTCGCGGACCCGGATGGCAAACCAGCCGAACGTCGGGCCGCCGTCGGACGCGGGAGACTGGCGCAGTTCAAAAAGGGCAGTTTCGGGGTCGGACAGCAGCCCGGTAGCGTCTTCCTCGCGCAACTCCCCCAGCACGCCGGCGTCGAACGCGTCGGCTGCGTGTTCCATCGCGGGACGCAGTACGTCAACGACGGAGACGATACCGCCGGAGACGGCACCGGCGGGCAGGCCGCCTTGGAGGGGGCCGCCGCTCAACCCACCGCCGGCAGCGGCAAGAAAGGAACGGTCCGTGAGGATGAGTGCGAAGTCCGCGGTCACGGCGCCGACGAAAGTGGCCGTAATCGCGAGGGGTGCGTATGGCGCGGCGGCCTGGGGCGGGACAATGCCGGAGACGTTCAGCGTGGCAGGAGTCGGCAACTGCATGGCCAAACGCTCGGCCGCGGATTCGTGCAGGGTCAGGGTGATGCTCATCGCTGGTTCTCCTCGATTGTGACGATGACGGCGGCTGCACGGGAGCCGTTGCGGGCCGGGGCTGCGGTGGCCAGGCGGGTACCGTTGATGGCGACGTCGAACGGCCGGTTCTCCAGGTGCGGCAGCGGAATGACGTCCCCGACGGCGAGGCCCAGGATCTGCGCCGGCGTCACCGGCGTGGGGCTCAACTGGACGGCTACGTCTACCGGCACTTGGGTGACCTGGGCGCGGACCAGCGCCTCGGCGTCGCGGCTGTGGACGGTGGGATTCACGTCGCCGAGCCCGGAAAGGAGGATGTCGGCGGGAATGGCGAGACTGGCTGCGGCAAGGCTTTCGCCCATCTTCACCGTGAACGAGGCCACGATCATGAGCTCCGCCGGAGCGGCGGCTTGGGCGAACTGGGAGTTGTACTGGATGACGTCCATGCGCACCGGGGTGGTCAGCAGGGCACCAAGCGAATAGCTCAGGTCCTCCAGTCCGTCTTCCACCATGCGGCTGATAAGGGCCTGCTCGATCTGGGTGAATTTCCGATCCGGGACGGCCGTCTCACTGGCGCCACCCAGCATGCGGGTGACCCAGGACAATGCCGCCGTGGCAGGAAACTGCATGACCAGCCGCGACTCGCTGCCCTCAATGCGGCACAGCACCATCGAGGTGACCGAAGGGAGGGACGCCGCGTATTCGTCGTAGCTCTGCATGATGAGCTGTTCAAGGGTCGCGGTGGATTTCACGCGGACCTTGGCCGTGAGCTGTGTTCCCCATTGGCGGGCGAACGTCTCGAAGGCGACTTCCAGGACGCGGCTGTGCTGCCGCGGCAAGGTGGTGGGCCTGCGGAAGTCATAGACGTCCACGGTGCGCTGCCGTCCCGCGAATTGATCTTCCTGTTCACTCACGGTTGCCACTATCGGCAAGGAAAGTGCGGGCGTAAGGAACTAGCTATTTGGTGAGTTCAAGCTACGCGGCCGGAGCCTGCGAAATCCTCACCATGTTGCCCGAAGGATCGCGGAAGGCGCAGTCACGGGGACCCCACGGCTGGTCGATTGGTTCCTGCATGACCTCCGCGCCGGAAGCCCTGACCTTTTCGAAGAGCGTGTCGACGTCGTCGGAGCGGAAGACGATCGGCCCCAGGACACCCTTGGTGAGCAGCTCCTGGAGGGAATCGCCGTCGGCCTTTGACCGGCCCGCGTGCGGTTCGGAAAGCACGATTTCAACACCCGGCTGGTCCTTGCTGCCGAGCGTCACCCACCGGAATCCGCCCTGCGCGACGTCGTTGAGCACCTCGAGCCCGAGGGCGTCCCGGTAGAAGGTGAGTGCTTCGTCGGGATCGTTGACAGTGATGTGTGAGTACTGCAGTGAAATAGTCATGGCAACGACGCTAGTCCGCGGCGTTGACCAGCGCTTCTCGAATCCTGCTCGCTTCTTTCCAAGGGGTTATGGAGTTCCGAAGCCGGCGTCGCCGAGAACCTTCTTGCCTTCGCTTCCCGTCACCAACGCGATGAAAGCCGTGGCCAGGTCCTTGTTCTTGCTGGTGCCCACAGCGCCGATCGGGTACGTGTTGACGGCCTTGTCCGACTCGGGGAACGTGATTCCCTTGACCTTGTCCCCCGCGCCCTTGACGTCCGTGACGTAGACGAGTCCGGCGTCGGCCTCCCCGGAGGCGACCTTACCGAGGACGTCAGTCACGGAAGACTCTTCGCTGACAGGCTTCAGGGTTGTGCCGGTGGCCTTTTCGATGGTTTGGGCGGCAGAGCCGCAAGGTACTTGGCTGGCGCAGACGACCACCTTGACACCCGGCTTGGCGAGGTCCGCGAAGGAACTGATCGACGCCGGGTTGGACGGCGGGACGGCAATGGTCAGGACGTTGGTGGCGAAGTTCTTGGCCGTTCCGTCGAGCAGCTTGGCGTCGGAAAGCTTGGCCATGTTCTTCGTGTCTGCCGAGGCAAAGACGTCCGCCGGAGCGCCCTGGGTGATCTGCGTGGCGAGGTCCGAAGACCCGGCGAAGCTCAGGGCCACTTTTGTACCCGGGTTCGCAGCTTCGAATTCGCTGGCCAATCTGGTGAACGTTGCCTTTAGCGAGGCAGCCGCGTAAACCGTCACCGTACCGGAGAGCTTTGGCGTTTCGCTGGCGCTGGCGGATCCGCTGTTTGCGGTGCTGGCGGGAGTGCCTGAACCGCAGCCGGTCATCCCCGCCGCGAGGGCGCCGGCAACGAGCAGCGCGGCGAAAGGCTTGCGGGTGATCCTCATATGGTGCTCTTTCCTTGGGGTGTTTCGATGATGACGGTGGTGGCCTTGACCACGGCTGTGGCAACTGAGCCGAGTTCGAGCCCGAGTTCCCGGACCGCCTCGCTGCTCATGAGGGATACGACACGGAAGGGACCGCATTGCAGTTCCACCTGGGCCATGACTTTGTCGGCAGTGATGCCCGTGACCAGGCCGACGAAGCGGTTGCGCGCCGAGCGGCCCACCCGGGTGGGATCCTCAGGCAGCTGGGCCTGGTCCCGCGCGACGTGGGCGAGTTCCAGGCCATCCACGGCCAGCCGGCCTGAATCGTCCTTGACCGGGGTCAGGATGCCGTTCTCGGTCCAGCGCCGGACGGTATCGTCACTGACGCCCAGGAACCGGGCTGCTTCAGATACTCGAATATTTGGCATGGCTTCAGAATAATCCTCAAATGCGGTTGTGACGGCATGTACCTTCCGCAAATCAAATGTGACCGTATTTCCGGGGAGTGATGCTTTTCCGGCTAGTAGACGTCCCGGACGCAGCAGAGGTCCCGCCCCATCGGGGGCGGGACCTCTGGCGTATTGTGGCCGGCTACGGCCGATCAGCTAGTCAATCCGCGGCGATTGCTCAGTCCGCGGCGACTGCAAGCGCTTCCCGACGCTTGCTCGCTTCGTTCCGGCTGGGCCGCGTGCGTATCTTCGCCACGCAAGCAGGCATGGCGGCGACGGCCAGATGCTCCCGGGCGCGGTAAGTGCTAGGCGGCACCCCCACGAGTTCAGTGAACCGCGAGCTGAACGAGCCAAGCGACGTACAACCGACCTCCATGCACGCGTCGGTCACGCTCATTCCGCCGCGCAGGAGCGCCATCGCGCGCTCGATTCGGCGGGTCATGAGGTAGTTGTAAGGGGTCTCGCCATAGGCGGCCCGGAACTGCCGCGAGAAGTGCGCCGGCGACATGAACGCATGGCTGGCCATGGTCGGCACGTCGAGGGGCTTTGCATACTCGCGGTCGATCAGGTCACGGGCCTTCCGCAAGTACGTGAGCCTGGCGATGTCTTCCGGGGTCATGCCACGAGCGTACCTCGCCATGGCGATCACTTCCATGGTGCCCGACGCCGCTCGGTCACCGGCCGCGACAAGGGCACCGGCCGCGACAAGGGCACCGGCCGCTACTGGCCGCCGGCCCTCGCCTTGAGCGCTTCGGGGATCAGGGCGCGGACCACTTCGGGTTTGTCCGAGAGGACGACCACGTCCACCCTGCGGTTGAGTTCCATCAGCGCCTCGGTGGAATCGTCGTTGACCTGCCTGGCGGATCCGAATGCTACGGCGCCGATGTGCCCTGCCGAAATGCCCCCATGGTCGACGAGGTACCTGAGGACGTTGACGGAGCGTGCAGAAGACAGCTCCCATGTGGAGGGATACGAGGTGACTCCGTTGGCGGCATGGCCTTCCACCATGATTTCAAGGGCCGCCTTGGCCATGGCCGGGGCAATCATGCCAAGAACCTGGCTCGCGCGGGGCGTGAGTTCCGGCCGGTCGGGCTCGAAGAAGGTCTGCGATCCTACGAGTTTCACGGTGAGTCCGCGTTCGTTGATCTGGAACTGCACGTTGGCCCCCAGCCCCGCGGCGTCGAGCTTGGACTTCATGTCGTCGCGCAAAGCGGTGAGCCGGGCCGCTTCCTTGAGTGCGAGGTCCAGGTTGGAGAATCCTTGGGCATCGGCGCTGGTGTATTCCGGCGGAACGACCGTCCCGGTGGCGGTGTCCACCTTCTGGCTGACCACCGTGCCGAAACCCGTAGCCAGTGAATTGCGGAGCTTGTCGAATTTGGCCTGGTCCACGGTGGACATTGCGAAGAGCACGATGAACATGCACATGAGCACCGTGACCATGTCCATGTAGGAAGCCATCCAGCGTTCGTCGACGTGTTCTTCCGCCGGAGGTGAACCGCGGCGGCGCCGGGACCTCATGCGGCCTTGGATGAAGCGAATTTGCCGGGGCGGGCTTCGTCGTCGTCGCTCTTCTTTGCGGATTTCACCTTGCCGAGCCTGTCGGCGGGAACCATGGCGCGGAGCCGTTCGGCGAGAAGGAGGGGCTGGGTCCCGTTCTGCACCGCCAGCATTCCCTCCATCAGGAGGGTCATGCGTTCGATTTCCAGCTCGGACAGTCGCTTGAGCCGCGAGCTGAAGGGCAGCCAGATGAAGTTCGCGGACAACAGACCCCAGAGGGTAGCCACGAAAGCGGAAGCGATCATCGGTCCCAGATGATCGGGCGAGGAAAGGTTTTCAAGGACGTGGGTCAGCGATACCACGGTGCCGATAATGCCGATGGTTGGAGCGTAGCCGCCCAGGCTGGCGAAAAATTTGGCAGAGACGTGGTCGCTGCGCATCTTGGAGTCGATCTCGTCTTCCATGAGGATGCGCAGCTCTTCGGCGTCGGTGCCGTCGGCGATGTTCTGGAGGGCACGGGCCAGGAAAGGATCCTTCTCGTCCGTGGCCGCCTCTTCGAGGGAGAGGAGGCCCTCGCTCCGCGCCTTCTCGGCAAAGCCGATCAGCTGGTCGATGCTTTCTTGAGGCTTGTCCGTCTTTCCCTTGAACGCTTTGGGGAGGTCCTTGAACGCCCGCACGGTATCGCGGAACGTGTTTCCGGCCAGACCCACGGCCAAGGTGGCACCGAAAACCAGGACCATGGGCGCGGGAAGCAGGAGGGCCATGAGGTTGGCGTCTTCGATGGTCACCATGGCGACCACCGAGCCGAAGGCCAGGAACAGGCCGATTATTGTTGAGGGATCCATGGCTTACCTTCCGTCCGGTTCCGGTGTGCGCACGAGGCTCAAGGGATAGCCCGTAACGGTGGGGAGGTCCTGTGCCCGCCGAAGAATATAGGCCCGGTAGTTCGCAATCAGTTCCACAACCTCCGCGAGGGTTTCCCGCACAACGTACGTAGCGCCGTCGAGGGTCACCAGATGGGTGTCCGGGCTTTCGTGGATCCGTTCAATGATGTCCGGATTCACGGCAAAGCGGGTGCCGTTCAGGCGGGTGACAACGATCATGGGCCGTTTCTGCTTTAGCTAGGGAGGCGCTTGTAGGAGGGCGGTTCAGTTCCTACTGTCGGCCGGAGGCTCGCTCCCGTTAGGCAGTGTCAGCGCAGCGTCGCTGGGCGCACGCGTACCGGCGCGAGGATTCCGATGATCATGACGGCGGTGATGGAACCTGCCGCCATGATCGCCGCGAGCACCACAATCTGGAAGCGGCCTGCCTCAAAGGGAGAAACCCCGCCAAAAATCGCCCCGACGAACGCGCCGGGTAGGGTGACAAGTCCCGTCGTCTTGGTTTGATCGGTTGACGGGATAAGGGCCGAATAGACGGTCCGCCGGGCGAGATCAAGGGTTGCTTGCCTCGGGGTGGCGCCGAGCGCGAGCCAACCCTCAACTTCCTCCCAATGCTCGTAGACCGATTCCTTGAAGCGCCGGCCGGCCAGCACTGCGATGGTCATTCCATTGCCAATGACGATTCCGCCAATTGCGAGCGCGTAGCGGGGAGTGAACGCGATTGCCCCGGTCGCAAAAATGACGGCGAGGGTAATTCCGATACCCCCGGCCATGGAGCCGCTGACCAAGCCCAAATGCGGCAGGCTCCAGCCAATCCGACGGGTGGCACTCATCGCGGCCACCGCGAACATCACGAGTAGCGCGACGGCGACCCAAAGCGGACTGGTGATGACGCCGCCCAGAACAAGACTGATCGCGGCGAGCTGCGCGGCTCCACGGAGGATGGCCAATGCGGGCGCGAAAGGGTGAGGGGTCCGGAACGCCAAGAGGAGTGCCAGCGTGACTGCCATCAGGACGCCGACGCCGAGGAAGGTCGGCAGGAATTCGGCGAGACCGGGCATGGAGCCAGCTTATCGACTGCAGCAAGGCACTCGCTCGGACGACGACACACCGCTTCCGCTTATTAGGTCATGTAAATCTTGCGTAATACATGTGATTCCGGTCACTATAGGTCGTTCTGGATGGAGATTTAGGTATGGCTAACCTAAAGTTTCAAGCTGTGAGCCCGCAGTTCCTTCCCCCGGGTTCCCTTGGATTTGCTCGCAGAAAGAAGCCCTCATGAAGATTCGCGCAAACGCGCTGGCCGGCATCGCACTCGCCGCCACTGCAGCCCTGAGCCTGGCCGCTTGCGGCAACGGCACGGCCTCCCCAGCAGCCACCGGTTCCACTTCCGCTTCCGCCGACGCTGCTACTTCCACTAAAGTGGGGGGCGAAATCACCGTCTACAACGCCCAGCACGACACCCTGACCAAGGAATGGGTGGACGCGTTCACCAAGGAGACCGGCGTCAAGGTCACCGTCCGCCAAGGTTCCGACACCGAGCTCTCCAACCAGATCATCCAGGAAGGCGCGGCATCCCCGGCCGACGTCTTCCTCACGGAGAACTCCCCCGCCATGGCCCAGGTTGAGAACGCCGGCCTCTTCGCCGACATCGACAAGGCCACCGTGGACCAGGTCCCGGCCGCGTACCGCCCGTCCACCAACAAGTGGACCGGCATCGCCGCCCGCTCCACGGTTCTGGTGTACGACAAGACCAAGATCAGCGACGACAAGCTGCCCAAGTCGATGCTGGACCTGGCCAAGCCGGAGTGGAAGGGCCGGTGGGCAGCTTCGCCGTCCGGCGCCGACTTCCAGGCCATTGTTGCCGCCCTCCTCGAACAAAAGGGCGAGGCCGCCGCCACTGAGTGGCTCAAGGGCATGAAGGACAATTTCAAGGCGTACAAGGGCAACAGCACCGCCATGAAGGCAGTCAACGCCGGCGAAGTCGACGCCGCACTGATCTACCACTACTACTACTACGGCGACCAGGCGAAGACCGGCGAGAACTCCAAGAACGTCACCCCGTACTTCTTCAAGAACCAGGACCCCGGCGCGTTCCTGTCCGTCTCCGGTGGCGGCGTGCTGAAATCCTCCAAGAACTCCGCAGCTGCCCAGGCCTTCATCAAGTTCGTCACCGGCAAGCAGGGCCAGGAAGTCCTCAAGAACGGCACTTCCTACGAATACGCGATCGCTTCCAACGTGGACTCGAACGCTAAACTCGTTCCCATCAAGGATCTGCAAGCTCCTACCGTGGATCCGGCCAAATTGAACTCCGCAAAGGTCACCGACCTGATGACCAAGGCAGGACTGCTGTAATTCTGTGACCACTGATCTATCGGCTCGCGTCTCCCCGGAAATTCCCGAGGCTCCGTCGAGCACGACGACGGCGGGCAGGGGCAAGCGCCCCCGCCCGCCTTTCGGCGTTTCTGCAATATCCCTCCTGGCCGTGCTGATCGCGCTGTTTTCGCTCATCCCGCTGGGGTACGTCGCTTACATGACGGCCGCGACCGGGTGGGACACCGCCGTCGCACTCATCTTCCGGCCGCGCGTTGGCGAGCTGCTCCTGAACACCGTGATGCTGGTGGTCTTCACGGTGCCCATCTGCCTGGTGTTGGGAGTCGGTGGCGCGTGGCTCGTGGAGCGGACCAAGCTGCGGGGGCATCGCTGGTGGGCTGTGGCCCTGGCAGCCCCGCTGGCCATTCCCGCGTTCGTCAACAGCTATGCGTGGGTGACCGCGGTCCCCTCGCTGGAGGGCATCTGGTCCGGCGTGCTGATCGCCACGCTGTCGTATTTCCCCCTTGTCTACATTCCCGCGGCGGCGACGCTGGGGCGTCTGGACCCCGCGATTGAGCAGTCCGCGGCCTCCCTTGGCTTGGGACCATGGGCCATCTTCTTCCGGGTTGTCCTGCCTCAACTCCGGATCGCCATGACGGGTGGCGCACTCCTGGTGTCGCTGCACCTGCTGGCCGAATACGGCGCGTTCGCCATGATCCGCTTCGACACGTTCACCACCGCGATCATGACCCAGTTCCAATCCACGTTCAACGGCACAGCCGGGAACATGCTGGCAAGCGTCCTGGTGTTCTTCTGCCTCATCCTGCTCCTGGCGGAAGTCAGGAGCCGCGGTACCGCACGCTACGCCCGCGTCGGTTCCGGTGCACAGGCCAAGCCGACCAGGCTTCCCCTGCGCCACTACCAGCTTCCGTCCCAGCTAGGCCTGCTTGCCCTCACCGTGTTGGCCTTCGGGTTGCCGATCTTTTTTGTCCTGCGCTGGGTGCTGGCGGGAGGCGCGCGCGTCTGGTCCGCCGACGAATTCCTTCCGGCACTGTTCCAGACCCTCGCTTATGGCACCGTAGGCGCCGCGGCGACAATCGTCGTCGGCTTCCCCATGGCCTATCTGGCCGTGCGGCACCCCAGTTGGTTCAGCAAGATGCTTGAACTCTCCAATTACGTCACCAGCTCCCTGCCCGGCATCGTGGTGGGCCTCGCCTTCGTGACCGTGAGCATCCGCATGGTCCCGGGAATCTACCAGACCTCCGGCGTCCTGATTGCGGCCTATGTGCTGTTGTTCCTGCCGCGGGCCCTGGTCAACATCCGCTCCGGACTGGCCCAGGCTCCCAAGGAACTTGACGAAGCCGCGCAATCGCTCGGCAAGGCACCGCTGGTGTCCTTCCTGAAGGTGACGTTGCGGCTCACGGCTCCGGCCGCCGCCGGCGGGGCCGCGCTGGTGTTCCTTGCCATAGTCAACGAGCTGACCGCCACGCTGCTGCTGTCCCCCAATGGCACGCACACCCTGGCCACCGAATTCTGGAGCAAGAGCAGCGAGATCGACTACTCGGGCGCGGCACCTTACGCCCTGCTCATGATCCTGTTGTCCGCCCCCATGACGTACTTGCTTTTCCAACAGTCCAAGAAAGTAGCCGGACAGTGACCGAACAATCCCCCTCAAGGCTTCCGGCACCGCGCGTGGCGGCTTCGGTGGCCCCTACCACCAACACGCATCTGGACATCGCCGAGGTCACCAAGAACTTCGGCTCCCAGGCCGTGCTGAAGGGCGTGAACCTTTCCGTGGCCAAGGGCGGGACCACTGCCATCGTCGGGCCTTCCGGTTCCGGCAAGACCACCCTGTTGCGCCTCATCGCCGGATTTGAGCACCCGGGCACCGGCTCAATCAGCCTCAACGGAAACAAGGTGGCCGGGGACGGGATTTGGGTACCGGCCCACAAGCGGCACGTTGGCTATGTTGCCCAGGACGGCGCGCTCTTCCCACACCTTACGGTGGGGCAGAACATCGCGTTCGGGCTGGACAAGTCAGCGCTCGACGGCGGCCGCCGCGCCGTGAAGACGCGCGTCCAGGAACTGCTCGACATGGTTTCCCTCGATGCCGACATGGCGAAGCGGCGGCCCCACCAGCTCTCGGGCGGCCAGCAGCAGCGGGTGGCACTCGCCCGAGCCCTGGCCCGCGAACCGCAACTCATGCTGCTCGACGAGCCTTTCTCAGCGCTCGACGCCGGCCTCCGCGTGGCCACGCGGCGCGCCGTCGCGAAGGTGCTGAACGAAGCCGGGGTCACCACCATCCTGGTGACGCACGATCAAGCCGAGGCCCTGTCCTTCGCGGATCAGGTGGCGATCATGCGTGGCGGGAAGCTGGCGCAGATCGGCAATCCATTCGTTGTGTACACGCGTCCCGCAGACCGGGCAACGGCCGAATTCCTCGGTGACGCCGTCATCCTGGACGCGTGGATGGAAGGCTCCCTGGCCACGTGTTCGCTAGGCGGCATACCTGTACGCCGTCCCCCGGCGCAGGGCCTCGTGCAATTGATGCTCCGCCCTGAACAAATCCGGATTGCTCCCGACGGTCCCATCCGCGGCGTGGTCGTCGATACGGACTACTTCGGCCCCGAGACCACGGTGCGGATCAAGCTCGCCCCGCGCGTTGCAGCCGCCGGCGCATCCTTGGCCTACCCGGGAGGTGGCGAAATCATCACCATCCGGCACTGGAACGCTTCCATCACCAAGCCCGGCACGGAACTGTGCCTCCGCGTGGTGGGCGAAGGCGTGGCGTTCCCTGTGGAGGATTAGGGGTGTAGGTCGGCCTGTTGCGGGCCTGTTGCGGGCCGCGCCGCGGGCGTGCTAGCGTTGCGGCGATCGTGATCTATCGGCAGGAGGTGAGTCCCATGAACGCAGTATCCGCAATGGGTGCTCCCCTGCAGTCCACGATCTCGCGACTGAAATAGTCGCCACTGGGAGCGCCAAACAGGCAATTCACGAAAGGCGACTCCCATGAACACAACACCTTCTTTACCTTTGCACTCCCGCGAGCGAGCGTTGGTCCTCGGTGGCGGCGGATCGACAGGCAATGCCTGGCTGATCGGCGTCCTCGCTGGCCTCTTCGAGGCCGGGCTGGATGCGACCGACGCCGATCTGACCATCGGCACGTCAGCCGGATCAACGGCCGCGGCCCAGATTGCCGGCGCAACCCCGACTGAACTGTTCGCCAACATCCTTGACGCCGTCCCCCCGCAACGGCCCGCTCCGGTCGGGTCCGGAGCCGGACGCGCATCAGCCAGGCCGGTGGTGAACCATCTGGAGCGGATCAACAAGATCATCGCCGATGCTCAGGACGTGGCTGACATGCGCCGGCGACTGGGCGCGGCAGCGCTCGAGATGGATGCGGCGTCGGATGGCTCCTGGTCAACACAATGGCGCACCACCGTCGCCGCCCGGCTACCCAGCCAGAACTGGCCGGAACGACCAGTGCTCGTCACGGCGGTCGATGCCCGTACCGGTGAACCGGTCACGTTCGACCGCCAGAGTGGAGTCGACTTGGTGGATGCAATCGCCGCCAGCTGTTCCAGTGGCTTGCCTTACAGGATCGGGGACAAGCGGTACCTCGACGGCGGTTACCGGTCCAACGCCGAGAATGCCGATCTGGCAGCCGGATACGAGCGGGTCCTGGTGCTCTCGCCCTTCGGTGGCAGATCATTGCAACCGCTGGAGTGGGGCACGCATCTGGCAACGCAGGTCGACGAACTCCGCGCACGCGGCAGCAGAGTCGAAACCATTTTCCCGGACGGCAACTCCGAGCACATGTTCGGCGCCAATGCCATGGATCTGTCGCTGCGCCCGCCCGCTGCCCAGGCGGGGTACGAGCAAGGCAAAGCCCTGGCCGGGCAGCTCACGGAATTTTGGGGCTGAGCGCCCGGGGTTCCTGAGCCTGCAGGCGTGACGACACCGGTTCACGCCTAGGAGGTGACCAAGGCGGTCAAGGGCCGCCTCGGTCACCTTCGCGGCTCAGCCCCGGCTACCTGAAATTGAGTGGTCGAAAGTCATAAATTGAGTGGCGACGGACGGTGGATTGAGTATTGAGACATGCGAGAGGAATGCAATCCGTGATTCCCATTTTGGAATATCTAAATAATTCCCTCGACCTGTTTCACGAAAACTCTTGCCCTCATTTGCCTCATATGCATAATTTGATCGTGAAGCGCGCCTGGAACGCTGCTTCCGGATGGGACAAGAAGTGGCAAGATGTCGTTCTCGCCGGCGGTTGACTCGCCGGAGCGATTCTAGGCATCTCCTCGATCAAGGAAGCATGTTTTGACTCCTAAACGTACTCGTGACATTCCTATTTCCCTGCTTCTATTTACGCTGGTAGCGGTTCTGCTATTCATAACGGCCGTCGGAAGTATGCAGCTATGGTGGTCAATACTTGCTGGTATCGCGCTCGTTGGAACCGGCATCGGAACGTTCGCTGATTTCCAACGCCGCAAGAATTAGCTTTCAAGGGATGCTGGAGCGGCCGGGGTTGCTGACCCGGGACAGGCATAGCCTTATGGCATGACCGCAAGCTACAGGTACGACGTGGAGATCCTGCATCTCCTCGTATCATCCGGCCACGCCTATTTCGGCCGCGCACGTGATGGTGCCGCCGAGGTGCCCACAACGGACGCCGAGCAGGTCGACGTCGTAAGCGGCAAGGGCATCGTCGGTGACCGGTTCTGCGGCAAGGCCGCGCACATGGATGCCGCAGTCACCCTGATAGCCATCGAGTCGCTCGAAGCGATGGCTGCTGAGCTGGGGGTCGCACCTTTTGACCCGCTCCTCACGCGCCGCAATGTGGTCCTCAGGGGAGCCCACCTGGCTCCCCTGTTGGGCGAAGAATTCGCCCTGGAATCGCGGGGCGGCCTTGTGCGGTTCCGGGGCGGCCGGCCGGCGCACCCCTGTGCGTGGATGGACCAGGTCCTCACTCCGGGCGCACATGCCGCCATGCGCGGCCGCGGTGGCGTGCGCTGCCAACCGCTTTCGGATGGCCTTCTGCATCGTGGCACAGCTGTGCTAATTAGCCCTGTACCGCTTGATCCTGACAAGGCCGGCGAGGCCACGCTCCTCCGGGCTTCACGGCTTCCGTAGGCCAGTTCCTATGACTGCCGGGGTTCCGCGTCCGATGTAGCGATCGAGGCGTTGGCTTGATCGGCCAAAGAGCCCTGCCGACGACTCGCCAGGAGGAACGGCACCGCGATCAGCTCGATGACGCCGCTGATGGCGAGCGAGGCGGAGTAGCCGTACACATCGGCGGCCCGGCCTAGCAGCGGCTGCACCACCACTCCACCGCTTGATCCAATCAGCGAGTCGAAGCTCAGCACTGTTGCCCGCTGCTTCGACGGGATCATGTCGTTCACGTAGGCCTGCCGCACTGGTGTGGCCGCCGAGTCGACCATGGCCCAGAAGGTCAACAGCGCCAGGGCCACCCTGAAGACGCTCGTGAACCCGAGCACCACCAAAATCGACGCACTCACCACTCCGCTCAGAATCAACACGGTGGTGCGTTTGCGGACGAGGCGCCGGATGCGTGGTGCAAGCCACCCACCCAGCACCTGCGCTCCTGCGACGATTGCTGCCGCCAAGCCCGCTACGGAGTAAGCGCGCGGGTCGCCGAAGAGCTGAAGCAGGTATGGCTGCAGGGCATAGAACACATAGATCCCGACGCCGGCACTGAACGGCGCTGCCAACATCACGTACCGTACGGGTGGATTTTTCAAACCGTTCTCGATGGAGGCGTCGAGGACAGCTCGGGTCGCCTTGAGTGGATGGGTAGAGCGTTCGGGGGTGAACCCGACGTCGCGCATGAGCAAGAAGGCCACGACGAACATGGCGAGGAGCACGCCCACGCGAATCAGGAACGGCACGCCCAGGTTGGTGGCCTGCGCGATCACCCCGCCAGCCACTGAGCCCGCAAGCATGGCGGCACCCGACACCATCTGTCCCCGCCCGAGCACCGTCTCCAAGCCACCCTCATATCCAGTGAAGCGCAACGCGTCGACGAGCCAGGCCTCCACGGCACCCGAGAAGAAGGTGAAGCCCAGACCGAGCAATACCGATACCACGGCCCACCACCAGAACGGGGCGGAAAGCTGCCAGAGCAGAAAGTAGAGGTAGGTGGATCCGGCCAGTGTCACCGTGCCAAGAAGGAACGAAACGCGGCGTCCCCAACCATCGGCCACCACTCCAGTGGGCACTTCGAAGACGACCATCCCGGCCGTGAAGAAGGCGTTCGCCGCAAAGGCCTCAAGGTTGCTTAGTCCGGCATCCAAAAGGAAGAGGGTGTTGATCCCCCAAATAAACGAGGCCGCAAGGGTATTGCCGAGGGTCAACGTGAGGTAGACACTTTGGATCTTTCGGGCGGCGGGGTTCATTGGGACGACGGCCCCGCCTTGGCGAGGGTGAACCACGAGCCAATTCTCGTCCGCTTCGGTTGCGCACGCCAGAGTGGGACGGGACGGGCTTGAGGGGCGCCCGCGAAACGTCTCCGATGGCCCATTTGCCGGGGCCGCGAGGCTTGTCAGTTTCTAGGAAAGTTCTGCCGATTTCCGGGTTTTTCGGCAGGCAGGTCTCCTTCGAGCTATTAATGTCAGACCCCTCTGCGATGCTGTGGTTATGGCCGGGAACCGGGGAACACAGCTGATCGGATCAGCCGCGCCATCCGGCGGCACGGTCCCGGATGCTGTCCCCGGTGTCGCTGGGCCGGGCTTCCGGGTGCGGGATCTGATCGACTCCGTGCGATCGCTTCGGCCGGCCGTTGCCTTTGAACTGGCCGGCGGCACCGAAGTTGCCGCCCCCGCTGAACTGATCAACCAGTTGCGTGCCCTGGAGGATCTGAAGTCCGCGGCCGCCGCTGCCCAGGCCCGGATCGCCGTCGCGTTCGACGCCGCCCAGCGCAGCGCCGACGCGGCGGCAGGTGTGCCGGCCGAGGAACGCGGCCGCGGCGTCGGAGCTCAAATTGCTTTGGCCCGGCGGGAATCCTCCGCCCGCGGATCCCGGCTCCACGGACTCGCCAAAGCCCTCGTGACCGAAATGCCGCACACCCTCGCCGCCCTGGACACCGGCCAGTTCACCGAATGGCGGGCGACCCTTTTGGTGAAGGAAACAGCCTGCCTGTCCGCCGAAGACCGCTGCGCCGTCGACGAGGAACTCGCCGCCGACACCGGAACCTTCGACGGTGTGGGGGACAAGGCCATCATCGCGGCGGCCCGGGCCGCGGCTTACCGGCGGGACCCCCGCTCCGTGACCCAGCGCGCCAGCCACGCCGCCACCGAACGGCACGTGAGCCTGCGGCCGGCACCTGACACCATGACCTACCTGACCGCACTGCTTCCCGTCGCCCAGGGCGTGGCCGTTCACGCGGCCCTGACCCGGCACGCCGACACCCTCCGCAACGCCGGAGAGGAGACCCGGACCCGGGGACAGATCATGGCCGATGCGCTCGTCGAACGCACCACCGGCACCCCCGCAGGGATCAGCGGTGTTGAGGTCCAGCTCGTCATGACCGACAGGACACTCTTCCAGGGCGACAGCGAACCCGCCCGGCTCCCCGGCTACGGCATCGTCCCCGCCGGCTGGGCACGGAC
>NZ_JBFTOG010000056.1:0-26075 GCF_056397865.1 Arthrobacter sp. 05L417
CTGAAGTAGTGGTTGCGTCGGGGTGTTTGGCGGGGGTCGAGGTGGGGTGGTGGTTTGAACCATGCCGTGCCGGTTTCCATGGTGATGGTCCAGTGTTCTTTGTGGATGACGTGGTGGTGGTGGCTGCATAGCAGGGTGCCGTTGTCGGTTCCGGTGGTGCCGCCCTGTGACCAGTAGGTGATGTGGTGGGCTTCGCACCAGGGTGCGGGGATGGTGCAGTCGGGGAAGGTGCAGCCTTGGTCGCGGGCGATGATGGCTTTGCGGATGTGGGGCGGGAAGATCCTGGTGCTGCGGCCGATGTCCAGGACGCGGCTGTCGCTGCCGAGCAGGACGGGGATGATGTCCGCGTCGCAGGCGATCTTGCGGATGACCGAGGGGTGGATCGGGCCTTGGAAGGTGGAGGCACCGGTGCCGGGGCGGGGGCTTGTGCCGGGGCGGAGGTTCGCGGTGGTGGGGGTTTCGCGGTCGATGCGCTTGAGCAGGTCTTGGTAGTCGATGGTGACCATGACCTGGGGGCGGAGTCCGCCGTTCGCCGGCAGCCCGCCGGTGGCCAGGGCGATGCTGCAGGCGCCGGTGAGTCCGTCGAGCAGCTTCTGTGCACGGGAGCGGCGGTCCAGGGCGGGGTCGGCGGTGTCGTGCTCCGGGTGTCCCGCGGGGCGGCCGGTGGTGCCGGCTGGATCCGGATCCTGTGCTCCGGCGGCGGTGTCGTTTGTGTGGTGCTGGAGGCGGGGGTTGGTGGCGGTGTTCATGGCGGTGGCGAGGGTTTCGAATTGTTCGGCGGTGGCGAAGATTTCCAGGTGGTGCAGGCCGCGGCGGGGTTTGCGGATGAATGCTCCTTGGCGGTGGCGGAGTTCTTCTTCGCTGGGTTCGGTTCCGTCCTGGTCGATGGCGTCGACCCAGCGCTTGGCCATCCGGTTCACGAAATCGGGGTCGCTCCGCACGGCGGTTTGGGTGAGTGAGTGCTCCATCTGCAGGGTGGTTTCCTGATCGGCGAGGTGGCGTACCTGGTCCAGGGCCGTGCTGATGATGGTGGCCGATCGGGACGGCACGGCTGCGGTGGAAAGGGCCGCGGCGAGGACTTCGTGGCGTTCGGGTACGTCCTGTCCGGTGATCCCTGTCCGGGGGAGCACGCCGGAGGCCAGGGTGAGCCGGCGCCTGGCCTCGCCGATGCCGATCCGCAGCCTGGCGCGCAGGAATTCGGCCGCGTTCCGGTAACCGTCGTCCACCGCGCCTACTGAGGCTTCCGTGGGCTCGGTCCAGCCGGTCCTCCACCCCGGGGCCGCGGATGGCTGCCGTGCCGCCTGGGCTTCGCTGCGGGTCCGTTCCACGGCCTGGGCGGCGACGAGCTGCAAGAACTCCACCGTCCGGGAGATCTCTTCGACCTTGCCGGCGAAATCCGCGGCATCGGGGAAAGTGAACGAGCGGGTGTCGGAGGGAGCGGTTGCGCGCAGCGCATCCATCGCCGCCACCGCCAGGTCAAGGCCACCCGCGGGGGACGGTGCGGCGGCGGCCGGGTTTTGGAACTGGGAAGAGTTTTGGAGCTGGGAAGGAATTTGGAACTGGGAAGGGTTTTGGAGCACGGCGTGGCGGGCAGCGACGGGCTTCAGGCGGCGGGACAGGCGCCCCGGCGCCGCGATCCCGCCGTCGGGCAGGCCTGCCCGACGTGCCACGAGTTGACCGATGCCTTCCATGACTAAACCCTGTCACGGGGGTCTGACATTAAAGGCCGTCGGACCGCGATCCGAAAAGTCGAAAAGCGAAACAAGGAAAACTGGTCCCAAAATCAGGTGCTAAGTTCCCAATGAATCCGGATCGCCTCGGCGATCGGGCCGGCGCTGACGGGTGCCTGGGGCTGTCGGGGCAATCACTTGGAGTAAAAGGTAGGACGAGCATTCCCGCAACCAAGCGACGAGCGTACAATTTCGATCCGGCGACCAATCTGGCGCCGTCAATGGCCACCTGAAGTATCGCGACACGCGGACCCATATCACCCGGTTTGCGGCGCCTGCCGGTGCGGGCGGAACTGCGTGGCCCGGCTCCGGTAATCAAGTACGACGGGCACAGCGCAGGGGACTAGTATTGAAGTTACTTGGTCAATGTGACCTGGAAATCCGGTGTGCGCTGTGTGTGGCCTCTGTCCGCCTGCGCCCCGGCCAAGGTCTTCTATCTACCCATAGGGGTTTTTGTGTCTACACCTGATGTAAGCAACGAAGCCGGTTCGTCCGCAGCCAGCGTTACGGGCAGCAGCCGCGTCAAGCGCGGCATGGCCGAGATGCTCAAGGGCGGCGTCATCATGGACGTCGTCAACGTCGAGCAGGCCCGCATCGCCGAAGATGCCGGTGCCGTGGCCGTGATGGCGCTCGAGCGCGTTCCCGCCGACATCCGCGCCCAGGGCGGCGTGTCCCGCATGTCGGACCCGGACATGATCGACCAGATCATCGCCGCCGTGTCCATCCCCGTCATGGCCAAGGCGCGCATCGGCCACTTCGTCGAGGCACAGGTCCTGCAGTCCCTCGGTGTTGACTACATCGACGAGTCCGAGGTCCTGACCCCGGCCGACTACACCCACCACATCGACAAGTGGAACTTCACCGTTCCCTTCGTCTGCGGTGCCACCAACCTGGGCGAGGCGCTGCGCCGCATCAACGAGGGCGCGGCCATGATCCGCTCCAAGGGCGAGGCCGGCACCGGCGACGTCTCCAACGCCACCACCCACATGCGCCAGATCCGCGCCGAGATCCTCCGCCTCTCTACCCTGCCCGAGGACGAACTCTACGTCGCGGCCAAGGAACTGCAGGCCCCGTACGAGCTCGTCAAGGAAATCGCCGCCACCGGCAAGCTCCCCGTCGTCCTCTTCACCGCTGGCGGCATCGCCACCCCGGCCGACGCTGCCATGATGATGCAGCTCGGCGCGGACGGCGTGTTCGTCGGGTCGGGCATCTTCAAGTCCGGCAACCCGGCACAGCGTGCCGCCGCCGTCGTGAAGGCCACAACCTTCTTCGACGACCCCGACGTCATCGCCAAGGTCTCCCGCGGCCTGGGCGAAGCCATGGTGGGCATCAACGTCGAGGAAATCCCGGAGCCTCACCGCCTCGCCGAGCGCGGCTGGTAAGTCTTAGTTAAGCCGGCGCTCTGTTGGTGCGCCGGGCGGCGCTGATCCTCGGCGTGCTATTCCCCGCGTTTCGCTGCCGCGGCTTTGCGGCGGCGAGGGGCGGGGGCCCTTTTACGCACGCTGCCGGATCACACCGTCCGGCGCCTCGGCCGGATCACATCGTTCGGCGCCTTGCGCGACCGGTTGGCGGGCCGGCAGGCCCCGATCCTCGGCCTGCTATTCCCCGCGGCCCGCTGCCGCGGCTTTGCAACGGCATAGGGCGGGGGCCCTTTTACGCAGGCTGCCGGATCAGTGCCCGCCTCGCTCTCCCGCTAAGTACGACGCCGGCCGGTCACCTTCTTCGGTGACCGGCCGGCGTCGTCCGTTAACCCAACTGACTCGCAGTTGTTGTCGTTATGAGGCTCCATAACGACAACGACTGCTAGCTAGTTGGGTCGGCCAGCCCACCTACTCGAGGCCGCGGCGCTTGAGGAGGGGCTCCAGGGCGGCGTCGCGGCCGCGGAGCGTGCGGAACGATTCCAGTGGATCCCGGCTGTTGCCTCGGGAGAGCAGCTCCGAGCGGAATCGTTCGCCGTTCTTGCGCAGCAGTCCGCCGTTTTCCGTGAACCAGTCGACAGTTTCCGCGTCGAGCACTTCACTCCAGATGTAGGAGTAGTACCCCGCCGCGTAGAAGTCCCCGGCGAAGATGTGCTGGAAGTACCCTGTGCGGTACCGGGGCGGTATGAGGGAGTGCGCCACACCGGCCGAAGCCAATGCCTTGGCTTCGAAGTCCTGCGCGTCCTGAGGAACGCCGTCGACGTCCAGCACGTGCCAGGCCAGGTCCAACAGGGCCGCCCCGAGGTATTCCGTGGTGGCAAAACCTTCGCCCCAGAGCTTGGACTCGTTGAGGCGGTCAATGATGTCCTGGGTGAGCGGTTCCCCGGTGGCATAGTGCCGGGCGTAGTTGCCGATAATCTCGGGCCACATGATCCACATCTCGTTGACCTGAGACGGATACTCCACGAAGTCCCGGGGGACCGATGTTCCGGAAAACCGTGGATACATGACGTTGGAGAAGAGTCCGTGCAAGGCATGGCCGAACTCGTGGAACGTGGTCCGGACCTCGTCCAGGGTAAGCAGGGTGGGTTCTCCGGCCGGCGGTTTGGAGATATTCAGGTTGTTGATCACAACCGGCTTGGTACCCAGCAATGCTGACTGCTCGACGAGCGAGTTCATCCAGGCGCCGCCGCGCTTGGAGTCCCGAGCGTAGTAGTCGCCAAGGAAGAGGCCAAGCTCAGAGCCGTCCTCGTTTCGCACCTCCCAGACCCGGACGTCGGGGTGGTACCCCTCAAGGTCTTCCCGCTCGTGGAAAGTAATACCGAAGAGGCTCGTGGCTGCGAAGAACACTCCGTCCACCAGTACCCGGTCCAATTCGAAATAGGGCCGTAGCAGCTGTTCGACCACCTCGTACCGCTCCCGGCGGACCTTCGAGGAGTAATACGCCCAGTCCCAGGCTTCCAGCGGGTGGCCTGCGCTCTGCGCCAAGGCGCCCGCTTCGGCGTCGGCGTTGCGGATGGCCGCAGGAGCGAGCCGGTTGAGCATCGACTGAACGGCCGCGAAATCGGGGGCGGTCTGGCGGTCCATGACGAGTTCGGCGTAGTTGCCGAACCCGAGGAGTGTCGCCTTCTCTGCCCTCAGACGCACCATCGCCTTCGCTAGCTCCATCACGTCCAGGCTGCCGCCGTCGCTGCCCCTCGCAAGGGATGCCTCATAGAGGCGACGGCGGAGCTCGCGGTCCTGCAGAGAAGCCAAAGCAGGCTGGTTGCTCGGCTGTATGAGGGTCAGGAGGTATTTCCCCTCGTGTCCAGCGGTGCGTGCTGCCTCGGCGGCACTGGCGATCTCGTCCGCCGGCAGGCCGGCAAGTTCCGTGGCGTCATCCACCACAAGGGCGGCGGCCTTCATGGCTTCCTTGACGCGTTGCCCGTACTCCGTTCCCAGACGGGACAGTTCGGCGTTGAGGCTCTTGAGCGTTTCCTGGTCATCTGGATCAAGCTGGATGCCCGACTGGCGGAATTCGCGGAGGTACTCCTGCACCAGCCGGATGGATTCGTCATCGAGTCCTGAGGTGTCTACGGCCGCGAATCGCTCGTACAGTCCGCGGTTGAGATAGACCGCGTCCTGATGGCTCGCGAAGCGGGGAGACAGCTCGGTTTCGAGTTCGCGGATGGCCTCCGAGGCGTCGGCGGAAACCAATGTGAAGAAGGATGCCGCTGCCCGCTCCAGCAGGCGTCCTGAGCGTTCCATCGCAACCGCCGTGTTTTCGAAGGAAGCGGGCTCGGGATTGTCCACGATGGATTGGATCTCGGCCAGGTGCTCAGCGAGCCCCGCGTCTACGGCTTCGGCGTAGTGGCTGTCGTGGATTGTTGCGAAGGGCGGCAATCCGTAGGGAAGGGTACTCGGCTCCAAGAGAGGGTTCGTCATGAAGCAACCCTTTCATGCAGGGCCCCCGCCCACAACGGTTTTCCCGTGTTAGCGCGGCCGCCGTGCCGCGTGTTCGCGCGCGAGGCGGGCAAAGTCGTCGTCGGGCGTTCCGGGGACGAAAGTACCGTACTTGCGTTCGACGGCGGTCCGGATCAGGAAATCGGCGATGGCAGGATTCTTGGGCAGCAGGGAACCGTGGAGGTAGCTGGCAACAACATTCCGGTGCCTGGCCCCCTCATGGTTGTCTTTGCTGTTGTTGCCGGCACCTTTGGACACGGTGCCGAGGGGCTCGACGCCGGGGCCCAGGGAGGTCTGTCCGCTGTGGTTTTCGTAGCCCATGATTTCGCCGAACTCGGGCGAGGTGAGGGTGACGTTTCCGATGAGGCGTTCGTCGGTACCGACGGTCTCGACGTCAAGGATGCCGATACCGGGGATAACAGGGCCGCTCTTCGTCTTGAAGAACTTGCCGAAAAGCTGGTAGAGCCCGCAGATAACCAGCATGGGCGTTCCGTCCTCGGCCATCCCGCGGAGCTGCTCGCCGCGTGCCTGGAGATCGTCCTGGATGACGACCTGGCCACTGTCCTGTCCGCCACCGCCCACAATGAGATCGACATCTTCGGGGAAGTCGTCGCCCACGTTGTATTCAAGGAGCTCGGGCGTATATCCGTGCCAGAGCAAGCGCTGCCTCAAGACGAGTGCGTTTCCCCAGTCCCCGTAGATGTTCATGTCGCGGGGGTACAGCTGCAGGACCCGGATGGTGCCCTTGCTGGCGTGGAGGGTGGTGTCTTCGGCCGGGGTCATGAGACCACCTCTACTGTGGTGATTTTGGAGAGTTCACGCCGGATGGCCAACATCGCGGTGTAAGTGCAGAACACGCGTTTCGGCTTGCCCGCCGACCCCCGGATGAATTCAGCCAAGGCCGCAGGGATGTCCGTGTCCACGGAGCCGAAGCGGACCTCGTCGTACTGGAGGCGCAGGGCCATGTCGTACGCACGGACACCGCTGAGGACCTCGACGCCGTCCTCGCGCAGGGATTCGAATTCAACGTCCCAGAGCCACGACATATCACGGCCGTCGGCATAGTTGTCGTTGATGGCGATCATGGACGCGTAGCCCTTCGCCGGGAATGACTTCAGGCCCAGGCGGAAACCGCTCGGGTTCTTTACCAGCACCAACTCAAGGGGCTGGCCATCCACCGTCAGGCTCTCGCCGCGGCCAAATGCCGGAGCCACCTCGGAGAGCGCCTTGACCAGCTTGGCGGCATCGCCGGGCCGTCCGCTTGCCCCGGTGATGCTCCTGGCCAGCACCAGCGCGGCGGCGGCGTTGAAGATGTTGTAGACGCCGCGGAGTTTCATGTGCGTGGACACGCGGGTTCCGTCGAACTCGAAGTCGGCGTCGTCCGTACCAACCCGGCGGAGTACGACGTCGGCTGTTTCGACGGCGGGAACGTCACCGCGAACGCTGGTTTCCGGAGCCGCGGCCCGCATGTCGTCGTCGTTCGGGAAGGTGCTCCGGAGTGATTCGTCCAATCCGAAGTAGAGCACTTCGGGGCCGCTCACGGCTCCCGCGATGCGCGCGACCCGGGGATCCTCGCGGTTCAGGACCACGGTCCCGGTGGTGCGCTCAGCAATGCGCTGGAGGAGCAGCGCGGTGGTGTCGATTTCGCCGAAACGGTCCAGTTGGTCGCGCAGGACGTTGAGGAGAAGGCAATAGCGCGGCGGGACCTTGTTCACGAAATGCACGGCATGCGCCTCGTCGAGTTCCAATACCGCGACGTCGGCGTCCAGCCTGCCGCGCCAGTCCACCTCACCAAGAAGGGCAGCTGCCACGCCTCGGGTGAAGTTGCTGCCCGTGCGGTTGGTGAAGACCTTAAGGCCTTGGCTTTCGAGGAGCTCCACCACCATTTTGGTGGTGGTCGTCTTGCCGTTGGTTCCGCTCACCACAGCCACGCCGTGGGGGAGCGAGGACAGGGTCCTCTGCATGAAGCCGGGGTCGATCTTCTCGACCACGAGGCCAGGCAAAGCCGAACCCCCGCCGCGAAGCCGGGACACAGCACGGACCAGCTTGCCGAGCGGAACGGTGAACGAAAACATGCTCTGTAATATATCCCAGTTGGTGCATAAACCACGTGCCGCAAAGCTGCCATGGGGTTGCAGGGCGAGCCCGGCGGTGGCGGCGCATTATGATGGTCGAATGACCAATCCCCCTTCCGAGGCGTCATCAAGCGTGGGCTCGGGCCTGCGCATCGGCGTCCTCGCCCTACAAGGCGATTTTCGTGAGCACATCCACGCCGTCGAAGCGGCCGGTGCCACCGGCGTCGGCATCCGGCGTCCGGCGGAACTCGACGACATTGACGGCCTCATCATTCCGGGCGGCGAGTCCACCACCATCGACAAGCTGGCGCGCATCTTCGAACTCGCCGATCCCATCCGCAAGCAGATCGCGTCCGGGCTGCCGGTCTATGGATCCTGCGCCGGCATGATCCTGCTCGCGGACGATATCGCCGACCCCGCCACGGACCTGGCCGGGAATCCGCAACAGACTTTCGGTGGATTGGACATCACGGTGCGCCGCAACGCCTTCGGCCGGCAGCGCGAGTCGTTCGAAACCGACCTTGACTTCAAAGGCCTCGAGTTCAGTGCAGGCGAGTCCGGCGTCGACCCAGTCCACGCCGTCTTCATCCGCGGACCGTGGGTGGAACGGGTCGGTCCCGGCGTCGAGATCCTTGCCCAGGTGGAACCGGGGAAAGCCACCCACACGGACACTTTGCATGGGTTGGCTAGAATTGTTGCAGTGCGCTCAGGTCGGTTGCTGGCCACCTCCTTCCACCCGGAAGTGACTGGGGAGAAGCGCGTGCATGAACTGTTTATTCGAATGATCAGAGGGGAAGTTTAAAGCATGTCAGGCCACTCCAAATGGGCGACGACCAAGCACAAGAAGGCCATCCTCGATAGCCGCCGGGCCAAGTCGTTCGCCAAACTGATCAAGAACATCGAAGTCGCGGCCCGCATGGGCGGACCGGACCTCGCCGGCAACCCGAGCCTCGAACTGGCTGTCACCAAAGCCAAGAAGACCTCGGTCCCCGCTGACAACATCGACCGCGCCATCAAGCGCGGAGCCGGCCTGACCGGCGAAGTGGTCGATTACACGGAGATCATGTATGAAGCTCGCGGTCCGCAGGGTTCCGCCCTTCTGATCGAGTGCCTCACGGACAACAAGAACCGTG
The DNA here is from genome assembly GCF_056397865.1 of Arthrobacter sp. 05L417. Taxonomy (NCBI): domain Bacteria; kingdom Bacillati; phylum Actinomycetota; class Actinomycetes; order Micrococcales; family Micrococcaceae; genus Arthrobacter; species Arthrobacter sp. 05L417. Next base: position 8,799 of record NZ_JBFTOG010000056.1, read on the forward strand.
CCGCTTCCGAGGTCCGCCTCGCTATCTCCCGCAACGGCGGCACCATTGCCGACCCCGGCTCCGTGAGCTACCTCTTCACCCGCAAGGGCGTCGTCAACCTGCCCAAGAACGGGCTCAGCGAAGACGACATCCTGATGGCTGTCCTCGACGCCGGCGCCGAGGAAGTCAAGGACAACGGCGACACCTGGGAAATCCACTCGGAGCCCACCGATCTCCCCGCAATCCGCGAAGCCCTCAAGGAAGCCGGCATCGAATACGAGACGGACGAAGCTGAATTCGTCCCGTCCATGCAGGTGCCGCTGGACCTCGACGGCGCCAAGAAGTTCATGAAGCTCGTCGACGCCCTCGAGGATCTCGACGACGTCCAGAACGTGTACACCAACGCGGACATGAGCGAGGAAGTCCAGGCTGCGCTCGAAGCCGAGTAGTGCCTTTTGCGACATAGCCAGACAACAAACAGGGAGGCCCGGACTTGACTCTTCGCGTATTGGGAGTCGATCCGGGCCTCACCCGTTGCGGCATCGGAGTAGTCGACGTCGAACGGAACCGCCGCGCCACCATGGTGGCCGTCTGCGTCGTGGGAACCTCCCCGGAGCAATCATTGGACCAGCGCCTGCTGGTCATCGCCAAGGCCATCGATGAATGGCTGGACCTGTACAAACCCGACGTGCTTGCGGTCGAACGGGTTTTCTCCCAGTTGAACGTCAGCACGGTCATGGGCGTCGCCCAGGCGTCCGGCGTGGTCATCGCGGCCGCTGCGCGGCGCGGCATCCCGGTGGCGCTCCACACGCCGTCGGAGGTCAAGGCTGCCGTCACGGGAAGCGGCACCTCCAACAAGGAAGCCGTGACGAAACTCATCACCAAAATCCTTCGTCTTGACGCCCCGCCCCGCCCGGCCGACGCCGCGGACGCGTTGGCCCTCGCTGTCACCCACGCGTGGCGGGCCGGCAGCGGTGCCTCAGTTGCTACCACCGGGCCAGGTAGCAGCGCATTGACGCCCGCCCAGCGGGCGTGGGCTGAAGCCGAGGCGAAAGCGCGCCGCGCCCGGTAATTGTCGGCGGCCCTTGCTAGGGTATTCGTAGATATGTTCGGATAGCCCGCGGCGCAGCATGCACGGGGCAGTACTTCAGGAGCCGGGTCTTGATCAGTTTTCTCCGCGGAACCGTGGCACACGTCAGTCTCTCCACGGCCGTCATCGATCTCAACGGTGCCGGAATGAGTGTTTACGCCACGCCCCAAACGCTCAGCCACCTGCATGTCGGCGAGGAAGCGAAGCTGTTCACTTCGTTGATCGTCCGGGAGGACTCACTGACGCTCTTTGGTTTCTCGAACGATGACGAACGGGAAGTCTTCGATGTCCTGCTCAGTGTGAGCGGGGTGGGGCCGCGGCTGGCCCTCGCGGTCCTGGCCGTCCATGAGCCCGAAGCGATCCGGGTGGCCGCGCATTCAGGTGACGCCAAGTCATTCACCAAGGTCCCCGGTATCGGGCCAAAGGTGGCCGGCAGGATCGTCCTGGAGCTTGCGGGGAAACTCGTACCTCACGGCACCGCGCCCGGGGCAGCCCCCGCCGTCGCGGCCGAGTCCGTGTGGAAGCCGCAGGTGGTCGCGGCCATGACGAGCCTCGGCTGGTCGGAGAAGGACGCCGCCGGCAGCATCGACAAAGCAATGGCCGATTCCCCGGAACTTGCCGACGCCGGCAACGTCGCCCAAATCCTGCGCGCAACCCTGCGCTGGCTTGGGCAGGACGGGGCCCGCGCCGGAAACCGGGTAGGCAGCCGTGGCTGAACAGTCCCTCGTTACCGGGGGAGAGGAACCCGAAGAGCGCGTCATCGAGGCCGCGCTGCGCCCGAAGAACCTGCACGACTTCGTAGGCCAGCACCGCGTCCGCAAGCAACTCTCGCTCGTGCTGGAAGCCTCCAGGATGCGTGGTCGGAGCGCGGACCACGTCCTGCTTTCGGGCCCTCCAGGGCTGGGCAAGACCACGCTCTCCATGATCATCGCGGCCGAGATGAACGCTCCCTTGCGTATCAGCAGCGGCCCGGCCATCCAGCACGCCGGAGACCTCGCGGCCATCCTCTCCTCGCTTTCTGAAGGCGAAGTGCTCTTCCTTGATGAAATCCACCGGATGTCCCGGCCCGCGGAGGAAATGCTGTACATGGCCATGGAAGATTTCCGGGTGGACATCGTGGTAGGCAAGGGTGCGGGCGCAACTGCCATTCCGCTTGAGTTGCCGCCCTTCACCCTCGTCGGGGCAACCACGAGAGCCGGACTGCTGCCCGGACCGCTGCGTGACCGCTTTGGTTTTACCGGGCACCTGGAGTTCTATTCCGTAGCGGAGCTCGAACTGGTTCTGCGCCGCTCGGCCGGACTGCTTGATCTCAAGGTCAACTCGGCCGGGTTCAGCGAGATCGCGGGCCGTTCCCGCGGAACTCCGCGTATCGCCAACCGGCTTCTGCGCCGTGTCCGGGACTGGGCTTTGGTCCACGGCATCGAACAGATCGATGCCCGTGCCGCCTCCGCCGCACTCGACATGTATGAGGTGGACCAGCGTGGATTGGACCGCTTGGACCGCGCAGTGCTGGAGGCGCTGATCCTCAAGTTCAACGGTGGTCCCGTGGGGCTCTCCACCCTTGCGATCGCCGTCGGGGAAGAACCGGAAACCGTCGAGACGGTCGCTGAGCCGTACCTGGTGCGCGAAGGCCTTTTGGGGCGGACGCCGCGCGGCAGGATCGCCATGGCGTCAGCATGGACGCACCTTGGATATGCGGTGCCGGCGGGAGTGTTCGGGCAGGACCCGCTGGCGTTGTTCGAGGACAGCGAAAACGGGGCAGAAAGCATCGACACCGGCCGATAGCACGATCCTTTCAGCTTAACCCTCTAGACTGGTATGACACTCGGCACGTTCGAGTCCTTGGTTCTGTGCCCGCACGTCGGAGCATTGTGCGGCCAAGTGGGCGAAAGCTCCACGGCCGCCGGATCCACCGGGCAGACATGGCCGTGAAACCAAAAACGTAAGTAAAGAACGGAACTTCCCTGTGGATCCAATGACAATCCTGCTGTTCGCCATGCTCGGCGTCTTCATCTTCATGATGTTCCGCCGCAACAAGAAGACGCAGCAACAGCAGGCCAAGCTGCAGTCCCAGTTCGCCCCCGGCGTTGACGTCATGACCAGTTTCGGACTGTTCGGGCGCATCGTCTCGATGGACGACGCTGAGAACAAGGTTGTCCTTGAACTGTCTCCGGGCAACCTCGCCACGGTGCACCGCCAGGCCGTTACCAAGATCGTTGAGCCCGCCGAGGAGGCCTCGGTTGACGTTCCGGATGACGCGTCGTCGCTGACGGCCGCCGATGCCGAAGCGTCGGCATCCGCGGAGACCCCGGAGGAAACCCTCAAGCGCCTCAATGACGAGGGCAAGAAGGACAACTAGCCCGTACCCGCTCTACAAGCGGGAATAGTTCTACGGCAATGAATCGCCGCCGGCCTGCGCTCACCCGTGCATGTCGGCGGCTGTTCCGTCATCAACAGGAAGATCGAACATGGCACGAACCGGCCACAAAAATGCAGCCCGCAGGGTGCTGATCTGGCTTGTCGCAATATTCGCTGTACTGACAGCAGTCCTCGGTGGGGGCGTCATCACCGGTCATGCAAGCTGGGCTCCAAAGCTCGCGCTTGACCTTGAGGGCGGCACGCAAATGATTCTCGCGCCCAAGGTCGAAGGATCCACCGGCATCAACGAGGAACAGTTGAACCAGGCCGTTGCGATTATTCGCCAACGCGTTGACAGCTCCGGCGTTGCGGAAGCGGAAATCACCACCCAGTCCGGCCGTAACGTCGTAGTGAGCCTTCCCGGGACGCCCAGTTCGGAAACCCGTGCCCTGATCCAGGCATCTGCCGACATGAACTTCCGCCCGGTGATCACCACGGGAGACCCTGCGGCCGTTCCCGTGGCATCGCGGACGCCGGACGCAAGCCTGCCCAAGCCCACGGCTGCGCCAACCAACGCCAGCGACAGCAACTGGGTGACAGCGGACGTCTACAAAGCCTTCGAAGCCCTGGACTGCGCCAATCCCGCCCAGGACAAGCAACCTCGGTCAGATCCCGCCAAGCCGCTGGTGACTTGCGAGCCGGCAACGGCAACGACTCCTGCCGTCAAGTACATCCTTGGCCCGGTCGAGGTGAAGGGCCAGGACATCGTGTCGTCCTCCTTCGATCCCGTCCAGGGCGCACAGGGCTCGGTCACCAATGCGTGGGGCGTGACGATCACGTTCGACGCCAACGCCACCAAGACCTTCAAGGACGTTACGCAGAGGCTCAACCAGTTCTACGTGGCATCCCAGGCACAGGGCGGCAACGACCCCAAGGCCCAGTTCGCCATCGTCCTGGATGACCAAGTCATCTCCGCGCCGCGCGCCCTCGCCGTCATCACCGATGGCAAGCCGCAGATCACGGGTAACTTCACGCAGGCATCCGCACAGGCGTTGTCGGACCAGCTTCGCTACGGTGCTTTGCCCATCAGCTTCGATATCCAGTCCGAGGAGCAGATTTCCGCTACCCTCGGTGGCGAGCAGCTGCGTCTTGGCCTGCTGGCCGGTGTGATCGGCCTCCTGCTCGTGGTGGTCTATTCGCTCTTCCAGTACCGGGCCCTGGGCTTCGTCACCATCCTCTCCCTCGTGGTGGCCGGCGGACTCACGTACCTCGCCATCGCGATTCTGGGCTGGACCGAAAACTACCGGCTGTCCCTGGCCGGTGTGGCGGGTCTCATCGTGGCCATCGGCCAAACAGCAGACTCCTTCATCGTGTACTTCGAACGCATCCGTGACGAACTTCGTGAGGGCAAGGGCCTTGTGTCCGCCGTCGCGAATGGTTGGAAGCGGGCCAAGCGCACGGTCCTTGCCTCCAAGGCCGTCAACCTGCTCGCTGCCCTGGTGTTGTACTTCGTCGCTGTTGGAAACGTCCGCGGCTTTGCCTTCACCCTTGGCCTCACCGCGTTGGCAGACCTCCTGGTCGTCTTCATGTTCACGCACCCGACGCTCCAGGTGCTGGCCCGGACCAAGTTCTTCGGCGAAGGTCACCGCTTCTCCGGGCTCGACCCTGAGCGCCTGGGCGCCGTGCCGCTGTACCGCGGTGCCGGCAGGCTCCGCACGCCGACCGAGAAGCCCGCCGTCGTGCGCGCCCGCAACACCGGTGCTGCCGCGGAAGCCGAGCGCCGCATGACCATCGCCGAACGTCGGCTTGCCGAGAAGCAAGCTCAGCTGGCTGGTTCTTCCAACGGCACCAAGGAGGAGAAGTAATGACCACGAGCTTCGCAAAGTTCGGCAACGAGCTCTACACGGGCAAGCGCTCTTACAACTTCGTGTCCAGCAAGAAGATCTGGTTCATCATCGCCGCTGTGGCGGTGGCGATCTCCATCCTCCTGCCGGTGGTCAAGGGCGGCTACAACCTCGGAATCGACTTCCGGGGCGGTTCCGAGTTCACGGTGTCCAATGTGAAGACCACCGAGTCCGCCCCAGGCGAAAAGGCGGTCCACGACGTCGTACCCGGTGCGGTTCCCCGCGTCGCCAACGTCGCCGGCAGCACCATGCGTATCCAGACCGACAAACTCAGCGATGACCAGACCGTCAAGATCAAAACGGATCTTGCAAAGGCGTATGGCGTCACCGACAACCAGGTCACCTCGACCTTCATCGGCCCCACCTGGGGGCAGGATGTCACCAAGCAGGCCTTGATCGGCCTCGCGGTGTTCGTGGGCCTGGCCGCTCTTTTGATGGCTTTGTACTTCCGCACCTGGAAGATGTCGGTCTCTGCCCTCGCCGGCATGCTGGTCACGATGTTCAGCACCGCCGGTGTCTACTCCTTGAGCGACTTCGAGGTGACACCGTCTGCCATCATCGGCTTCCTGACGGTCCTCAGCTACTCCCTGTACGACACCGTGGTGGTTTTCGACAAGATCCGTGAAAACACCTCGGACATCGCCACCTCCAGCCGGCGTACCTTTGCCGAAGAGGTCAACCTCGCCGTCAACCAGACCCTGGTGCGCTCCATCAACACCATGATGGTGGCAGTATTGCCCGTCGCCGCGATTCTTTTCATCGGTGCCGGACTGCTTGGCGCCGGCACGCTCCGCGACCTGTCGCTGGCGTTGTTCGTCGGCATCCTGATCGGGACCGCGGCGACGATCTTCATCGCGGCTCCGCTCTACGCGTGGCTGCGGCAGAGTGAACCGGAGCTGCAGAAGCAGGCCAAAAAGGTGGCAACCCGTCGCGCGGCAGCCGCCAGTTCGAGCGCGGAAGCCGCCGCCGTTTAGCCTGGTTTCCCGTTGAAGGGCCGGTCACCGTTGAAAAGCGGTGGCCGGCCCTTTGCGTTCCCGGATCCGTCATCTGGGTACCGGTTCTTGGAGAGGTCACCAGCGGGAATAGACTGGGAGAATTAAGTCAGTCGTGAGAGGTGCTTTTGTGGAGGAACGTACGACGTCGGCGCCGCCGGCGGGCGGAGAGGACGGCCTGAGCCGCGTGGCCGGCACCGCAACTGCAGCTACGGGCAGCACCGTGGATGGTGTGCCCGTGGACAGCCCGGGCGTGCGCCCGACGTTCCCCGGACGGCGCGAGCGGACGCGCTCCAGGCTGGCGAAATTGACTGGGCGGGGCGCGAGCACCTATTCGCCCATCCTCGAACCGCTCTTGCGGACGGTCAGGGCCAACAACCCCAAGGAAGACCTCGATCTCATCCAGCGGGCCTTCACCGTAGCCGAGCGCAGCCACCAGGGGCAGAAGCGGAAGAGCGGCGATCCGTACATCACCCACCCCGTGGCAGTGGCCACGATCCTGGCCGAACTGGGGCTCACCGGCACAACCTTGGCCGCTGCCCTCTTGCACGACACTGTGGAGGACACGCCCTACACCCTCGCTGACCTGACGCGCGATTTCGGCCCGGAGGTCGCGATGCTCGTGGACGGCGTCACCAAGCTGGACAAAGTCCAGTTCGGTGAGGCGGCACAGTCCGAGACCGTCCGCAAAATGGTTGTGGCCATGGCCAAGGACATCCGGGTGCTGATGATCAAGCTTGCGGACCGGCTGCACAATGCCCGCACCTGGCGTTTTGTTTCCGCTGAATCATCCGCACGCAAAGCGCGTGAAACGCTTGAGATCTTTGCGCCGCTGGCCCACCGCCTCGGCATGAACACCATCAAATGGGAGCTCGAAGATCTTTCCTTCGCCGCCTTGTATCCGAAGGTGTATGAAGAAATCGTGCGGATGGTGGGGGACCGCACTCCGGAGCGCGAGAAGAGCCTGAGCGTTATCCGCAACCAGATTGCCGAAGACCTCCGCGTTGCCCGCATCAAGGCCACCATCACTGGCCGCCCCAAGCATTACTACTCGATCTACCAAAAGATGATTGTCCGGGACAAGGACTTCGACGACATCAACGACCTCATGGGCGTGCGCGTCCTGGTGGACTCCGTCCGTGACTGTTATGCAGCTCTTGGCACCTTGCATTCGCGCTGGAACCCCCTTCCGGGGCGGTTCAAGGACTACATCGCCATGCCGAAGTTCAACATGTACCAGTCCTTGCACACCACGGTCATCGGTCCCGGGGGCAAGCCCGTCGAGATCCAGATCCGTACCCACGAAATGCACCGCCGTGCCGAGTATGGCGTGGCGGCGCACTGGAAGTACAAGGACCAGCCCAACCGGACCGCCGTAGGCCCGGGAAGTCCCAAAGACGGGGACATGGGCTGGTTGCGTTCGTTGGTCGACTGGCAGCAGGAAACGTCGGATCCCGGCGAGTTCCTGGACTCGCTGCGTTTTGAGATCAATGCCCGGGAAGTGTTCGTCTTCACCCCCAAGGGCGAAGTCATGGCCCTTCCCGCAGGATCGACGCCGGTGGACTTCGCCTACGCGGTCCACACCGAGGTGGGTCACCGGACCATCGGTGCGCGCGTCAACGGCAAGCTGGTTCCGCTCAACAGCGAACTCAATCACGGCGACTGGGTGGAGATCTTCACCTCCAAGGCCGAGGGCGCAGGACCAAGCCAGGACTGGCAGCATTTCGTCAAGAGCGCCCGGGCCCGCAACAAGATCCGGCAGTGGTTCAGCAAGGAACGCCGCGAAGAGGCCATCGAGCGCGGCAAGGACCAATTGACCCGGGCCATGCGCAAGCAGAACCTGCCGCTGCAACGGCTCATGACGCATGACGCCCTGTCCACGGTGGCGGAGGAATTCCACTACGTCGACATTTCCGGGCTGTATGCCGGTGTGGGCGATGGGCATACTTCGGCGCAATCCGTCATGGAAAAGCTCATGGAGCACCTTGGCGGCCACGAGACGCCCGATGAGGACCTGGACGAAGTCAGTATTCCCTCGCAACTCCAGAAGACCCGGTACTCGGATTCCGGCGTCATTGTCCGGGGCGTGGGGGATGTCTGGGTGAAGCTCGCGCGCTGCTGCACGCCTGTACCGCCCGATCCGATCCTCGGGTTCGTGACGCGGGGCTCGGGTGTGTCGGTACACCGCACCGACTGTACGAATGTCTCCGATCTGCGGGACCAGCCCGATCGGATCGTCGAGGTTGAATGGGCTCCGACGCAATCCAGCGTCTTCCTCGTTGAGATCCAGGTGGAAGCACTGGACCGGAAGTCGCTGCTCTCCGACGTTACCCGCGTGCTGTCTGAAAACCACGTCAACATCCTGGCCGCTTCCGTGCACACGTCGAGCGACCGGGTGGCCATCTCCCGCTTCGCCTTCGAAATGGGCGACCCGAAGTACCTGCACCATGTGCTCAGTGCCGTGCGCAGGATCGACGGTGTCTTCGACGTCTACAGGACCACGGGCAATCGCAGGAGAAGCTGAACGGTAGCAACTCAGGCGGCCGCCTCAGGTGGGAATGCCTCGGCCGGCATCGCGTCAACGGTTTGAGCCAGCGTGGCGAGCTTGCGCAAGGCGGCCTTCTTGTGGGGGACCCTCGCGGACGCCTCCACTGCGAGGGTCAAGAGCCGCAGCCGGACCCCCAGCTCATCCCGGGACAACAGCATTCTCAGTGCGGGCAGGGCCCTGTCCGCTTCGACGTGAAGTGCCACGTCCACGGCCGTCCGAAGGGGACTGGTCACGAGGAGTCCGCCGATGCTGACCACGTCCAGTTGACCCAAGCGCACTTCGTGCAGGATGCAGCCACGGGCCGATCGCACGCTCGATATACGGTGTTTGGCATCGACTAGGAGCGAGAGCCTTTCAGGTGCATCCGCGCAACCGTAGATCCAGGCCGCGGTCATGCGGCCCGCAATGACCTTCCTGCGGATGCGATCCGGGACCGCAAGGGCGGCCGCGCGGGCGCGGAGCTTCGGCGTGACAACCAGCCCGGAAGGAGTGAAGCTCTTCTCGTAGAGCGGGGTGAGCACGCCGTCCGCAGCCATTGATTGAAGCTCGGCCCACGTGAACTGCGGGCTGGGCGCGTACAGTTCCTGGGCAGGGAAGTCCTGTTGCTGCGAAGGCGGTAATCTCGGGGCCATTCAGCAATCATCGCGTGGCCACCGCAACGGGAACAGGCCCCGTCCCGGTTATGTGGATAACCGGGACGGGGCCTGTTGGTTCAAGCTTGTACTGCTAGGCGAGGTCGCTGGCCGAGCGCTGGATCTGGTCAAGCCAGGCCTCGCGGGCTTCAAGGGCCTCACGGGCATTCTTGATGCGGCGCTGGTCCCCGGCCTTTTCAGCCTTTTCCAGGTCTTCCTTCAGGCCGGCGATGGCCGCCTCCAGCTGGGACAAGGCACTGTTGGTGCGGGCCTTGGTTTCAGGGTTGCTCCTGCGCCACTTGTCCTCTTCGGCTTCGCGGACGGCGTCCTCGACCTTGCGCAGGCCGGCTTCGATCCTGCCCATGTCGGCGCGGGGGACCTTTCCGGCTTCTTCCCAACGGTCACGGATGGACTGCAGGGCCTTCTTGGCAGCATTGAGGTCCGTGATTGGCAGCAAGGCCTGGGCCTCGACGATGAGCTCTTCCTTGACGGAAAGGTTGGCCGTGTACTGCTGGTCGATCTCATCGTTGGCGGCCTGGCGGTTGCTGAAGAAGACGTCCTGGGCGGCACGGAAACGGAGCCAGAGGGCGTCGTCGTCCTTGCGGCTGGCGCGAGGCGTAGCCTTCCACTGGTCCATGAGGCGGCGGTATTCGCCGGCCGCGAAACCCCAGTCCGTGGAACTGGAGAGGGCTTCGGCCTCGACGATCAGTTGTTCCTTGGCAACCTTCGCGGCCGAGTTGGTGCTGTCCAGCTGGGAGAAGTAGGCGCGGCGGTGGCGGTCGAAGACGGTGCGTGCCGAGCGGAACCGCTTCCACAGCGCGTCCTCGTTGCTTCGTCCAAGCCGGATGCCGTTCTTCTGGGCTGTCTTCCAGCTCTCGAAGAGTTCGTTCATGCGGGCGCTCGACGTCTTCCACTGGACCTGGGATGGGTCCTGGGACGCGATGGATTCGGCTTCGGCAACGATCGCCTCGCGTGCCGCGAGCTCCGCGGAGCGTGCGGCGTCGTGCGCGGCCTTCTCGGACTTCTCCAATTCGGAAATCTGTCCGGCCAAGGCGTCGAGTCGGGCTTCGGCAGTGCGGATGTCGCCCACCATGTTGCGCTCGGCCAGCTGCTCGCGCAGGTGCTCGACCGTCTTCTGCATGTCCGTGGCCGGGGCCTTGGACTCCACACGGTGTTCCATCAAAACGATCTGCGCGACCACGTCGTCGTACTTCCGGGCGAAGTATGCCAGCGCCTCGTCGGTGCTCACACCCGGGTACTGTCCCACCGGCTGCTCTTCGCCGTCGATGGTCAGGAAGACGTGGCCGTCACCCTCGGCGCGCCCCCACTTGGCGGCTTCCGCCAAGGACACAGCCGTAGGCTGGGCGGCCGGCGCTGCCGGAATCACGCTGGCTGCGGCTTTCGGCCGGGCAGCAAATGCGGCGGGAGAAGGTGCATGCGAGGGCGCAGGGCGTGGCGTTGGAGAAGCAGGCTTGGCAGCGGGCTCTGCCGGGGCAGCTACGGGCTCTGCCGCATCCACTGCCGCGTCAGCTACGGGCTCTGCCGGGGCAGCCACGGGCTCTGCCGCGTCAGCTACCGGGGCAGCCACGGGTTCTGCCGGGGCAGTTGGCTCGACGCCGGGTTGCTCGGCTACCGGTGCCTGGGTTTCTTCGTCGTTGGCCACTACTGCAGTTTCGTCGGATTTCTGACTGTCTGTCACCGCTAAAAGTCTTTCGCTTGGAGGGATTACTAAGGTAATGCGCCGTGGACCATGGCCCGGGCTGGTTACTTCAGAGAAAATGAGTCTATCGTGACAGCTGCCACAGGGGCGCCGTCGGTGGCGCTGCTGCCCGGATTAATACCCGCTTGGGCAATCTTCGTCACAACATCCATCCCGCTCGTCACCTTGCCGACAATCGTGTACCCGCCGGCAGAATCCGGGGGAATGACCGTGTCCTTGTACACGATGAAGAATTGGTGCCCATTGCCGTAGGCGTTGTTGCCGGTCCTCGCGACGGCGATGGTTCCGGCCGGGTAGGTGTTGTTGGCGGGGGTGTTCTCGAGTGGTCCCCAGTGGAAGTTGGGGTCGTCGCTGGTGTCCGTTCCCTTGGCTCCGCACTGCAGCACCGAAAAGTTGTCGGCGGTGGTCAGTCGAGGGCACTTTAGTCCGCTGTAATAGCTCGCATCGGTGAGGGATTTGAATACGGCTGCTGCCTGGGGAGCTGTTGTGCCGTCCAGTTCGACGCCGACTGCCCCTCCGTTGAGGCTGAGCTGGCCAGTGAACGTCTTACCCGCGGCGGTATCCGCTTTGGGGATGCCGGCACTATTCGAGCCTGTCGCTGCGGCGGACGCGGAGGGGTTCGCGGAGGCCGACGGCGAACTGAGTCCGGCCTGCGCCGCTGCGAACTCCGACTCGCTCGGGTTCGAGTTGAACACCGTGAGTTGGAGTACGACGGCGGCAATCAGGGCGGCGGCACCCACACCGACGGCGATCACATTGTCCCGGCGGCGGCGCTTGCCCTGTGCACGCCGAAGCTCGCGCTTGGCTTCCATCTGCCTGATGCGCCGTTTGGCTTCACGGTTGTCCCGCGGCCTTGTAGACAAGAGTCCTCCTGGTTGTCTGGACAAGCTTCCATCGCAAGCAAGCCAAACCCGGGTGCCCGCATTAGATGTGCAGGCGCCGAAAGCATAAACTGGCTGCCGCACATAGTTTATGCATGACTGGCTGGACGCCCGCCTAACCTGAGCCGAATCGGGCCGTGGTTCGTGGCGCCAGGTCCGGCCCGCGCAATCATTGAGGAGAAATTTCCACCATGGCTCGTACTGCCTCCCTGTCCGGATTCCCCGAGTGGCTTCCCCAGGAGCGGTTGGTGGAACTGCATGTGTTGGACACGTTGCGCAAGACGTTCGAACTCCATGGTTTCTCTTCCATCGAGACCCGCGCTGTGGAAACAGTCGGCCAACTCCTCCGCAAGGGCGAGATCGACAAAGAGGTATACGGTCTCAGCCGCTTGCAGGAAGACGAGGACGCCGGCGAGGGCGGAAAGTCGGACAAGGCGGATCCAAACGCCCTGGCCCTCCACTTCGACCTCACGGTGCCGTTTGCCCGCTACGTTGTCGAGAACGCCGGCTATCTCGCCTTCCCGTTCCGTCGCTACCAGATCCAGAAGGTGTGGCGGGGTGAGCGTCCCCAGGAAGGCCGCGCCCGCGAGTTCACGCAGGCGGACATCGACGTCGTGGGCGACGGCGAACTGCCGTTCCGCTACGACGTCGAGATTGCCCTCGTCATTGCGGAAGCGTTGAGCGCCCTTCCCATTCCGGACTTCCGCCTGCGTATCAACAACCGCAAGTTGGCCGAGGGCTTCTACCGCGGTATCGGCCTCACGGACACTGCGGGCGTGCTTCGCAGCATCGACAAGCTTGAGAAGATCGGCGACGCGAAAGTTGCCGAATTGCTCAGGAGCGAGCTTGGCGCCACGGATGAGCAGGCAGCACTCGCCTTGAAGCTTGCAAGCATCCGCACCGAGGACACGTCCTTCGTGGCGCAGGTGCGGGCGCTCGGTGTCTCGGATGGGCTTCTTGAAGAGGGCCTCAGCGAGCTGGAACAAGTCATTGAGGCTGCAGTGCAGCGCGCCCCCGGCAAGGTTGTTGCCGACCTCAGCATCGCCCGCGGCCTTGATTACTACACCGGCACGGTCGTCGAAACTGTCCTGGTGGGACACGAGCAGCTCGGTTCCATTTGCTCCGGAGGCCGCTACGACGCCCTTGCCAGCAAGGGCAACCGCAAGTTCCCCGGCGTCGGCCTCTCGATCGGGGTGACCCGCCTCGTCTCCCGCATCCTGAGCCAGGAATTCGCGACGGCGTCGCGCTCGGTGCCCACGGCAGTGCTCGTTGCGCTGAACAACGACGACAGCTGGTCTGCTGCCCAGGATGTCGCGGCCCAGCTGCGCGGACGGGGGATCGCAACCGAAGTCGCGGCGAAGGCCGAGAAGTTCGGCAAGCAGATCAAATTCGCCGACCGACGCGGCATTCCTTTCGTCTGGTTCACGGACGACGACGGTAAGCACCAGGTGAAGGACATCCGCACCGGAGAGCAAGTCGACGCGGATCCGGCCAGCTGGGAGCCGTCGCCCGAGGATCTCCACGTCCGCATCACCACGCGGTAGGCAGGAACCGGCGCCTCAAGGGCCTCAACCCTTAGGCGTCAGCCGGGAGCAGACCGGGCCTGGTGGGTCCACGCTTCATTCATACGGGTAAACTCGAACGGGATCGTTTTGTCATGATCCTGAAATTCATGTTGAAAGGAATGCTGTGCTGCGCACACATGACCTCGGATCCTTGCGTTCCGAGCACATTGGACAGACCGTCACCCTGGCAGGCTGGGTAGGCCGCCGCCGAGATCACGGTGGCGTGGCCTTCGTCGATCTGCGTGACGCGTCCGGTGTCGCCCAGGTGGTTGTCCGCGAGGAAGAGGTCTTCCACGGCCTGCGCAATGAATACGTGCTGCAGATCGTTGGCACCGTCAGCAAGCGTCCCGAGGGCAACGAAAACCCGCACCTCGCCACCGGTGAGATCGAGGTCATCGCTGAGAAAGTGGTGATCCTCAACACCTCGGATCCCCTGCCGTTCCAGATCGACGAGCACGTGGAGGTCGGTGAGGAAGCCCGCCTCAAGCACCGCTACCTTGACCTGCGCCGGCCCGGCCCCGCCCGGAACATGCGCCTGCGCTCCGAGGCTAACCGCGTGGCCCGTGAGTTGCTTCACCAGCAGGGTTACGTGGAGATCGAAACTCCCACGCTGACGCGCTCGACGCCGGAAGGCGCCCGTGACTTTGTTGTTCCGGCGCGTCTGGCCCCGGGTTCCTGGTACGCGCTTCCGCAGTCGCCGCAGCTTTTCAAGCAGCTGCTCCAGGTGGGCGGTTTCGAAAAGTACTACCAGATCGCCCGTTGCTACCGCGACGAAGACTTCCGTGCGGACCGCCAGCCGGAATTCACCCAGCTCGACATCGAAGCCAGCTTCGTTGACCAGGACGACATCATTGAGCTCGGCGAAGGCATCGTCAAGGCACTGTGGCAGCTGATCGACGTCGAGATCCCGACGCCGATCCGCCGCATGACTTACCACGAGGCGATGGCCAAGTACGGCTCCGACAAGCCGGACCTGCGCTTCGGCCTGGAACTCACCGAATTGACGGAGTTCTTCAAGGACACAAACTTCGGTGTCTTCAAGGCGCCCTACGTCGGCGCCGTCGTCATGCCCGGCGGAGCCTCGCAGGCCCGCCGCGCGCTGGACGCCTGGCAGGAGTGGGCTAAGCAGCGCGGCGCCAAGGGTCTCGCCTACGTGCTGTTCAAGGAAGACGGTGAGCTCACGGGCCCCGTTGCCAAGAACCTCACGGACACCGAGCGGGCGGGCTTGGCCGACGCCGTCGGCGCAAAGCCCGGCGACTGCATCTTCTTCGCGGCCGGCGAGAAGTCACCCTCCCGAGCCCTGCTGGGTGCTGCCCGCGTCGAGATCGGCCACCGCACCGGCCTGATCGATCCCAAGGACTGGGCTTTCGTCTGGATCGTGGACGCCCCGATGTTCGAGCCCGCAGCCGCAGCTGTCGCCTCCGGTGACGTCGCGGTGGGTGGCGGACAGTGGACGGCCCTGCACCACGCCTTCACCTCCCCGAAGCCCGAGTTCCTCGACTCCTTTGACAAGGACCCGGAATCGGCCCTGTCCTATGCCTACGACATCGTGTGCAACGGCAACGAAATCGGCGGCGGATCCATCCGTATCCATGAGGCCGATGTCCAGGAGCGCGTTTTCGAGCTCATGGGCCTGGACAAGGAAGACGCGCAGACCAAGTTCGGCTTCCTGCTCGAGGGATTCAAGTACGGCGCACCTCCTCACGGCGGCATGGCCTTCGGTTGGGACCGCGTCGTGGCCCTGCTGGCCGGCGTGGACTCGATCCGCGATGTCATCGCTTTCCCGAAGTCGGGCGGCGGCTACGACCCCCTGACCGCTGCTCCTGCGCCCATCACGGCGCAGCAGCGCAAGGAAGCCGGAGTCGACTTCAAGCCTGAGGCCAAGGCGCAGGCAGTACCGGCAGCCAAGCCCGAGTAGCCGGAAACCGCAGAAGCAACCCGGAGGCCCTCGCACATTGCGGGGGCCTCCGGCGTACCATGACGGCGATTGATTTGAGGAGGACGCGTGGCGCAGGAGTTGAGCCTTGCATTGATTGAGGAGCTGATGGACCGTGCGTGGCCGGCCCCGGACCGTGAGGACACCGGGGGATGGGTCATGCGGGCCGCCGGGGGTGTCACGCAGCGGGCAAACTCGGTCTGGCCCAGGGAACAGGCCGAAGACCACGAATCGGCAGTCCGCGCCGCCACGCAGTGGTACCGCTCCCGGCGCCTGCCGCTGATCTTCCAGGTCTTCGACGACGAGCGGAGCACGGGCCTCAACGCGGTGCTTGATGTGCAGCGATTCACCCGGCAGTCCGAGACACTCATCATGGTCCGGCCGGACGGTGCCCTTCCCGGTACCCCGCGCGATGGCGTGGCGAACGACGTCGAGATCTCCGAAGAGCCTTCCGAGGAGTGGCTCCGGCTGTGGTGGTCGGTAGACGGGCGCGGGGGAGACGCCGAGCTGGAGATCGCGCGGACGATCCTGGAGTCTTGCCCCTCGGTCTACGCCCTCGTGAGGGACAGCGACGGCGCACCGGCCGCCGTCGGGCGCCTCGCCCTGATGGAGGGGAGGGGCGGCATCTATTGCATGGCGACCACGGCCAGGCACCGCCGCCGTGGCTTGGGGCGGCAGGTTCTTGACGCCCTTCTTTCGGCTGGCAGTCACCGAGGCGTGTCGGAGTTCTGGCTATTGGTGATGGCCTCGAACGCCGGCGCCCAGGCCTTGTACGAGGGCGCCGGGTTCGCAGAGCACAGCAGGTACCTCTACCGGCAGGCCCGGCCGCAGCGGGCGTTGTCGGGCTGCTAGGAGGCGCGGGCAGGGCTCGCCGGTGACCTGTAGGTGGTGTGGCCAGTGGGGTGGTTCCCAGTCCTGGTGTTCGCTGGGGTAGTGCCGGTGTGAGGGTGAGGTCCACCCGGGTGGACTGTTTTTGCCGGCGGGGGTGGGGGTCCATGCGGTGTTTGAGGCGGTGGTGTTTGGGGCAGGGTTGGCCGAGGTTGGTGATGCCGGTGGTGCCTCCGTGGGCCCAGGCGAGGAGGTGGTCTGCTTCGTTGTCCAGGGAGTGGTTGTTGCAGCCGGGGAAGGTGCATTTGCCGTCGCGGAGCCGCAGCCATTGGCGCTGGGCTTTGGTGAGGCGGTAGCTGGTGCGTCCGATTTCTAGCGGGGCACCGTCCCGGGGGTCGGTCAGGACCCGGTGGAAGGACTCGGCGCCCTCGGCGACCAGTGCCCGGGCCATGGAGGGCGGGATCGGCCCGTCCCCGTCGAGCACGGCCGGTTCGTCGGTGGCGCCCAGGAGGGACAGGGCCGGGACGGTGACCAGGACCTGCGCCCTCGGGGTCGGGACCCGTCCCGCCGTGCCCGGTTCCATGCCTCCGGCGACCGTGCCGCTCAGCCCCGTGCCGCCGTCGGGCAGTCCGCCGTCGACCGTCGCGGAGCCGGTGTTGGTGAGGAGCCAGGTGGCGGTGATGTCGGCGCGGAGCTGGGCGAGGGTCCGGGTTTCGTGGGGGCCTTGGAGGGTGCGGGCTGCGGCGGTGCTCCGTTCCCAGATCCCTGCGGCGGTGGCTGCGGGGAGGTAGGCGGAGAGCCAGGCCATGCCGTCGCGGTCCGGGAGGTATTCGACCCGCCGGTC
>NZ_JBFTOG010000057.1:0-49655 GCF_056397865.1 Arthrobacter sp. 05L417
CATCCAGAATCGCGTTTTTCTCCCCAACAGTGAAGTGGCGATTCGATTGGCGGACAGGAATAACAAAATCCATCACGGACCTTCCCCGCCCGCGCACCGGACTCCCGCCAACAGGGAACCTGTCACACAAGAGCCTGACACACAGGGTTGGCCGGACGCTCGCTCACATATAGCCACTTTTGGCCGGACGCCCGCTCACATCATGTGAGCAAATGTCCGCCACAGACCTCAGTCCGTACTTTGGGGCGTGACCCGGAGACCGTGACCCCGGCCCGCCACGCGAGAAATTCATGTTTTTGCCGGGGCCAGCCGATAGCCGACGCCGCGCACTGTTTGCAGCCAGCGCGGGTTCTGCGCGTCGTCGCCGAGCTTGCGGCGAAGATTGCCGATGTGGACCTCGACGGACCGTTCGTCGGCGTCGCTCGTGTAGGTCCCGACGTCGTAGGGTTCGTTCCGGAGGCGGCGCACAAGGTCCGCTTTGCTCAAGACGGTGCGGCCGGCCTCAAGCAAAGAGTGCAGCAGATCGAACTCGGTTGGGGTCAGCCGTACGTCCTGGCCGTCGATGGAAACGGTCCGCGTCGCGTAACTGAATACCAGCCCGTTGTGCCGGAAGGTCCGTTGGGAAGACGAAGCCATATGCCCTGTCGCTGGCCTTGAGCGCGGGCGACGCATCATGGCGGCCACCCTGGCGCGAAGCTCGCGGGGCCGGAACGGCTTGGTCAAATAGTCATCGGCGCCGGATTCCAAGCCGAGGAGGGTATCCAGCTCGTCGGCCTTGGCCGTCAACATGACGATATATGCATCGGAAAAGTTCCGGACCTGGCGTGCCACCTCGAAGCCATCAATATCCGGCAAGCCCAAGTCCAAGGTGATGACATGTGGGTTTAGATCACGAGCTGCCCGGATGCCGGCCGCCCCGCTAGTCGCCATATGAACCTCGAAGCCGGCCTGGCTGAGGACAACGCGGACCAATTCCCGGATGTCGTGATCGTCTTCTATGACGAGCCCAACCCGTAATTCAGTCATTTGCAGCCCTCCCAGCCCGCTACGAATGGAAGTATATCGGGCTGCCGGTATCCTTTCTGGCATGCGACGCGACCTTGAACAAATGCGAATTTTGGCCTGATGAAACGTCCGTTTGAATGGGACGCCCAAAGCGGCCGGGTGATGTTTTTTCAGCACGCCTTCCATGAGTACTCACTCAAGGATCGCGTTGCACTCAGCCAATTGCCGCTGACCGTGACGGTGTGCCTTACTGCGGTCTTGGTTGGCCTCTACTTCCCCGCAACCCTCGGCAATCCCCTCTTCGTCATCTTCCTGGCTACCCAAGCCGCAGCGTGGGTCCTCTGCCAGGTAGTCCCGTGGGACAGACTCCCCTTTCCAACATTCCTGACCGTCCCGCTCCTTGACATGGTGTCCATCGGGCTAGGGCGTGAGGGGGGACAAGACAGCCCCATCGGAATCAGCCTCCTGACTGTCTTTCCCGTCATCTGGCTCTGCGCCTCGGGGTTGTATCTACGCTCGGCCCTGGTTGTCTCGTTCCTGGGGCCACTCGCCATGATTTGGACGCCGCAATTCATCCATGGAACGCACACGCCGCAGGATCTGCTGCGGGGATTGCTGCTGCCCATCATGATGCTCGGTATCGGCGTTTCCATCGGCGTGATGACCCAGAGCATGGTCGCCCAGCAGAAGCGCCTTGAGGAAAGGGACGCCGCACTGCTCCGCGCCTTGGCGGACAGCCAGGAGAAGGAACGATTGCTCAACACAGTTCTTGAAACCGTCCACCTTGGCGTCGTCGCCATTGACGCCGATGGCCGCGAAATAATGGCGAACCGCAAGCAGCGGGAGAACCAGGTGCTCGAGGATTCCGGGGACACCGATCGCCACGGCGAGCCAGATGTCTTGGTTTTCGACGCGGACCGCGTGACCCCGACGGACGCGGATCGCCGGCCGATGCGTCGTGCAGCGTTGAGGCAGGAGTTCACGGACTACCTCGTCTGGGTTGGGACGGGCAGGGAGCAGCGTGCCTTCACCACCAGCGCGCGGTCCATGAAGGACTGCGATGGCAACTACCTAGGTTCAGTGGTCGTTTTCGGCGATGTCACGGCGCTGGTGGACGCGCTTGCCGCGAAGGACGACTTCGTCTCGAACGTTTCCCATGAGTTCCGCACCCCGCTGACGTCCATCACAGGGTACGTGGATCTTGTGCTGGAGGAAGCCGAAAACCTCCCGGGCTGGGTGGTGGAGCAGCTTCAGATTGTGCAACGAAACGCTGACCGGCTCCTCTCCCTCGTCTCCGACTTGTTGGCGGTCCGTTCCGGCCGCATGATCGTCCAGCCACACGCGGTGGACGTATCCGAACTGGTCAAGTCGAGCGTTGCGTCGGCCGGGCCGAAAGCGAACGACGGCGGGGTGCGGCTTCAGGTCGACGCCCCGGAACGCCTGGAGGCGCACGTGGATGCCAACCGGATCTCCCAGGTGCTGGACAACCTCATCTCCAACGCCATCAAATACTCCCCCGACGGCGGCGACGTGCGCGTCACGCTGCGGCAGGAGGAAAATGGGCTGGTGTGCCACGTCAAAGACACCGGCATGGGAATGGACAAGCAGGACCAAGCCGATGCCTTCACCCGGTATTTCAGGGCCGGAAACGTGCGCAACACTGCCATTCACGGCGTCGGCTTGGGACTTTCCATCTGCAAGGCAATCGTCGACGCCCACGGCGGGACCATTGGCCTTGAGAGTGTCCCCGGCGAAGGAACAACCTTCACGTTCCGTGTCCCGGCCTGACCCCCACCGACCCTCGCTCACCTATGGGCCATTTCCACCCAACGCTCGCTCACAAACAAGCCGCCCCCAGGCCAACCCTCGCTCACATCATGTGAGCGAGCGTCACGCCAAACGTTCCGACATGTGAGCGAGCGTTTTGGTTTTGGGCACCATACGTGAGCGAGCGTCCGAGGAAGTGCCCACATACCTGAGCGAGCGTTGCAGGGTGCGCTGCGTAGACTGAGGATATGGGCGAGAGCCGCGACCTGCTGACGCCTGAGCAACGCAGCCTGAACATGTCCAAGATCCGGGGCAAGAACACCAAGCCCGAGCTCTTGGTCCGTCGGCTCCTGCATGCCAAGGGTTACCGGTACCGGCTCCATGGCCGGGCCGCGGGCGGGAAGTTGCCCGGCAGCCCGGATCTCGTGTTTGCCGGCCGTCGCAAGGTGATTTTCGTGAACGGATGCTTCTGGCACTTCCACGACTGCAAGGCAGGTCAGCACGCGCCGACGGGCAACGCAGATTTCTGGGCAGCCAAGCGCAACCGCACCCGGGAGCGCGACGCCGGACAGCGCGAACTGCTGAGAGCCTCAGGATGGGAGGTTCTCACCGTGTGGGAATGCGAACTGCGGGACCGTTCGGCTTTGGAGAATCAGCTTACGCAGTTCCTCGACGGCGGCCGAACAGGAAGTAGCTCAGCGGCCCGAAGAAATTGATGAAGCTCGCGGCCCGCCATACAGCTTTGTTTCCCCTGATTTGGGCCGCAGGTGTCTTGGAAATGCTGCGTTGTGCCGCGATGAGCAACGCCATCTGTCCCGCACCCACCACAAGCACGCCTACCCGTTGCCCAGGGGTCATGTCCTTCCAGGACTTTTTCTTTTTCTTGCCGTGCATGATGCCTCCATCTGCAGTGACTTGCTCTCTCAGGCTAGTCCGCCTGCCGCCCGGACGGAACTAGAACCAGCACCTCATAGTCGGGCCTGGCGCACCACTTCTCCCCAGGACTGCTGGGCCAGGTCCGTGACGGCGGCAAGGATCTCCGCCGGTGGCCGCGACAAGTCCAGCGGGTACTCCACAATGTCGATATCCGTGTTGAGGATCCGTCGCAGCTTCATCTCGCCCTTGCCCGCGTAGACCAACCATGCGGTGGGAACTTGCAGCGCGGTGCAGTAGGCCAGGAGTTGATAGTGGTCCGCGTTCAGCGAGGCCCCGGAATCCGTGGCCGACGCGTATTTGGAGTCGTACACCACTACGGGCCGGCCACCCAGGAAATGCACGGCGTCGGGGCGCACGGTGAGCCGGTCCGAATCCCGGACAGCTTCGTTGAGGGTGGCGCCGTATTGAAGCCGCATTTCACCCGGATGTGCCCGCATGGCCTGGCGCAAAGCCACGCCAACGAATTCCTCAAACACAGTGGACATGTCCACGACAAACGAGGCGGTCTGCTGCTTCCCCTCGCCCGCTTCCGCAGAGGCATTCCGCAGGATGAGCTCGGCCAAGCGGAGGACAGGATGGTAGCGGAGGTTCATCCGGTTGGCTTGCCACTTCGGAAGGGGCGCCCCGGACTGCAGCCGCGTGACGGCGTCGAGCTTTCCCTTGAGCTGCCGCAAGCGGCTCAGGACGTTTTGCCGCACGCCGGGAACCTTGCCCATCCGCTCAAGGGCGGCACGCAGAATGCGGTTCTCGGCGATGTCCTCGGTGAATTCGTCGTAGGAGACTTCCAGCGGAACCAGCATCCCGGGGCGGCGCGAGATCTGGTCCGAGATGCGGATGCGGCCCTTGACCGTCCGGAGGGACTCGTCCACGGTGAGATAACCCTGCAGCGGGCCACGGCTGAGTGCCCGCTCCGCCAACTGGGCGAGGGACTCGGCGAGGGCGCTCCACAGGTCCTTGTGCTCGACGGCGGCCACGGAATCCTCGCGGAATCCCTGGTCCCCGGCGTAGCTGAGGAGGAAGAGGAGCCGGTTCAAGCCAAGGCGGTCCTTGGGCCGTACCTCGAACTGGACCGTCGGCGTCCGCACGGACCCGACCTTGCCCACCGGCTCGATGCGGTAGAGGCCCATCCCCATGGGCGAGGCCTTCGCGAGCCCGCTCGAGTTGAGGAGGGCGGCGGTGTCCGGATCAAGCTTGTCCACGATGCCACCGGAGAGCTCGTCCATGACGATGTGCCGCACAGCCGGAGCCTTCGTGGAAGCGCGGACCGCAGGCTTTCCGATGCCCGGGGCGCGGGCTGGCCGCGGTGGCGCGGTCTTAGCGGACCGCAAGTCGACCCAACAACTGGTCCAGACCGAAGCGCTCCTCCAGCTGGGCCCGGTTCAACTGACCGTGGTAGTGCTCCTCCAGGAGTGGCATGAGTTCGTACTTCCAGATCCGGCGCAGCCCGGCGGGGTTCTGGGCCGCGTTCTTCATGAAGTAGGAGGGGCCGATCATCAGGTCCCGGTCCCAATCGTCGATGGAGTCGTTGAGGGCGTCAAGAAGGTCCGCGTTGAGGGTGTCCAGGCCGCGGGCCGTGAGGAACCGCCGGAGCGAACCGCGGATCGGTTCCACCTTCGGATGCAACTCCACGAATGCGAAGCGACGGCGGATGGCCGCATCCATCATGGCGATAGAGCGGTCCGCCGTGTTCATGGTGCCGATGATGTAAAGGTTGTCCGGCAGGCTGAACGGTTCGTTGGGGCTGTACTGAAGGTAGATGCGGTCGTCGCGGTATTCCAGCAGGAAGTACAACTCACCGAAAACCTTTGCCAGGTTTGCCCGGTTCATCTCGTCGATGATGAGGAAGTACGGCTTGTTGGAGTTCCCGGGTTTCGCGGCTTCTTCCGCGAGCCGACGCAGCGGTCCGGCCACGAGCTTGAACGACACCTGGCCGTCGTCGGTCTTGTCCGGCCGGTACCCCTCGAAGAAGTCCTCGTACGCGTAGGACGGGTGGAACTGCACCAGCTTGACCCGCTCATCGGTGCTGTCGCCAGCGAGCTCGGCGGCCAAGTGCTTGGCGAGGTAGGTCTTTCCCGTCCCCGGAGGGCCGTAGAGCACCAATTGGCGGTTCTCCTCCAGGAGTTCGGCAATCTCCTTGAGTGGCTCGAGCTCCATGTGAAGGGAAGCTGCGAACTCTTCCGTGAGGGGGTGGAACCCTTCAATCACGGGTTCGACGACGGTGTCCGGGGCGGCGGTTTCCTCGCCGTCGGATTCGGCTTCGGCGGGCAGGAGGGACTGCAGCGACTGGATGACCCTGGTAACGTCCACGACGATCCCCGACGTGGAGAGCTGGCGCTGGACGTGCCGCGGTGCCTCGGCAATCGGGTGGGTCTCATCGAACCAACGCACCTTGCGGCGGAGCCGGCGGTTGTCCTCGTTGTGTTCCGGCTCGCCCAGGACCACGCCGATCCTGACGGCTCCGGAGTTCTGGAACAGGGCGAGGTCGCCGGGCTTCATCACGGTCAGGAACGCGAAAACGGCGGTCTTGGTGTCCTCCCGCTCCACGTAGCCGAGGTGCTTGTAGTCCTCGTCCACGGCATGCTGGACCACTCCAGCTGTCACCCCGGCGGTGAGTTCGCGGAGGTGTTCGACGTCGAGCGTCGCCTTTTCCTCTTCCCGCCAAGCGGCGAGGAGCTCGGCGGAGTCCTGGTGCGTGCGCAGCAGCCAGGCACGGCGGCCGGGATCTCCCACTTTGCGCCACTGGCTGACGAGCTGGCGATCGTACCAATCGATGCGCTGGCCCGCCTGTTCGTCCAGGTGAAGCCGGATGCGGTGGACATCCGCGGTGATGTCGGCTTCCGTTTCGCCGTGGGCACCGCCAACGAGCGAGGCGAAGGCGTCCCTGATTTCGCGCCGCTCGACGTCGGCGACCACGGGCTCGAAGTAGCTCGGCCATGCCAAGTATTCGATGCTGCGCCGGATGGCTGGCTGGTCCCCAGGAGTTGCCGCCGCGAGTTCATGGAATTTCAGCGGGTCCTTGAGGGCTTTGTTGATGCTCGCATTGGATTGGCCATCCACGTGCGCCACGAATCGGCACAGCCAGGTCAGGTGGTCCCAGATGGTCCAGTTGAACTCCGCGGTCCTGTCACGGATGACGCCGTGATCGGTCATCCCTTCGTACAGCTCCTTGGGGAGCTCGAGTTCGGGATCGAGCCAGGAGGCGGCTTCGGCAACGCGGGCGCGCTTGACCTTGAGCGATTTGACCTCGTGTGCAAGCGGCAGGGACTGCAGGAAGAGGAGTTCGACGGCGAGCAATTTGGCCTCGCGCGAGGCCCCTTCCAGGTTTTGGCGCAGGTTGGTCATCATCGGCGCTTTGGAGTCTCCGACGCCGCGTTCCAAGCGCTCCAAGAGCTCGCCGGCTGCGTCCACCGTCCAAGTGCGGGTGCTGCCGTCGAGCGCCGAGGCCTTGCCTTGCAGCCCCGGGGCCAGCACGAACCACGCCGCATCTTCGATCTCCTTGGAGATACCGGGGGCACGGGTCAGCGGGGTTTTGGTGGAGGGAGTCACCATGCCAACTTACATGGTTTGTCTTGATGCTGGCCAAGCAAAGTCGGCACCCCCGCCACATCCGTCCCGCCTCACACGTTCTGCCACATGCGTCCCACATCTTTCCTCCTGCCGCATGCGCCCCGCACCGGTGCACCCCGGAAGTCAGTGCATCCCAAAGCGGTAGCTGGCAGGCACCGGCTCCCCGGGGCACACTTCCTGCCACAAGGCTGCGATCCCGTCCTCACCCTCCCGGATGTCCGGTATTTCGACGCCGTCCCGCAGCATCGCCGCCGCCTCCGGGCCCCTGCCGACGCCCGCGAGGGCGAGCGCCGTCAGGAAGCGGACGCGTCCGACGTCGGACATTCCGGCAGGTGCCTCGCTCGCCAGGGCGAGTGCTTGGGCGGGGTCTCCGTGCCGGATGCTGAGGGTCATGGCTTCGCTCAGCAAGGGGAGGTTGGACGGTTCCAGCCGGCTCGCTGCGGCAAGTTCAGCCAAGCCTTCGTCGGTCTTGTTGGTGGCAAGCAGCGCAAGGGCCCGGCCACGGAGGGCGAGGACCCTGGAACGTGGTGAGAGTGCGTCGGCAATCAGGGCTGCGCCATACCCGGCGATCGCACCGGCGAGGTCCTGGCGGGCGTGCTTCATCGTGGCCAGGTGGAACTGCGCTTCCGCTCCGCCATCCTTTGCCAACAGTTCTTCCCAATCGGCCCCAGCCACGAAACTCCCGGCGCCTAGGAAACTCGCCCCGTCCAGCAGGCTGTGCCACGGGCCTGTTTCCTCGATCGCGTCAGGGGTTGCATCATCCGTGAAGGGAGTCCCGATTTCGTCCGGCCACGCGCGGCCTGAGTGTCGTCGTCGGGCACTCTCCAAAGCACCCCAGGCGCTGCCGCGCACCAGCATCTCGTCCGGGGGCAGGGCATAGTTCCGCGCGGCTTCGGCGAGGGCGACCTCGAGCTCGGCGTCCGGGACGAGGTCCTCGAGCCGGGTGCTGGCGTGGGTCACGGCGGCATCCCAATCCTGGCCGTGGGAGGTTGCGGGATCCAGCTTGGCGTTGCCGTAGGCCTCTACCCAGCTCCACTCGGCACCGGCAGGCATGGCCAGATGCTCGAACTGGGTTTGGGCGAGCCCAGCCTGGATCTCGGCGTAGGGGCCGGCACCGGGGCTGAGCCATTCCTGCCAGCGTTTCCCGCCGTCGCCCTGGCCCCACACGAACAACTTCTTCCCCCGCAGGAGGCTGGTGGACAGCATGGCCAGGCCATCGCCGTCGTGGTCTACTGCGGCGATCCAATGCCGGTGCCCGGGCTGGATGTCGAAGAAGGAGTCCGCGGCGTGCGCGCTATTGACCAGCCAGGTAGCGTCCATGCCCTGGTGTTCCGTGGGCCGGACCCGGGCGATATCGGTGGTGTAATCGCTCCCGAAAGCCTCCGTGGCGGGCGCGATCACGCGCGTATCCGCCGTCTCGGGAACAGCGGCGTTGCTCCACCAGTACATGGGGACCTCGTGGTCATGCGGGTTCCGGATCCGGACCGCCGTGAGGAGGACGTCCAAGTCCTCAGGAAGCCACATGTCCACTTGGAAGACCACCTCGCGGAGGCGTTCGAACTCCCACATGCGCAACACATCGTGGCCTTCGGGAGTCTTGACGATGGCAGCGTGCAGAGGATCGCACGTGGTGGGCGAGTGCCCGCGGGTGCCGATGTTCCATTCGAGCCCGCCGGCGAACCAGGCCTTGCGCAGTGCGATGTTGGCGAACTGCAGGGTTTCATGGGTGTGAAGGAGCTGCTTTCCCGAGGCCTTGTCGAAGAGCTCCCAGAGCCGGCCGCCCAAGGTGGGGAGGACAACTGCACGCAGTTTGCTGTTCTCCAGCACGACGGCGGGCACGTCGTGGGCGGTCCGCTCGCGGGAGTAGCCGTCCTGCATCAAGTACGGGAACATGTTCGGCACCTGGCCGTAGCGGGCCGCGGCCTGTAGTTCCTCCGGGACGCCGTCGCCGATTCTGTACGGCTGGTCCAACTCTGCCATGACCACCGGCAGCGGGCTATTGGGACCCAACTCCGCCATGTTCAGGGTGACGGTGGAGAAGCTCAGGTTTTGCATCTTTGTGACTCCTGGAGGCTATTTTCGATCGTAAGACTTCACCCATCTTTGACCCAAGTCGCCGCCGTGTAAAGGGACCCACCCAAGTAGCTGGCAGTTAATGTCGTTTTCAGGGCCCAAAACGACATTAACTGCCAGTCAGTTGGGGAGGTCAGCGGGACGCAGCGCGGGCAGCCCTCACCAGGTCCCGGTTGGTGACCATGTACGCCGTCGGGTCTGCTTCGCCGGGTGTGCCGAAGGAGTCACCTCGGTTCTTCCGCGTGGAAACCGTGGTCTTGGCTGACAAGTGGACCGCGCTTAGTCCCGCTGAGTGCAGGGCCGGGATATTGTCCAGGGCGAGTCCGCCGCCTGCCATGACCTCGAGCCGCCCCGCTGCCCGCTGGACCATGCGCTCGAGGGTCGCGATCCCCGCACCCACCGTGGCGGCACCGCCGGAGCTAAGCACCCGGGTGAATCCAAGCTCCACGAGCTGCTCGACGGCGGCCGCGGGGTCCGGGGTCTGGTCGATGGCCCGGTGGAAGGTCAGTTGGGCGTTGGGGTTTGCCTCCAGTGCTGTGTCGGCGAGCTTTCGCGTGGCGTGGACGTCGATGTGGCCGGCTGCCGTCAGGACTCCGATCACTACGCCCTGGGCTCCTTGGGTTAGCAGGAACCGGATCTCGCGGTCCATGGTGTCCACATCGGCGTCGGAGTACAGGAAGTCTCCCGGCCGGCTGTGGATCAGCGGGTGGATCTCCAGCCGTCCGTTGGCAGCTTCCTGCGCGGCGTCCATCAGGCCTTGGCTCGGGGTCAGTCCCCCGAGCTCCAAAGCGCTGCAAAGTTCAATCCGGTCCGCGCCTTCTTCGGCGGCAACGGCAGCGCCCTGGGCACCGACGGCGACGATCTCGAGTTTCATGGGGAAACTCTACGTCCACCGGCAATGCCCAGGGCGTGCTGCCATGCTTCGCTAGGCCCGGTAGGGCTCCAACTGCTCCTTCTGTTCGGGAGTGAGCCTGCGGACACGGCCCGTGGACTCGTCGACGAACGCCAGATGGGTGCTCGCGTTGACGCAGTCCTGGCCGGTCACGGGATCCTTGATGACGTAATGGAGGTCAAAACTTGCACCCTTCACGGCGCCGACCCAGATCTCAACGACTGCTGGAATGTTCCGGTATTCCAAGGTCCGGACGTACCGGACCTTGTGCTCCACCACAAGGGTCATGACCCCGTCTTCAACAGAGTCGAAGACGGAGACCGGTGGTTCCACTCCGGGGAGTCCGGCACCGCGGGGCGGACCGAAGGCCGCGATACGCGCCTCTTCGAGCATGCGCACGATCTGGACGTTGTTGATGTGCCCGTACGCGTCCATGTCTCCCCAACGCATCGGCACGTGGACCGTAATTCGCCGGCTCAGCTGTGCACCGCCGTCGAGTCATCCACAACGGTTTCCTCGGCATCCTCACCGGCAAACTGCGACATGTACAGGCGGTAGTACGCACCCTGCAATGCGAGCAGTTGGTTGTGGTTGCCCTGCTCCACGATGCTGCCGTTTTCCATCACAAGGATGGTGTCGGCGTCGCGGATGGTGGACAAACGGTGGGCGATGACAAAGCTCGTGCGATCCGTGCGGAGGGCAGCCATGGCCTTCTGCAACAACAGCTCGGTACGGGTGTCAACGGAGCTCGTGGCCTCGTCCAGGATCAACAGCGAGGGATCGGAAACGAAGGCGCGCGCGATGGTGATGAGCTGTTTCTCCCCCGCGCTGACGTTGTTGCCTTCCTCGTCGATGATGGTCTGGTACCCATCCGGCAAGGCGCGTACGAAACGATCCACGTAGGTTGCCTTGGCCGCCTCCATGATCTGCTCCTCGGTGGCGTCGAGGTTGCCGTACTTGATGTTGTCGTAGATGGTACCGCCGAAAAGCCAAGCGTCCTGGAGCACCATTCCCACCTTGGAGCGAAGCTCGGAACGGCTCAGCTCCTTGATGTCCACCCCGTCCAGGGTGATACGGCCCGAATTGAGCTCGTAGAACCGCATGACGAGGTTGACCAGGGTGGTCTTGCCCGCACCTGTGGGTCCAACAATCGCCACGGTGTGTCCGGGCTCCGCACTGAGGGAAAGGTTCTCGATGAGCGGCTTGTCGGCGACGTAGCTGAAGGACACGTTCTCGAACTCGACGTGGCCGTCCGTGCGCGGGGGCAGGTGACGGGCCGCGTTCTCCGGCATTTCCTCGTCTGCATCCAAGAACTCGAAAACGCGCTCAGCAGAGGCCACGCCGGACTGGAGCATGTTGGCCATGCCGGCGATCTGGCCGAGCGGCTGGGTGAATTCACGCGAGTACTGGATGAACGCCGTGGCGTCGCCAAGGCTCATGGACCCGGAGGCCACACGCAAACCACCGACGACGGCGATGCCCACGTAGCTGAGGTAGGACACGAAGTTCATGGCCGGGAAGATGATGCCGGAAACAAACTGTGCCCCGAACGAGGCCTTGTACAGGGCTTCGTTGCGTTCGTCGAAGCGCTCCAGCATGTCCGCGTCGCGCCCGAAGACCTTGACCAGCTCGTGGCCGGAGAACGATTCCTCGATCTGGCCGTTGAGAGAGCCGGTGTTCTTCCATTGGGCGGCGAAGAGCTTCTGGCTGCGCGAGCCGATCACGCCGGCAAGGACGCCGGAGAGCGGCAAGGCAACCAGCGCGATGAGTGCGAGCTGCCAGGACACGATGAACATCATGATGGTGATGCCGAAAACCGTCAGCACCGAGCTGACCAGCTGGGCGAACGCCTGCTGCAGCCCTTGCTGGACGTTGTCGACGTCGTTGGTCACGCGGGAGAGGATGTCTCCGCGCTGGCGGGTGTCGAAGTAGTTCAGGGGCAAGCGGTTGAGCTTGGCCTGGACGTCATTGCGGAGCCGGTTGATGACTTTCATGACGATCTTGTTCAGGATGTAGCCCTGGGCCCACAGGAAGATGTTGGCCACGAAGTACATCAAGAGCACGATCGAGATCAGGAACGTGAGCTTGGAGAAGTTGATCCCGTTGGTGAGCTCCATCTTGGAGACCATGTCCGCGAAGTTGTTCTGGCCGGCTTGGCGGAGTCCTTCGGCGAAGGCTGCTTGGCTCACTCCGGGAGGCAATTGCTTGCCCATGACGCCGCCGAAGATGACGTCCATGGCGCTGCCGAGGATCTTCGGGGCGATGACGTTCAGGACGACCGAGACCACCACGAGGCCGATGACGAA
This sequence comes from Arthrobacter sp. 05L417, assembly GCF_056397865.1. Lineage (NCBI taxonomy): Bacteria > Bacillati > Actinomycetota > Actinomycetes > Micrococcales > Micrococcaceae > Arthrobacter > Arthrobacter sp. 05L417. The sequence continues at coordinate 12,547 of NZ_JBFTOG010000057.1, forward strand.
GACGACTCCGGCAGCCTCCGGCTTGAGCAGCCCGAGGAGCCGCTTGGCCGACGGTCCGAAGGCCTTTGCCTTCTTGGCCGGCAGGTTGCCGAACATGCCGCCGTCGGCTTCGCCCGGGGTGTATTCGGTTTCCTCGATATCGTCATCGTCCACCGCTGTAACGGCACGGGCTGCGTCGGCATCCTTCGCTTCCGCAGCGTCGCGCGCAGCCTTCGCTGCTTCGGCTTTCGCGGCCCAGCCGCGCTTTTGCTGATTCTGTTCGCTCATGCCACTTCCTCCGCGCTCAGCTGGGATTCGACGATCTCCTGGTACGTGGGTGACGTTTCCAGGAGTTCTTCATGGGTGCCGCGGTCAACGATTCTGCCGTTGTCCAGGACCAGGATCTGGTCCGCGTCCGCAATGGTCGAGACGCGCTGGGCCACGATGATGACCGTGGCATCCTGCGTCTTTTCCTTCAGCGCCCTGCGAAGGCGGGCGTCCGTGGCCACATCCAAGGCCGAGAAGGAGTCGTCAAAGAGGTAGACCTTGGGCTGTGTCACCAAGGCCCTGGCGATGCAGAGACGCTGCCTCTGGCCACCGGAGACGTTGGTTCCGCCTTGGGCCACCCGACGGTTGAGGCCGGAGGACTTTTCCATGACAAAGTCTTTGGCCTGCGCGGTTTCCAGCGCATCCCAGAGTTCCTGGTCCGTGGCGTCGGTCTTGCCGAAGCGCAGGTTGTGTTCGATGGTTCCGGAGAACAAGTACGGCTTCTGCGGAACGGTGGCCACTCGGCTGGTGATCTCGTCGCGGTCCAGGCTGGTGACCGGAACGCCGTCGAGCAACACATCGCCGGACGCGACGTCGTACAGGCGCGGCAGCAAGGACACCAAGGTGGTCTTGCCTGCGCCGGTGGACCCGATGATGGCGAGCGTTTGGCCCGGCTCCGCGGTGAAGGAAATGTTGCTCAACACGGGAGCTTCGGCGCCGGGGTATTTGAAGGTGACATCGCGGAATTCGACGCGCCCCTTCTTTTCCGCGGGCGCTACGGGCGCCTTCGGATCGTGGATGGAGGGTTCGACGTCGAGGACCTCACCGATGCGGTCCGCACACACGGACGCGCGCGGGATCATCATGGCCATGAAGGTACCCATCATGACGGCCATGAGGATCTGCAAGAGATACTGCAGGAAGGCGGTCAAGGAACCCACCTGCATGTTTCCCGCGTCCACCCTTTGGCCGCCGAACCACAGCACTGCCGCCGTGGAAAGGTGCAGGATCATTCCGATGGCCGGGAACATCAAGACAAACAGGTTGCCGATCTTGACCGAAACCAGGGTGAGGTCCTTGTTGGCGTCACCGAAGCGCTTGGCCTCGTAGGGTTCACGGACGAAGGCCCGGACCACGCGGATGCCAATGATCTGCTCGCGCAGGACACCATTGATGGCGTCGATCTTCTTCTGCATGGAACGGAAGAGCGGCATGAGCCGGACCACGAGGTAACCAACCACGGCCACGAGGACGGGCACCGAGACCCAGACGAGCCACGAGAGGCTGAGGTCCTCGCGCAAGGCCATGATGATGCCGCCGACACACATGATGGGCGTGGAAACCATGAAATTCAGGCCCATCAGCATGAGCATCTGGACCTGCTGGACGTCGTTGGTGCCACGGGTGATCAACGTGGGTGCGCCGAAGCTGTTGACGTCCTTGGCCGAGAAGCTGCTGACCTTGCGGAAGACATCCCTGCGCAAGTCGCGACCCATGGCCATGGCGACGCGGGATCCAAAATAGACCCCGGCGATGGCCGCGACGACCTGGCCGAGCGCGACCGCGAGCATCAGCGCGCCGGTTTGCCAGATGTAGTTGGTATCCCCCCGGGATACCCCTTCATCGATGATTTTTGCGTTGAGGCTTGGAAGGTAAAGGGTGGCAATGGTAGAGGCCAACTGGAAGATGATGACGGCCAGTATCTGCGGCAAATACGGCTTGGAGTAGCGCCGTATCAGGGTGACAAGCATGCCCACGGATCCTTAATGAGAGTGCGCGAATGAATTAGTGCGAATGACTTAATACATAGGTAGCAGCAGGCGCTGACAGTATTAGTCCCTCAACTCTACGAAATCCGTTGCCTCAGCGAAATATCGATAGCTAAATATCATCCTTGCGGCGTAGCTGAGCCGCTGCAGCGCTTCCAAACTCGCTGCAGCGGCTCCCCGCCCGCGTCCCGCAGACTCCCGGCCCGGCCGCGGTTAGCCCGCCTCCCGCAGGCGGCGGAGGCGACTCCCCCTAGCCCGCGTGCCGCCCGGTTTCCCCTGCCCTGGACGCATCCCCGGCAAGGAGTAGCAAGGCAGCCCTTTCCTGGCGGCGGCGTTCCCGCTTGAGTTCCTTGCGCAGCGCGGCCAATTCCTCGGCGATCTTCGACTGCTCGACGGCGGTGGCTTGCTGTTCGTGCACGCGCGCCTGGAGCTCGCGTTGTGCTTGGCTCAGCTGAAGCTGTTGCTCGGCCAGCAACCGTTGGGTGCGGGCCAGCTGGTCCTGGACTTCGCGCAGGCCCGCGGCCGGGTCCGGCCGTTCCTGCGTCAAGATGCGGGCGAACTCAAGGTCCAGCTCATCGTGCTCTTTCTCGGCCGCCGCACGGGCGCGGGTGGCACCCAAGGGGGTGCCGCCGTCGTCGGCTGCCAGGGCAAACTCAGCGGATTCGATAACCGGCAGAGTGGAGGTGTCCAGTGTCATGCTTGCCTCGCCGGAAGCGTTTGCCAGCAGCTCCTTCGCAGGCGTTGCGTCGACGGTCTTCCGCAGCGGAACCTCCTTGATGAAGAGCACGGCGATGAACGCGACCAGGGCAATGACAGCGGAGATCATGAAGATCTGGGCGGTCGCATCGCCGTAGGCGGCACGCATGATGTCGCGGATCGGGGCGGGCAAGTCCGTCAGGTCCATGCTCGCATTGCTTGAGCCACCGTTCACCGGAATGTGTGCAGCGGCGAGGCCTTGGGTGGCAAGGTCCTTGACGTGCGTGGCCATGATGGCACCGAGCACGGAAACCCCGATCGCGCCGCCGACGGAGCGGAAGAACGCCACGGAGGCGCTGGCCGTGCCGATGTCCTGGGCGCGGACGGTGTTCTGCACCGCAAGGACCAGGTTCTGCATCAGCAAGCCAAGGCCCAGGCCGAAGATGGCGGTGTAGCAGCACGTGATCCACAGTTCAGTGGTGTGGTCGATGGTGCCGGTGAAGGCAAGGCCGCCGGCAAGGAACACGGTACCCGCCAACAGGTATCGCTTCCATTTGCCGAATCGGCTGATCAGCTGGCCGGATGCCACGGAGCCCAAGAGGTTTCCGGCAATCATGGGCAGCGTCAGGAGGCCTGCCTCGGTGGGCGTCGCGCCGCGGGCTACCTGGAAGTACTGGCCCAGGAACGTGGAGGAGCTGAACATCGCGATACCGACGGCCACGGAGGCCAGGATCGCCAAAGCGGTGGTGCGCTGGGAGATGATCTTCAGCGGGATGATGGGCTGGGCCACCTTGGATTCGACCACTACCAGCAGGGCCAGGAGAAGCACGCCGCCGCCTACCATGAGGGCGGACTGCCAGGAGATCCAGTCGTAGTAGTCCGGGTTGCCGGCGAAGGAAACCCAGATCAGGAGCAAGCTCACGCCCGAGGTCAGCAGGATCGAGCCGAGCCAGTCGATCTTGGCCGGGCGCTTGATGTGCTGGATCTTGAGGGTCACCTGGAGCAGGATGAGCGCGACGACGGCCAGCGGCACGCAGACGAAGAACGTCCAGCGCCAGCCGAGCGGGCTGTCAACGATGAAGCCGCCGAGCAGCGGGCCACCTGCGGTACCGACCGCCATGACGGCGCCCATGTAGCCCGAGTACTTGCCACGGTCCCGCGGCGGAATCATGGTGCCGATGATGGCCTGGGCCAAGGCGGTGAGGCCGCCCATCGCGATGCCCTGGATGACGCGGGCGGTCAGCAGGAAGGGAATGCTCTGGGAGAAGCCGGCCATGACCGAGCCGGCCACGAAGACCACGATGCTCAGCTGGACCAGGAGCTTCTTGTCGAAGAGGTCGGCAAGCTTGCCCCAGATGGGCGTCGTGGCGGCGTTGGCCAGAAGCGCGGCCGTGATGACCCACGCGAAGTCCGTTTGCGTGCCGTGCAGGTCGGACATGATGGTCGGCAGGGCGTTGGCCACGATGGTGCTGCTCAGGATAGCGGTGAAGAATGCCGCTAGGAGGCCTGTCAGGGCTTCCATGATCTGGCGGTGCGTCATCGGCGCGGATGCCGCGGGCACCGCCGTCGAACGTTCTTGTATTCGGGTTGCCATTGCTGCTGCTCCTAAGCTGTGTGGTTCAAGTGGTGGGAGCCGGCCGCCGTTGCCCGGACTGAGTGGTTGAGTGATGTGGTCAATTTCTCCAGGACCTGCCCTGCCTCCAGGGCATCTTCCTCGCTCCATTCCGCGAGGTAGGCCCGCAAATTGAGGCTGCGCTGTTCTTCGAAGTTCCGGACCTTTTCGATGCCGGCTTCGGAGAGGGCCACCAATTGTGCCCGGCCGTCGGCAGGATCGGGTCGCCGAACTACCAAACCGAGTTCTTCCAGTTCGGCGATGTGCCTACTGAGGACCGGTGGGCTGACGCCGAGCCGGGATGCAAGCTTCGTGGCCCGGGACTCCCCCTCGCCGATGAAGCGCATGACCCCCTGCAAGGCGAACCCGACGTCGGCATCCTTCGCGATGTTCGCGGTGACGATGCAACGCAGCACCCGCTGGAGATCGAAAATCTGATGGACGAGTTCGGTTGCTGTGCTGGATGCTACAGCCATGGAAGACACCTCACTTTTGTTTGCCTAAAGCAACTATACGCCTAAATGATTGCTTTGGGAAACTAATGAAGTGTGAGGTGCGTTAAATGCCTAGCGCGAGCTGGCAGGTAATGCCCTCATCTTTCGACAAAAGGGTCATTATCTGCCAGCTCGCGCCGGGGTGGGAAGCGTCTTGGGTGTCAGTCGCCCAAGTGGGTGGGGCCGAACATCTTGAGGAGGGTTTCAACCACGACGACGTTGGGGCCGTCCGCGGCGAAGCCTTCCCGGAGCGCGTCCCCCACGTCGCCCGGGGCCACACGGCGGGCCGGGACGCCGAAGGCCTCGGCGAGCTTGACGAAGTCCGGGCGGGCGAGCTCGGTGGCCGTGGCCTTGCCGAAGGCTCCTACCATGTACTCTCGCAGGATGCCGTAGCCGCCGTCGTCCACGATGAGCCACGTGACGGGGATGTTGTGCTGCCTGGCGGTGGCCAGCTCGGAGATCGAGTACATCGAGGATCCGTCGCCGGAGACGGCCAGCACGCGGCTAGGTTTGCCCACGGTTTCCAGTCCCACGGCACCGCCGATGGCCGCCGGGAAGCCGTAGCCGAGACCGCCGGCGCCCTGGGCCGAGTGGAACTGGCCCTCGCGGGAATCCCAGCAGCTCCAACCCCAGTACGCTGAGATCGTCATGTCCCAGAAGGTCTGCATGTCCGCCGGAACGGCTTCGCGGATGTCGGCCATGAACTTCAGTTCCTTGCCGAGGTCCTGCTCTTCAAGCCGTGCCTTGACCTTGGCCAGGGACTCCTTGACGAGGTCTTCGGGCGTGGTGCCGTGCCAGTCCGGCGCGGCCGCCGTCGCAGCAAGCGCATCGTCCAAGGCAGAATCGAGGGCGGCAAGGGCCTGGCCAGCGTCGGCGCGAATGCCCAGGCCGGGCCGGTTGGACTCGAGGACCCGGGGTTCGGCGTCGATCTGGATGATACGACCGCGCGGCTCGAAGGTGAAGTAGTTGGACGTCACCTCGCCCAGGGAGGAACCAATGACGATCAGCACGTCGGCATCCTCGAGGACATCCGTCATGTGGCAGTCTTCGATCCAGGACTGCAGGGACAGCTCGTGGGTCCATGGGAACGCTCCGTTGCCACCGGGAGTGCAGATCACCGGGGCGCGGAGTTTCTCGGCGATCGACAAGAGCGACTTTTCGGCCCGGCCACGGCGCGTGCCGCCGCCGGCGATGATCGCCGGACGCTCCGCCGTCGAGAGCCATTTGACGGCTTCGCGGATCAGCTCCACGCGCGGCGGGTTGTCGGCCGCTTCGGCGAGGGCGTCCTCCACGGGCGGGACCATGATGGGGTCCAGGAGCACGTTTTGCGGAATCTCGATCCACACCGGGCCCTGAGGGGAGGAAATGGCCTCGGTCCAGGCATCCTGGATGGCCGAGGGAATCCCGGACGCGTGCTGGATGAGGCGCTGGCTCTTGGTGACGTTCGCGGCCGAGGCCTTCTGGTCATCGAGCTGGTGAAGCATGCCCTTCCGGCGCGCCCCCAGGCCCTCCAAGGGGATCTGGCTCGCCACGACCACCATCGGCACGCCGCTCGCGTACGCTTCCTGCAATCCGGCGAGGGACGTCAATGCGCCCGGACCGGTGGACAGGAACAGCACCCCGACCTCACCGGTTGCACGGGAATACCCGTCCGCGGCGAAAGCCGAGTTGTTCTCCACGCGGGAGGACACGAAATGCAGCTTGCCGCGGCCCATCGCGTCGAACAGGCCCAGGGCGTGCTGGCCCGGGATGCCGAAGACCGTCTTCGCACCGAGCGCCTCAAGGGTCTCGACGACGAGGTCCCCGCCGTTGCGCTGGTCCGTCACTTCGTGACCGCCGCGGCGAAACCGGCCGGGCGCCGGGATTCCTGGCCAAGGGCCTGTGCGGCATAGCCGTTCGGGGCGCCATGGCGGTTGCCTTCAACGGCGTTGTCGGCCAGGAGGGTGACGAGCTCGTAGGCAACGTGGCTGGCGGCGACGCCCGTGATCTCGGCGTGGTCATAGGCCGGGGCGACCTCCACGATGTCCGCGCCGACGAGGTTCATCCCACGGAAACCACGGATGATTTCGAGGAGCTCGCGGCTGGTGATGCCACCGGCTTCAGGCGTGCCGGTACCCGGAGCGTGGGCCGGATCCAGGACGTCGATGTCCACGGAGATGTACAGGGGACGGTTGCCGATGCGGTCCCGGATCTTGGCCACGGTTTCCAGGACGCCCTGGTAGTAAACGTCCGCCGAGGTGACGATGCCGAAGCCGAAGCGGTGGTCGTCGTCGAGGTCCTTCTTGCCGTAGAGCGGGCCGCGGGTACCGACGTGGCTGATGGCCTCGGTGTCCAGGATGCCCTCTTCGACCGCGCGGCGGAACGGGGTGCCGTGAGTGTACTCGGCGCCGAAGTAGGTGTCCCAGGTGTCGAGGTGGGCGTCGAAGTGCAGCATGGCAACGGGTTCGCCGGCGCGTTCGGCGGCGGCGCGGAGCAGCGGCAGGGCGATGGTGTGGTCGCCGCCGAGCGTGACGAGCTTGCTTCCGTTGGCCGTCAGATCCAGCGCGTTCTGCTGGATGGTCTCGATGGCCTCGTTGATGTTGAACGGGTTCACGGCCATGTCGCCGGCATCGGCAACCTGGATGTTCTCAAAGGGGCTGACGTCCCAGGCCGGGTTGTACGGGCGCAGCAAACGGCTGGCTTCACGCACATGGTTGGCGCCGAAGCGGGCGCCGGGACGGTAGGAAACACCGGAGTCGAAGGGGACGCCGACCACCGTGACATCGGCCTTGGAAACCTGGTCCAAGCGGGGCAAGCGGGCATAGGTGGCGGCACCGGCATAGCGCGGGATTCGGGCCGAATCAATGGGACCAAGGTTGCCGTTGGCCTCAATACGAAGCTCTTCCAAAATGCGCCACTCCTTTGTGAATAGGCGGGATGGGGTATGACTGTGACACCAATCATACACTCAAAGTTGTCTTATATGCATCACTTGTTTACGCCGGCAAAAGACCCGCAACTCCCCCACAACAAGACCAGGCCGGGCACCCCCGCGCCCGGCCCAGCTCGTCACCTCATGTCCCCTCGCGGGCTACTTGCTCCCGAAGGGCGTCACTTGGAAGTCTCCGAATGACACTTGACGGCCTTCGGTATCCAGCACAACGAGGCTGTCCATTCCGGTTTTCACGTCGTCGGGCAGCACGAAGGAAAGGGTGTTTTGCTGCGTCGGGAAAAACCAGCCCAGACGGTAGCTCCGCTTGTTCACATAGACGTAGTACCACTGGCCATACTCCACGTTGTGGACCGTCACAGTCTGTCCGCTGCGGTATTGATCCGTTCCGAGCCCCAAGTCCAGCGGCGGATTCGTGCCGATCAACTCCTGGGAAGCCAGGGCGGGCTCCCTGCTTGGCTTTGCAGGCTTGACCTTCAGCGCGACCGCTTCCCTGGCCAACTGAAGGGACGCGACCTTGGCGCCATTGTTCGCGCTGACCGGGATGGTCGTCGCCGGGAGTTGCTTGGCAGCAATATCGGCGTCTGTCAGCGTGTAGGTGGATGCGAGGTTGACCGACTCACCCACGGCCAGGGTGGGCTTGGACAATCCGATGACCGCAGCCGAAAGGTCGGTCAACGCCACATTGCCGCTATTGGTCAATGTGTAGGCGAAGGTCACCGTATCTCCCGCACCGGCAAACCCGTCCCCGTCTACATCGTTGAAGGCCGGCACCACCGATCCGTTCACTTGGGGATTGCGGACCAGCAGGTCCACCTCGTCACCCGTAACGGCGTAGTTCTGGGTGGCAGCACCACTGCCCGTTACCTGCCAGACGGTGCTGGGAACGAAGAATCCCTGAGCCACTTCGTCCGCCGTCACGGTGTGCTGCGGCGTGCCGCAGAGGTAGTTGCCCCACACACCAAGGGCGCTGAACCGGCAGTTGCCCGAGCCTGGCGGCAGGAACGGCTGGAAGTTGCCGGACTGCGGGACAACGGATTCCGTAATGTTGCCCGCGCTGTACACCCGGAACTTGTAGGGCACGGCACTGCCCACAGCATACGGATGGGTTGCCAGGTCCCTTCCGGCGTCATTGCGGGCGCCGAAAATGTAGGCGCCCACCACGTTGCTGGCGGAACCACCCGCAACAGTCACAGATACGGGTGCGGTTATCGATGACCCGCCGACGTTCAACCTGGCGGTCAAGGGGACCGCACCTGCCTTGGCGTACGACGGCGCCGTGACAGTCAGCTGGACAGTCGCCGAGGCGCCCGGATCGAGGAAGCCGAGCTGCGCCGTCGTCGACGTCCAATCCTGCAAGGCATCAAGGCTGACGGTCGAAGCGGGAAGCGGTGAACTGTCGTTGTTGGTGACGGTCACGCTGAGCTGGGCGCTGCCACCGTTCGTGACGGTGACGGCACCGGGGACGACGACGGCGGCAACCGGGCTCAGCCAGGCCGTGTCGAATTTCCCGAAGGTGATGGTGTTGCTGTCACCTTCGTACAGGACGCCGAAAGTCCCGTCCGAAAGGGCACTCAGGGTGGAGTAGGACATGCTTCCGGGCTTGAAGACGCGCGAGGAGCCCCACGTCTTGCCGTCGTCGGCAGAGTAGCGGACAGTACCGTCCACCCGCGCGCCGCCGGCGGTAGGAGTGGGCGAATTCGAGAAGAGCAGCTTCTTGGCATCCGCCGATCCTTGAGCCGCGTCCGGATACATCCTGGTGATCGAGCCGTTGTTCCGCGGATCAGGGAGCTGCGTCTCGGCAACAGGCGTGCTGTACGTGACACCGCCGTCGGAGGAATACGCCACCTTCCGGAAATGCGGATTGGCGCCGGTGCTGTCCCGCGAGTTCAACATGACGCGGCCGTCGGAGAGTTCCACCGCCTTGTTCTCGTCCATGCCCGTTCCGGTGGGCTTACCCATGTTCCACGTCTTGCCGTGGTCATCGGAGTAGACGCTGTACGCCTGGATCTGGCGGCTCCCATCGGGCTGGACAATGGTTCCGGCAAACTGCTGGATGAGCCTGCCCGCATGAGCCCCGTACTTGAGCTGAATGCCCTCGCCGGACGAAGCGAACATGCTGACCACGCCGCCAACGTTGGGGACGCCGTTGACAGTGCTGCCGTTTGGCTTGACGGTACTGGTGACCAGCGGACCCGCGAACCCGGCGTAGGCCGAACCCGCCGGGTAGCCGGACGGAACAGGCAGTGTGGGCTGATTGGCCGGATCCGTGGACCAGGTGAGTCCGCGGTCGGTGGAGACGGACACTTGCGAGCTGATCACGTTGGCGTCGGTATCGTCATTGCCGAGCACGCTGCCCGCAAATCCCTGGTTCTTCGAGTAGACGTGGAAGTTGAACACCGTCCCATTGACCTTGTCCACGACGTAGCTGGGGTCGCTGAACCCGTATTTCTGTACGCCCGCTGAGCCCATCTGTCCCCGCGCGATGAACGTGGGACTGCCCCACGTCTTTCCGCCGTCGGTGCTGCGCCGTTGGACGATGGAGTTGGCAGAGGGTGAATCGCCCCCATCGGGACGGCCGTCGTAGGAAGCCAGGAGGACTCCGTCGCCCAGATCCGCGAGAGCGACGATCCGGTAGTACTTGCCGAGCACGGGGTCGATGGCGTTGTCGCCGTTGGAAGCGAGGACCTGCTCGGCATAGTTTCCCGGAAGGTTGGAGGGAACGTTGGGACTTGGGAACGGGTCCAACGCGGCATAGGCGGGCACAACGGTTGACGTCACGAGAACTGCGGCGGCTGCCAAGGAGACGGCAAGTCTTCCCTGGTTCCATCCCGGCCGCCTCCTGACCCTGTCACTGAGTAGCGGGTTATTCATGCGTAGCCCTTTCGTATTTGGTCACATCCAACATAGGACGTTCTATATGCTACGTGATGCCGCTCACATGCCAAATGCTTGAATGCGTCTTTCCTAGAAGTGACCCGCCTCACAAGCGGCGTAAAGATTCCATAAAGACGGGCATCCACTCCCCGGTACACCCGTACGCTCCATCTGGAGCAGTTTCCAGGCTGCGCGAAAGGACCACGTGACAACGCTGACCAGGCCGCCGGCCGAACCCTCTGACCGGCGCAAGCCCGCGGGCGACATCAAACAGGGGCAATTCAAGCGATGGCTGCTCGACGGAATGCCTGAGACCTCGGGAAAGCGCCAGGGTCCACACGGCAAACCGGACGAGGGCCACACTCCCCAGTCCTGGTGGAAGGTCATGTGCCTCACCGGCGTCGACTACTTCTCCACCCTCGGCTACCAGCCCGCCATTGCGGCGCTTGCGGCCGGCATCGTCTCGCCGTTGGCCACGATCGTCCTGGTCGCCGTCACCTTGCTCGGCGCCCTGCCGGTCTACCGCCGGGTGGCTTCCGAAAGCGCCCGCGGCGAAGGCTCCATCGCGATGCTCGAGCGGCTCCTCCCCCGTTGGGGCGGCAAACTCTTCGTGCTCGCCTTGCTGGGATTCGCCGCCACGGACTTCATGATCACCATGACCCTCTCCGCCGCGGACGCGAGCGCCCACGCCATCGAAAACCCCTTTGCCCCGGAATGGCTCCACGGCCAGGAAATCACCATCACCCTGGCGCTCATCGCCGGCCTTGGCGTGGTGTTCCTCAGGGGATTCAAGGAGGCCATCAACGTCGCCGTCGTGCTGGTGGGCGTCTATCTGGTGCTGAACGCCGTCGTCGTCGCGGTCGGCTTGGCGCACGTGGTGACCGAGGCACATGTGGTGACCGACTGGTGGGCAGCACTGAACCAGCAGCACGGCAACCCCTTGGTCATGGTGGGCATCGCGCTCCTGGTCTTCCCGAAACTTGCCTTGGGGCTCTCAGGGTTCGAGACCGGCGTCGCGGTCATGCCCCAGATCAAGGGCAGCCCCAGCGACACCGAGGAAAATCCAGTGGGCCGCATCCGCGGCACCCACAAACTGCTTACGACGGCGGCACTCATCATGAGTGCCTTCCTGGTTGCCTCGAGCTTCATCACGACGTTCCTGATTCCGGCCGCTGAATTCCAGCCGGGAGGGAAAGCAGACGGTCGAGCCCTCGCATTCCTTGCGCACCAGTTCCTGGGCGACGGCTTCGGCACGGTCTATGACATCAGCACCATCGCCATCCTCTGGTTTGCCGGCGCCTCCGCCATGGCCGGCTTGCTGAACCTCGTGCCGCGCTATTTGCCTCGGTTCGGCATGGCCCCGGCGTGGACCAAAGCCGTCCGCCCCCTGGTCCTGGTCTTCACCGCCGTCGGCTTCATCATCACGTTGGTCTTCGAGGCAAACGTGGAAGCCCAAGGCGGCGCCTACGCCACCGGCGTCCTGGTCCTCATGACCTCGGCGTCGATCGCAGTCACCCTGTCCGCACGCCGGAAGAAGCAGAGGGGCAAGACCCTCGCTTTCGGTGCGGTGGCGGTCGTCTTCGCCTACACCACGGTGGCCAATGTGGTGGAACGCCCGGACGGCATCAGGATCGCGGCCCTGTTCATCCTCGGCATTGTCTTGGTGAGCTTCGCGTCGCGGGTACGCCGGTCCTTCGAATTGCGGGCTACGCACATCAAGATGGACCAGAAGGCGCTTGAATTCACGGCCTCCAACGAGGAAGGCCCCATCCGGATCATCGCGCACGAGCCGAAGCGACTGAGCGCCGACCGGTACCAGTTGAAACTGCAGCATGCCCAGCAAGCCAACCACTTACCGGTGGACAGCGACGCGATCTTCATCGAGATCATCGTGGATGACAGCTCCGATTTCGAGCAGGAACTCCTCGTGGAAGGCAAGGTCCGGCACGGCTTCAAGATCCTGGAGATCCATAGCAACAACGTGCCCAACACGCTGGCCGCGGTACTCCTCCACATCCGGGACGTCACGGGGCTCATGCCGCACATCTATTTCCGCTGGACCGAAGGCAATCCCATCGCCAACCTGAGCAAGTTCCTCTTCTTCGGCGAGGGCGAGATCGCCCCGGTGACCCGCGAAGTGCTGCGCGAAGCCGAACCGGACATCACACGCAGGCCCTGGGTGCACGTGGGCTGAACATGGCAGTGTTGGTGCCGCTCCCTGCGGGAGCTCGACCGTCCAGATCTTGCCGTCCCCGAACTGGCCCGTACTGGCACCGGAGATGATGGCGTCCACGATTCCGTCCACCAACTCGTCGGTGGACAGGACCTCCACCCGGATCTTGGGAAGGAGATCGGAGTTGTACTCCGCGCCCCGGTACACCTCTACATGGCCTCGTTGTTGGCCATAACCGTTCGCTTGGCTCACGGTCATCCCGTTGACTCCGAAGCGTTCCAAGGCGTCCCGGACCTCGTCGATCCGCTCCGGCCTCACGATGGCCGTGACGAGCTTCACGTCGACGCCTTGCTACGCATCCGATCTGTTTTCCCGTTCGAGCTGGCTTCTTCATCACCACTGGAGCTCGACGGAGTTTTGCCGTTCTGTGGTTCTCCGGGATTGAATGATCCGCCGACCATGGCCAGCTCGTAGGCGGTTTCCGCGTGCTCCGTGATGTCGATGCCCGCCAGCTCTTCGTGCTCCTTGACGCGCATGCCCACTGTCTTGTGGATCGCCAGCCCAATGAGCGTTGTCATGATCGCTGTCCACGCGGTGACCACCAGGGCCGTCAATATTTGGGGCCAGAATTGGCTCAGGCCGCCGCCGTAGAAGAGGCCACCTTCAGTCTTTGCCGAGGGTACGGCGAAGAAGCCGAGGGACAGGGTTCCCCATAGGCCGCCGACGAAGTGGACGGCAACGACGTCCAAGGAGTCGTCCAGCCCGATCTTGAACTTCAGCCCGATGGCCAGAGCGCACACAGCCCCCGCGATGACGCCGATGACGATCGCGCCAATGGGATCCACGAAGCCACAAGCCGGGGTGACTGCCACCAAGCCCGCGACGGCGCCGGATGCGGCGCCAAGGGACGTCGCGTGGCCGTCGCGGAGCCTTTCGACAAGCAGCCAGCCCAGGAGCGCGGCGCTCGTGGCCAGGAGGGTGTTTGTCCAGGCAAGCGCGGCGATTCCATCAGCCGCCAGTTCCGAACCGGCGTTGAAGCCGAACCACCCGAACCACAGCAAGCCCGCACCGAGCATCACGAAGGGGAGGTTGTGCGGCCGGATATTCGGGTCTTTCATGAATCCGAGCCGTTTGCCGAGCACTACCGCGAGCATCAGCCCGGCCATGCCGGCGTTCATGTGGACGACGGTGCCACCGGCAAAGTCGAGGGCTGAGATCTTGCTGCCGATGATCCCGGTGGATCCGAAGAGGCCGCCGCCCCAGACCCAGTGGGCAATGGGGGCGTAGACGATGGTGACCCAGAGGCCGGCAAACAGCAGCCATGGGCCAAACCTGACACGTTCGGCCACCGCGCCACTGATCAGTGCGACCGTGATGATGGCGAAGGTGGCTTGGAAACCTATGAAGACCATGTCCGGCAGCCCCGGGGCTTTCCCGCCGATGACGCTGGCCAGTCCGCTGAGTCCGAAGTTCGCGAAGGGATCTCCGATGAAGCCGCCCAGGGTATCCGGGCCGAACGCGAGTCCGTAGCCCCACAGGGCCCAGACCACCGCGACCACGCCAATGGCGCCGAAGCTCATCATCATGATGTTGAGGACGGACTTCATCCTGACCAGGCCGCCGTAGAAGAACGCCAAACCTGGCGTCATGAGAAGGACGAGGGCGGAAGCTGCAAGCATCCAGGCTGTTGCGCCAGGATCAAGGGTCTGGGGGTTCACATCCAGCCCTACGCTGAAGAATACTGGGGTCATTTTCGGGAGCCTTCCTGCATATACGGCGCTCCATGGCGCCCGCACGGCGAGACCATTTTTAAAACGAACAGGTCCTGGTACCCCACGGGATACCGACCTTGACAAGTTGCCTTGACTCGAAGGTACAGTCGCCCTGTTTCAGCATTCGGCGCGGATCATTTCAGGGACGTAACACCGCTGGCCCCAGGGTTAAATCCTGAAGTCAGTCATGTTTCCGGCAGGTTACGCGCCGCGTGTCGCAAATACGGCGCGTCACAGCGTCAGCGGCTGGCTGCCGGCACCAGGATCCAGAGCACCTCAACGGGCTCGTCCGTGGGATTGACCCAGGTATGGGGTTCGCGGCCCGGGAAGGACAGCGTGTCTCCCTCTTCGAGCTCGTACTCCTCGTTGGTGAGGATCAATTTGATGCGGCCCTTGACGACGTGAAGGACGTCGACGTCGCAATCGACGGCGTAAAGCTCGGCTTCTCCGCGGCCGCGGGGCTCGATGGAGGCCTGCAGGATCTGCAACCGCCGTTCGGACCGGGCAGTCAGGAGACGCTCCACTATTCCCTGGCCGCCGAGAGAAATCCGCGGCCCATCATCGCGCCGGGTCAGGTGCGTCTCCGGTGCCGCGAAAAGATCGCCGATGGACACTGAAAGAACCTGGCAAAGCGTCACAAGGGAAGCGACCGACGGCGATGTCAGGTCACGCTCCACGCGGCTCAGGAACCCTTTGGTCAGGCCGGTGGCGTCGGCAACCTGCTCGATGGTGAGCCGCTGCGATTGGCGGGCGGCGCGGATTCTGGAACCGATGGCAACGGGGACGTTGCTCGGTTCAACGGGGAGAGCCTTCATTCACGAACCTTTCAGGCCGTTTCTGCGGCCCTGTCATTGCAGCAATAGTAGCCGGATCGCCCGAGTGGCGGACCCTTTGGACAGCCAGAGGAGCGCCGATCCGCCCGCCGCGCAAAGCAACGCCTTGACTGTTACTCGCATCACTACGTATCCTCATAGGCAACAAGTGTTGTTTGTGAGGCACACATCACAGACTACTCTCCCCAATCACCAGCGCAGAGACCTTCCGCAACCCGCTGCGAAACCCAGCGGACCGGCGTCGGAATCCCCAAGAACTCTGCGCATCACTTTCAGGAGCCAACCGTGGACTCTTCGTTCATCAATATTGCGATCGTGGTGGTGTATTTGCTCGCCATGCTGGCCTTCGGCTGGTGGGGCAAGTCGCGCACCAAGAACAACAGCGACTTCCTGGTGGCAGGACGCCGCCTTGGTCCGATGCTCTACACCGGCACCATGGCCGCCGTCGTCCTCGGCGGCGCTTCAACGGTTGGCGGCGTCGGCCTCGGCTACAAGTTCGGTGTCTCCGGCATGTGGTTGGTCGTCGCCATCGGTTCGGGCGTGCTCCTCCTGAGCCTGCTTTTCGCCGGCACCATCCAGCGGCTGAAAATCTACACGGTGTCCCAGATGCTGAGCCTGCGTTACGGCCAGCGCGCCACGCAGACCTCCGGCATCGTCATGCTGGCCTACACCCTCATGCTGTGTGCCACGTCCACGGGTGCATACGCCACGATCTTCGTTGTCCTCTTCGGCTGGGAGCGCTGGCTTGCCATCGCCGTCGGCGGCGCCATCGTCCTGGTCTACTCCACCATCGGCGGCATGTGGTCCATCACCCTCGCCGACCAGGTGCAGTTCATCATCAAGACGGTGGGCATCTTCTTCCTCATGCTGCCGTTCGCCCTCAACGCCGCAGGCGGCCTCGACGGCATCCGTGCCCGCGTTGACGCCAGTTTCTTCCAGTTGGACGGCATCGGAGCGCAGACCATCATCACCTACTTCGTGGTGTACACCCTGGGCCTGCTCATCGGCCAGGACATCTGGCAGCGCGTCTTCACCGCCAAGACCCCCAAGGTGGCCCGTTGGGGCGGCGCCACTGCCGGCATCTACTGCGTCCTGTACGGCGTCGCCGGCGCCCTGATTGGCCTGGCCGCCCGCGTGGCCTTGCCCAACATCGACGTGAAGGCCCTTGGCAAGGACGTTGTCTACGCCGAGGTTGCCACCCACATCCTGCCGATCGGCATCGGCGGCCTCGTCATGGCCGCAGCAGTCGCTGCCATGATGTCCACCGCATCCGGAGCCCTCATCGCCGCAGCCACCGTTGCCCGCGCCGACGTTGTCCCGTTCGTGGCCAGCTGGTTCGGCAAAACGATCAACACCGACGACACCGAGAACCCCGAGCACGACGTCAAGGCCAACCGCTACTGGGTCCTTGGACTGGGCATCGTGGCCGTGCTGATCTCCATGGCGGCGCAAGACGTCGTGGTGGCCCTAACCATCGCCTACGACATCCTGGTAGGTGGCCTCCTGGTTGCCATCCTGGGCGGCCTGGTCTGGAAGCGCGGCACGGGCATCGCAGCGGCATGGTCCATGGCCGTCGGCTCGGTCTTGACCTTGGCCTTGCTGATCGCTTACGCCACGGGAATCATCCCTAGCGAAGACGGCGTCTACGCCAACGATCCCATCTACTGGGGCCTCGGCGCTTCGCTCGTCATCTACGTTGTGGTCTCCTTGCTGACGCCGCCCACGGAACCCGAGGTCCGCGAAGCCTGGGACCGCCGCGTCGCAGGAGCGGTCACCGAGGAACTCCCGCTGGAGGCCCACCCGGTGGCCAGCCACTAAGCTTCACAGAATTAAGTACGACGGCGGCGCCGCACCTTCTCCTTCGAGAGGTGCGGCGCCGCGCCTGCATGTACAGTAGGAACAGCTTCAAGAGATGTGGCGCCAAGCTCCGACTTGCCACACGCCAACCCCATGTTCACGGGTGGTTCGGATGAAGAAGCGGCCCGGCTCGGACCAGAGACAACCGAACGGGCAAGAGCAACTCCACAGGAGAAGGCCATGCCTTTCGAAAACGGCGCTACCGCCACAGCTGAGCGCACCACCCAGACCGGAAGCCTCTTGTTGCCACGCCCCCGACGGGTGGACGAGTTCGTCCGGGTGATTCCCGGCGTCGACCTCTCCCAAGGCTCCATCACGTTCGTGGTGGACGGAAACTTGGAACGCTATTGGCATCATGAGCCACGGCTCATCACCGAAGCGCTTTCAAAAGCGGTCCAGCCCGCCCGCTGGTTCCCGGCGACACGGAAACTCACCCTCACGGTGGCGGCAACCGGGCACCGGGCGGGCGTGCAGCGGCACTTCATCCTGAGCGCGTTCTAGGACCCGGATTCAGCGAGTCAGGTTCAGCGAGGCCGGTTCAGCGAGCAGAGGCTATTCGAACTCTTCGTCCTCGCGGTGTTCCTCGGCGTCGAGCGGGACCACCCGTTCGTCGTCGTCGAGGACCTCGGATTGTTCCTCCCAGTCCTCGTCCACCTCCAGGTCTTCGCTGTAGTCGTAGGCGGGATCGGCCTCGACCGTGGGACGGTCGGGGTGGCGGGCGTGGGTCTCGGTGCTGTCCATGGTGCAACCTCCGTTCGACGTGCCGCTGAGCCCATCGGACAGGCAAGTGAGGCAGCCGGTCCAACGCCACCCCGCCAATTCGTGGACCCTGTCCATCCATCCCAGCACTGCCCCCTGCGGCGGTCAAGGCCTCCCGCGAGCCTCCCGGTTTTTGAGGCACGCCTAAAATGTCCAGTGAGGATTACCGGCCGAAAAACCGCGGAAATTGGCGATAGAGTGGAGCCGCAATGAGGCGATGAAGCCCGCCCCAGCGACCCAGGAGTCCCGGTGCACCCGCACACAAAACCCTCGTATTCAGACAATCCGTCGGACTCAAGCAGTCCATCGCAAGACGAAGCAGCCCCCAAGACTCCCCCGTCGTCGTCGGACATCAAGCGCTGGCGGCAGTACTTGGCGGACGAGCGCGCCGAGGCCGCCGTGTACCGTCAACTGGCGCAGCGCCGCGATGGCGAGGAACGCGAAATCCTGTTGGCTCTCGCAGATGCCGAGGGCCGCCATGAGGCGCACTGGCTCAAGCTCCTCGGCGAACATGCCGGCATGCCCAAGGCAGCCTCCGTCCGGAGCCAAATGCTCGGCTTCCTGGCCCGGAACTTCGGATCCGTGTTCGTGCTGGCCCTCGCCCAACGGGCTGAAGGCCGTTCGCCTTATACGAAGGATCCAGCAGCAACCCGCGCCATGGCGGCTGATGAACAGATCCACGAAGAAGTAGTCCGTGGCCTGGCGACGCGCGGCCGCAATAGGTTGTCCGGCACCTTCCGCGCGGCCGTATTCGGCGCCAACGACGGCTTGGTCAGCAACCTTTCCCTCGTGATGGGCATGGCGGCCACGGGCGTTCCCGCAACCGTGGTCCTGTTCAGCGGTATCGCCGGCCTCCTGGCGGGCGCGCTGTCCATGGGTGCCGGCGAGTATGTCTCGGTCCGCTCGCAACTCGAGCTCCTCAAGGCCACTCGCCCCACCCAGGCCACGCTGACCGCAGCCCCGGCCCTGGACATCGAGCACAATGAGCTGGTCCTGGTATATCTGGCCCGGGGCATGTCCCGCGAAGCCGCCGAACACCGGGCCGCCGAGCGCATGGGCCTCTACAGCTGCGATTGCGATCCCAGCCTCTCCCTCCACCCCGAAGTGGAAGAAACCGTCAATGAGCACGAGGCCGTGGGCTCCGCCTGGGGCGCCGCGATCTCGAGCTTCTGCTTCTTCGCTTCGGGCGCCATCGTGCCCATCCTGCCGTTCATCTTCGGCATGACGGGCTTCGCAGCGCTTGCTGTGGCCGGTACGCTGGTGGGCATCGCGCTTCTGTCGACTGGCGCCGTCGTCGGCTTGTTGTCCGGGACCTCGCCCCTGACCCGCGGCCTCCGGCAGCTCGCCATCGGACTCGGTGCGGCCGCGGCCACGTATGGGCTGGGCCTCGTCTTCGGCGCTGTGATCGGATAGCAGCGCCGGCCCGGGGGGCGCCGGTACAGGGACTTGGGGAGAAGACGTGCATTCAAACTACGGGTTCGACGGCGGCCCGCCACCCAAACGCGCCAGTACCGCGCTGGCGCTGTTCCGGAACGTGATGGTGGTGGCCGTGGTTGCGGCCGTAGCCGTGCTCGTCAGTGGCTTCCTCCGGGGAGACCCCGTCATCACCGGGTTGCTTCCGAACCTGGCTCCTTCCGCCCATGCCACGGCAAGCAGCTCCGGGCAGGCGGCGCCCGCGCAAGGGCAGCAAAAGGCTGCCCGCGCGCCGGATACCCCGCCGCCTGGACTGGAAGAGGCCGGCCACCCGCTCGGCTCCCCCGCCAAGCCCGCTGTGGCCAGCAACTCCTACAAGTTCCTGGCCACCAATGCCGACGGCACACCCGTGAGCTACTCTCCGTGCCGTCCATTGCACTACGTGGTCAACGCAGCCCTCGCCCCGGCCGGATCCGAGGGGCTCATCGCCGACGCCATCGCCAAGATCGCTGCTGCCACGGGCCTCAAGTTCATCGACGACGGCGCCAGCACGGAAAAGCCCGCCGAGAAGCGCAAGCCGTACCAGCCCGCGCTCTACGGAGATCGTTGGGCACCCCTGCTGATTTCCTGGAACACTCCCGAGGCGGCTCCGGGCTTGGCTGGATCCGTCATCGGCACTGGCGGCAGCACCATGTACAGCTTCGGCTCCGGACCCAAAAGCTACGTGACGGGAAGCCTGGACCTGGACGCCCCGCAAATCACGGAACTGCTGGGCATCTCCGGCGGAGCGCATTACGTCTCCGCGGTGATCCAACACGAATTGGGCCACGTGGTGGGCCTAGACCACGTAGACGATCCAATCCAGCTCATGTACCCGGAGATCGGCGCCCCGGATGGCTTGGCGGCGGGAGACCTGAATGGACTTTACAAACTCCACACCGCCCTGTGCCGCAGCGACTTGTAGCCCGGCCCACCCTTAGCTCCCGCCCCACCCCAACTAGCTCGCATTAGATGTCGTTTTGAGCCCTGATAACGACAACAACTGCGAGCTAGTTGGGCGGGGATGGGCCTAGTTGGGGGCGGGTTGTAAGACGCGGGCAGGTTTGAAGCTGGCCCCGGCGCCTGGATAGCTCGGGACCTCAATGCGGGCATGGCTGTGGATCTCGTTCACCGTGGCCTTTGTGTGTTCGGCGATCCGTTCCAAGGTGGTCACCCACATCCCGTCCATAGCCTTGACTCGCTCGATCAACTGCTCCAAGGCAACGGCCTTGGATGGACGGCCGGAGATGAACGGGTGGTTGGTCAGGACGAAACAACTGCCTTGGGCGTGGTGGGCCTCGGCTTCGAGGGTCCACATCTCCAAGACCTTGGAAGGACTCTCGATGACGCCGCTTCCTGTCACTCCCGGATAGAACGCGTATTGTTCCCAATCGTCCAAGGCCCAATCCACGGGAATCTCCACAATGTCCCGTGAATCGATGTCCCCTGAATCAACGTCCCGTGAATCACGCGAGGCGACCGCCATGCGGTAGGGAGCATCGCCGTCGAGCAGGCTTGAATCGTAAAGGAAACCGCGGTCCGCGAGCAGCGCCGGCGAATGCCAGTTCAGCTCCCACCACGGCGCCCTGTAACCGACCGGCCTGACCCCGGCTACCTTCGCGAGGGCTTCGAGCCCGCGGTCCAGGTAGTTGGCCTCGGTGGCGGCGTCGATTCCCTGCATGGGTTCGTGCAGGTAGCCGTGGTGGGCGACTTCATGGCCGCCGTCGACGATCCGCCGCACCACGTCCGGGTAGCTTTCCGCCGTGAACCCCGGGATGAAGAAGGTTCCCTGGATCTCTTGGCGCTCGAGGATCTTCAGGAGCCGTGGAACAGCGACCCTAGGGCCGTACGACTGGTGGCTCATGAGGGACATGCGCCTGGTGCTCGTGGGATCGTGCGCGATGGTGCAGGATTCGGCGTCGACGTCGAACGTGAAGGACGCCGCGGCCCTGAAGCCTTCAGGCCAAGTGATCGAGTGTGCCTCGTCAGGAAAAGCGTTGGTGGTCATCGGGCGTCCTTTCAGTCGTTGACCAGATTGGCGACGGCGTCTTCCGCAAGGGGCTGCGACGACGCGCCTGCGGAAGGCACTGCAGTTTCTGAAGGCACTGCGGCCGCGGATGCCAGCGGGAGGTATCGGGCATGGACCCGGGGGCCCAAAGCGCCATAGACCGCGGCGGCAACAAGTCCACCGGCCAGCCAGGACAAGTCGATCCCGCCCATGGCCGTGGCGATGGGGCCTTGCATGATCGGCAGGACGCCGTACATGAACAGCCATGTGGCAAAGATGCCCACCAAGAGCGCGGTGATCCCGGCCCAGTTGAATGCAGGAAGCCGCCGGGTGCCCACGGGATCGAAGAGTCGCTCGACTGCCACGGGGCTACGCTTGTCCACCCAAAAGTAGTGCACCAGCATGATGCCTCCCCACGCGGCCACCCACGCCACGAGCCCGCCGAGCCACGTGCTCAGTGTTGACGCGAAATCCTCCTGCAGGATGAAGAACACGACGCCGACCAAGGCCAGGAGCCCGACGAAGAGGTTCAAGGAACGACGCTTGGCCTTGATATCCAGTGCCTGGGCAGCCACCGAAAAAGTGTAGATGTTCAGGATGTTCGTCGCGATGGGACCGTGCAACACCAGGAAGAGCACCGGGATGGCCAGGACGCCGAAGTTGTCGACGATGAGGTGGCCGGGATCGGCCGTGCCGCTCTTCGTTGCCAGGCTCGCGCCCAGGATGCCGAGCCACACCACCGGCAGGAACTGGCCGAATACTGAGGCAAGGTAAACCTTGTGCTTGGGGACGGACTTGCTGACGAAGCGTGAATAGTCCGCCGCGTAGGTGAACCAGGTGATCCCCCAACCGATGCCGATGACAGTCATCACGGTGGTCATCGCCGCGATTCGCGCCCCGCCTTCAAGGACAGCACCGGGAGGGCCCGCGTAGCCCCAATCGATGTTCATGCCGAACCAGGCCACGGCGGACATGGCGATCAACACCACGATGGTGGGCGGGACGGTCCACTTTTCGAAAGCCGCGATCGCCTTGTAGCCGAACCAGGCAATGGTGACCTGGGCGGACATAATCAGGAAGGCCACCAGGATCTTGGGGCCCACGTTGGGCTGCTCCGGGTCGACCATGCCGAGCTTGCCGAGGAGTGCCATCACGAGGTCCAGGATGATCCAGGTGTTGACGGCGCACCAGCCGATTCCGAGGAGTGCCTGGATGGCGCTCGGGAGGTAGTTGCCGCGGCGGCCGAAGACGGCCCGGGCCAGGACCATGCCGGTAGCACCCGTCCGCTGCCCCAGGAGGACAAACAGGCCAAAGAGCGCCATGCCGATCAGGTTTCCCACCACCAGGACGGTGACGGTATCGGCAAAGCCCAGTCCAAGCTGGACGCCGAGGGCCCCGAGGACCCAGTTGATCGGGGCAAGGTTTGCGCCTGCCCAGATCCAGAATTGGCCCGCTACGCTGCGGGTACGCGCTGATTCGGGAATGGACTGCAGGTTCTGTTCGACGTCGGTCTGCGCCGTTGCAGCCCCAGGCGTCGCAGTGGATAGGTTCTCGTGCATTGGGGGATCCTCCGTGTAGGAAAGGGACTACTTCAATGTATGTGCCCCACATCACAGCAACAAGATACGATGTGTACGATAGATCCCAACAATTAGTTACGGAGTGTCATGTCCCTGCTCCTTGCCGACGCTTTCGAACACGAGAGCCTGAAAGCCGCTGAACCAGTCCTGCGGACGGATGTGCCCGAGGCCCTGTCCCGCCAGCTCCGTTGGGTCCATTCAAGCGAAGTGCTGGACATCGCTCCGTTGCTTCGGGGCGGGGAGCTGCTCCTGAGCGGGGGGCAGGGCCTCGCCACCGCTTCGGACGAGCGGCGGGTGGACTACGTCCGCCAACTGGCGGCGCGCGGCATCACCGCTCTGGCCATCGAGACAGGTCCCGAGCTGCCCGCCATACCCGAGTCCATGCTCGACGCCGGCCAGGAGGCCGGGCTGCCCATCATCGAGTTGTGCAAAGTGGCCCCCTTCGTCGGCATCATGCAAGCCATCAACTCGCTGCTGGTCAGCGAATCGGTCGCGCAATTGCAGTTCGGCGACGAAACGAGCCATGCCATGGCGGCGGAACTCGCGCATGGAGGCGGACTGGATCAGCTCCTCGCCGTGCTGGCCAGCCGGACGGATGCAGGCGCAAGGCTCGTCTCGCCGTCGGGCATCACTTTGGGAAGCGCGACGACGGGCGTGCAGCCCGAGTCCTGCACCGTCACCACAGTCGATGTGCCCGTCCGCGGCGTGCTCGCGGCCCGCCTGGAGTTGGAAGTGCCCGACGACGGCGACGCGAACCTCGCGCGAGTGGCTGGCGAGCGGTGCGTCGATATCCTCGGCTTGGCGTTGCTGCAACGCATGCCTCCCGGGCTCAAGGAACTTGCCGGCATCGAGCTCATGCGGGCGATCAGTTCGGGTACCCAGTCATGGCGTCTCCAGCAATTGGGACCGGCCTCAGGGTTCGCGGCGAGCGGGCCGGTAGCCGCCGTCGTGGTGCGTTCCTCAGCGGCTGGTCAACTCCGGACACAGCTCGACGGCATCCTGCATGACGCGGTTCCGCAAAGCGCGAGTTATGCGGACAACGCCGAATTGATCGCCTTGGCCGCGCTCCCCCACGGCGCGGCAGTGGCCTCGCGCATCGCGCTCATCCAAGCGCTTCAGGCCTTGGAAGTTCCCGACGGCTCGGTCATCGCCGTGGGTCCGCTGGCCCAGGGAATCGGCGAGGCGCCATGGTCGCTGGCAGAGGCGCGCCGGACGCTTGAGCTCATCCCGCGGACCATCCAGCGATCCGGATCGGCAGACGCGAACGCCGTGGTGAACGCGGAGGACTTCGCCGTCGAGCGCCTGGCGGAAGCAAGCCTCGACGAGGCCGCCCGCGAGGGATTCGTGCGGCGGCAGCTCGGCGCCGTCGTCGAGCATGACGAGCAGCGGCGCTCGGAGCTGATGCGGACGTTGGCGGTGTGGCTGGATACGGGGTGCAACACGGCACAGGCGGCACGGGAACTGCACTTGGAACGGCAGTCGATGCACCACCGGCTCCAACGGATTTTCGAGCTGTGTGGCGGGGATCCCCGGGGAACAGGCCGGCTGGCCGCGCTTCATCTGGCAACCCGCCTGGCCCGGCTCCGGGCTGCATGACCATCCCTACTGGGTGCCCAGGTACCACTCGGTCTGCCAGCGGTGGAGGAACGCGGCCATGGCGTCACGGTTGACCGGGCTCAAGGGCCGGAAGGTTCCATCCGCGTAACCCGTGCTGACCTTGGCCGCAGCCAGCCAGGTGATCTCGTTGTAGAAGTCCGATTGCGGGGTGATGTCGTTGAACGGGGACGTCGCCGGGGCGGTCCAGCCGGGTGATCCGCTGAAGCGGTAGAGGAAGGCTGCCATGGCATCCCGGTTGATGTTGTCACCGGGACGGAAGCTGTGCTGGCCGTTGCCGTCTACCCAGCCCGTGGTGATGCGGTAGTGCGCCAGCCACGTGACTTCCTTGTAGAACGCGGAATTGGGTGCCATGTCCACGAATGGTGAGGTTGCGGGTGGCGTCCAGGAGGGCGAGCCGGCCTGACGATAGAGGAAGGCGGCCATCGCGTCCCGGTGTACGGGGAGGGACGCCCCGTAGCTTCCGTCCGGGTAGCCCGTGGTGATGCCCTGGCTCGCGAGCCACTGGATCTCGCGGTAGAACTGGCTGCTGACGGGGACGTCGGAGAACCGCTGGGTGCACTGCGGGGTTCCCAGGGCGACCTTGGCGAGGGCGTAGCGAGCCGCGTCGATCGCGCCGTCTGCGACACCCATGACGAAATATTCCGGGTGTGTGGAGCACACCTGAGGGATGGAGCCGGTGGGCACGGTGGCGATCGCCTTGCTTCCGTCCGCGCTGTAGCTCACTTGGGCGTTGGTACTGGTTCCGGGAGTGCCCGACTTCCAGAAGTAGCCGTAGGGAAAGGCGTTGGTCCAGGTCTTGTCCGGTCCGGAGGTGAAATACCCTGGCACGCTGCGGAAGATCAACTTGTCCGTGTAGGAAGCCAGTGAGGTGGTGGAGTCCTTCTGGATGAAGAAGGTCAGTGGCAGGGCCTGCGAAAGGCCAAAGTCAATCGAAGCAGTCGGGGACCCGGCCGGCCCCCCGGCTGTCAGGCCGCTTTGGACGAAGATCCCGCCGTTTCCCGGCGCGATAGGAGTTCCCGTGACCACTACGACAAAACCGGAGTAGGCCTGGGGCGGGACGGTGGTGTTGGCGCAATTCCCCGTGGCGTCATGACAGTACTGCATGGATCCCGGGGTCAGGCCCCCCAAGCCCTGCGGGATCGGGATAGACAGGTGGAGGGTTGAGGAGTCGGCCACGGCGTCGCCGGCAAGAAGTGGCGTGGCCGTGTTGTCCTCCGCGTTGTAGATCCCGTAATGGAGTGTGCTGTTCACGCTCTTGCCGAGCACCGCGGAAGCGTCCGACGGGAGTTTGAGGTCAAGGGTCGTCGCCGACGACGAGAGCTGCACCGGTGGGTTGTTGGCGTAGATCTGCGCCCACGCAGGTGTCGGATCGATGGTGATGACTGGATCAACGGCTTGGGCCGGGACAGCTGTAGATGAGACTACGGTGATTGCAAAAATGCAAGCGGCTATTATGCCGCCTTTCCGACGGATCACGAATGTACGCGCCTTTCAAAATGGCGAGTACCTCGCCCCCCAATGATTGCCGGTGACCGGCAACTGCAACCCTATGCGAGGAAAACCCGGCTCGCAACGCCTGAACGGCCCACCCTTTGGTGGGCCGTTCAAACCCTACTTGAGCACTACGGTCCTGTTGCCTTGCAGGATCACGCGGCCTTCGCAGTGCCAGCGGACGGCGTTGCTGAGTGCTTTGCACTCGGTGTCGCGGCCGGCCGCCACCAGGTCGTCAGGACCGAAGGTGTGGTCCACTTCCACCACTTGCTGGGCGATGATCGGCCCCTCGTCCAACTCGCCATTGACGTAGTGCGCGGTGGCACCGACGGTCTTTACGCCTCGCGCATAGGCCTGGTGGTACGGCTTGGCACCTTTGAAGCTGGGAAGGAACGAATGGTGGATGTTGATGGCGCGGCCGTCGAGTTTCCGCGCGAGATCGTCGCTGAGGACCTGCATGTAGCGTGCCAGGACCACCAGCTCGACGTCCAGGCGATCGATGAGGTCAAGAAGTTGTCCTTCGGCCGCCGCCTTGGTGTCCGGGGTGACGGGCACGTGGAAGAACGGAATGCCATGCCATTCGACTGTCCGCCTGTGGTCCGGGTGGTTGGAGACTACCCCGACAATCTCGACTGGCAGTTCCCCGATGCGGGCCCGGAACAGGAGGTCGTTGAGGCAATGCTCGAACTTCGAGACCATGATCAGCACCCGCCGCTTGGCACCATGGCGTTGCAGCTGCCAGCGCATGCCGAACTTTTCGGCAACAGGCGCGAAGGCATCACGTAGCGAGTCGATGGTCGATTCGTCACCTTCCGATGCGAAGTGGATCCGCATGAAGAAGTGGCCGTCCAGTTGGGAATCGAATTGCTTGTTGTCTATGATGTCGCAGCCGTGTTCCAGGAGGAATCCGGAAACGGCGTGCACGATCCCCCGGGTCTCCGGGCAGTCGAGCGTCAGGACATGCTCAACGGTGGTAACCGGCAGTGCCGCCCCACGTCGCGATGCGGGTTCGTTCTGTGTGACAGTCATGGCTAGCACTCCACTACGTTGACGGCGAGGCCTCCGCGGGAGGTCTCCTTGTACTTGCTTTTCATGTCCGCTCCTGTCTCTCGCATGGTTTTGATGGCTTTATCAAGGGACACTTTGTGGCTGCCGTCGCCATGCAGGGCAAGGCGGGCGGCATTGATGGCCTTCACGCTGGCGATCGCGTTGCGTTCGATGCACGGAATCTGCACCAACCCGCCTACGGGATCGCATGTGAGGCCAAGATTGTGTTCGATACCCACTTCCGCGGCGTTCTCCACTTGCTCGGGAGTGCCACCGAGGACCTCGCACAGGCCCGCGGCGGCCATGGAACAGGCGGAACCCACTTCACCCTGGCAGCCGACCTCGGCGCCGGAAATGGACGCGTTGATCTTGAACAGGATCCCGACGGCGGCCGCCGCGAGCAGGAAGCGGACCACGCCGTCGTCGTCGGATCCCGCCACGAACTTCGTGTAATAGTGCAGGACAGCCGGGACAATACCGGCCGCTCCATTGGTGGGTGCAGTGACGATCCGACCGCCGGCCGCGTTTTCCTCGTTCACGGCCAGCGCGAACAGGTTCACCCATTCCATGGCGAGCAGCGGGTCTGCCGAGCTTGAGCCCTGCAGTCCGGCGTCGGTGTCCCTGAGCGTCTTGAACAACGACGGCGCCCGTCGCCTCACGTTCAAGCCTCCCGGCAGGATTCCTTCCGCGGAGCAGCCATTGTCCACGCATTCGCGCATGACTGCCCAGATCTGTAGCAGCCGCTCGCGAAGCTCTGCCTCGCTGCGCCACACGAGCTCATTGGCGAGCATGACATCGGAAATGGACATGTCCTCCCGTGCGCAGATCGCCAGGAGCTCGTCCGCCGTAGTGAACGGATAAGGCAGCACGGTGCTGTCGGCCACTACTTTGTCGCTTCCGGACGCGTCACCGTCCACCACAAAGCCACCGCCGATCGAATAGTAGCTTCGTTCGCTGAGCACTGTCCCTGCGTGGTTGAGGGCGCGGAAAGTCATGCCGTTGGGGTGGGCAGGCAGGGATTTGCGTCGGTGCAGCAGCACGTCTTCGTCCCAGTTGAAGTCCACGCGGTGATGTCCGGCTATCCGCAATTCGGCGTCAAGCGCGGCCGCGGCAACCTGGTCGTCGGCAGTGGACGTGTCCACCGTTTCCGGCGATTGGCCCTGCAGTCCCAGCACCACGGCTTTGTCCGAGCCGTGGCCGCGGCCGGTGGCGCCCAGCGAGCCGAAGAGCTCTGCCTGGACGCGCACCGTTGCCGCGAGTTGCCCGGAGGATTCCAGGCCGTCGGTGAACTGCTTTGCCGCCCGCATCGGGCCGACCGTGTGCGACGACGACGGCCCGATGCCAATGGAAAACAGGTCAAGAACGCTCAGTGCCATCAGGGGACCTCAGGAGAGGCGTATTCCCTCATGCCGTCAAGCAGCCAGCGGCCCAGGAAGTCGGCGAACGAAGCCCGTGGAAAGATCCGGAAACTGTCCTCGCCGGTCTTGAACAGCATGGCGGGGATGTTGCCGATTTCCGTGGCCAAGGCTGTTCCGGCGCGGAAGGCGCGGGGGTGCAAGTCCAACGAGCACCCCTTTTCAAGGACGTCCCGGGCACGGATCCCGGACAGTTCGAAGGTGGTGCGGTTGGCGGACAAGTCCACCACTTGGCCCGGGTCGTCGCCCAGGGCCTCCACCAGGGCGCGGACAAGGTCTCCGCCCAGGGAATCGTGGGCCGATTCCGGTGCGACCACCAAGAATTCGTCCGGCCCAAGCCAGAGGGTGGTTGCCCTCTCATCCCCGCTGATCTCGCCGCAGGCGACCGGCAGGCCGCCGGTCACGGACGCGAGGCGGGCTCCGGCGTCGGAATTCCTGTCAACCCGGATCCCCACCATGGTCTGGAACGGGATTTCCTTCAGCGCCACGGTTCCGGCCACGGAACCGGACTCGAAGGTCGGCGCGAGGTGCGACGCCGGGCTGCGGCGTGCCGCACGGAGCGTCTCGGGGTTTGCGGGTGTTGCTGTTTCAGCCATCTTTACGGGTCCCTTCAGCGTCGAAAAGTACGGTTTCTCCCACAACGACGTCCAGCAACTGGTCGCCGACGGAGGCCACCAGGGTCTCGCCGATGCGGTTGCGGCCGTTGGTGATCAGTGCCAGGCCGAAGGACCGGCCCAAGGCGGCACTGTGGTAGCTCGAGGTCACGAAGCCCTGCATCGGCACGGGACCGTATGCCGGGTTGACCGGAATTCCCTTTTCCACGAGCTGGGTGCCTTCCGGGAGACGGAACGAACCATCCGCCGGGAGGACGCTGACCAAGTGCTTGCGGTCCGTGCGGACTGCGTCTTCGCGGCTGTATGAACGCTTACCGATGAAGTCCTTGGCCTTGGAAACGATCCACTCCATCCCTGCGTCCTGCGGGGTGACGGTGCCGTCCGTGTCCTGCCCGACGATCGGGTAGCCCTTCTCGGCACGCAGCACGTGCATGGTCTCCGTACCGTAGGGGGTGATGTTGAACTCGGCACCTGCGGCAGCAACGGCTTCCCAGGTGTTGAGCCCGTACCAGGACGGAACATTGATTTCGTAGGCAAGCTCACCGGAGAACGAAATGCGGCAAACCCGTGCCTGGACTCCGGAGGCCAGCGTGGTTTCGCGGAACGTCATGAACGGGAATGCTTCGGCGTCGAGCCCTCCGTCGGCCGCCAACTGCGGGGCGACTTTGGCGATCACGGCGCGGGATTTGGGCCCGACGACGGCAATCGTGGTCCACTGTTCGGTCACCGAAGTGCACACGACGTCGAGTTGCGGCCACTCGGTCTGGTGCCATTCCTCGAGCCAGTCAAGGACCTTGGCGGCGCCGCCGGTAGTGGTGGTCATGAAGAAGCGGCCCTCGTCGAGGCGCAAGGTCACGCCATCGTCGAAGATCATGCCGTCCGGGGTGCACATGACGCCGTAGCGGGCCGAGCCGGGGGCAAGCTTCTTGAACGCGTTGGTGTAAATGCGGTTCAGGAACTCACCGGCATCCTTGCCGCGGATCTCGATCTTGCCGAGGGTGGTGGCGTCCATGAAGCCCACCGACTCGCGGACTGCGGCGCATTCACGGAGCACTGCGGCGTCCATGTCCTCGCCCGCTTGCGGGTAGTACCACGGACGCTTCCACTGGCCGACGTCCTCGAAGAGCGCTCCCTGGGCAACATGCCAAGGGTGGATGGAGGTCACGCGGGCGGGATCGAACAGCTCGCCGCGCTGACGTCCGGCCAATGCCGCGAAGGCCACCGGCGTGAACGGGGCACGGTACGTCGTGGTTCCGATGTCACCGATACTGCGACTGCCTCCGGCGGAGGCCTCGCCAGCCTGCTTGAGGGCCGCCGCGATCACGCCGATGGCGTTGACGCCGGACGTCTTGCCTTGGTCGTTGGCGGTGCTGATGGAGGTGTACCGCTTGATGTGTTCCACCGAGCGCATGCCGGCCCCTGTGGAACGGAGCACGTCGGCCACGGACTGGTCGCGCTGGAAGTCGACGAAGTGGTGGTGCCACTCCCCCGCGTTTCCGCTCTGGCCCGGCACGAGCCACAACTGGCGGGTGGGGGCGGAGGCTTTCGGCTCGGAGACCGGTGTGGGAACCGTCTCGGTGTTGAATCCCGCGGCTATGGCTGCCGCGGCACCGGCTGATACGCCTTCGCCGAGGCAGTCTGCCAGTTCGTAGCTGCCGCGGCCGGAGCCGACAACCTGCTGGTCCCTGACCACGGAGCTCGGCACGAAGCCGGCCAGGTCATCGTCCCAGCGCAACTTGCCCTGGCGCTGGCTGTGGAGGTGGACCACGGGGCTCCAGCCACCGGAGACCGCCAGCAGATCACAAGCGATCCGTTCGACGCCGGAGGTGACTTCGCCGTCGTCGTTGAGGCTGCGGATGGTGACGCCGTCGATCCGGCCGTTCTCCCCCGCGCCGGAGGTATCGGCGACGGCGCTGCCGACGAGGACGCGGATGCCGCTTTCGACGGCGGAGGCAGCTTTGTCGCTGAGCTTCGGGCGGGCGTCAACGACGGCGGCGACCTTGACACCAGCGGCCAGCAGATCCGCGGCCAGCAAGTAGGCCGAATCGTTGGTGGTGCCGATGACGACCCGCCGTCCGGCGGCGACTGCATAGCGGTTGAGGTAGCTGCGGACCGCCGAGGCCAGCATGATGCCGGGCCGGTCGTTGTTCTCGAAGACGAGCGGACGCTCGTGGGCGCCGGGGGCCAGGACCACCTGCTTGGCACGGATGTGCCAAATACGCTGGCGGGAGACGCCGTCGGCGGCCGGGCTGCCGAGGTGGTCCGTACGGTTCTGTGCCGCGATCACATAGTTCGCGTCGTAGGAGCCGAACGCGGTGGTGCGGTTGAGGACGGTGCATTCGGCGGCGGAAACGAGCTCCGCCTCGACGTCGGCGATCCATTCCAGGGCCGGCTTGCCTTCGATCACCTCGGCGAGTTCCGGAACAGTGGAGCCGGAGAGCAGCGAGCCGCCGAGTTCGGGCTGGTCATCGATCAGGATGACCCGGGCACCGGTGCGGACCGCTTCGCGGGCAGCCGCGAGGCCGGAAACGCCGCCGCCAACCACCAGGACGTCGGTGTGGACGTACTTCTTGTCGTACTCGGCGCGGTCCTCGTTGGGATCGAGCTTGCCGAGGCCGTTCAGGAACTCAACGTTGAGCCCGTCCACGAGGGACACGGTGGTTGCCGGAAGCATCGACTCGGCGACATGCCCGGGGAAGCGGGCAGCCACCTTGACCAGGGCGTTGGATTCTTCCACGCCGGCAGACATGATGCCGCGGGGCCGATCCTCATAGAGCGAGTTGCCTGCGTTGATGCGGCCGTTGGCCAGCAGTGCGGAAGCAACAGTGTCGCCGGGATGGCCGGTGAATTCCTGGCCGTCCACAGTGAAGCGCCATGAGATGCTGCGGTCGATGCGGCCGCCGGTGGCGAGGCGGGCGTTCTGCGGGGTCACTTGGTTGCTCCTTCCGGGGTGGTGGCTGCTGAGGTGTTCACATCGGCGCGTTCCATGTCAGGTCGCGGTTGGCCCATTTTGTAGATGGCCTGGATGTCGTAGCTGACGGTGTCACGGAGCATGTTGAACCATTGGCGGCAACCCGTGCTGTGCACCCAGCGTTCGGCGAAGGCGCCTTTCGTGTTGTCGCGGTAGAACAAGTACTCGGCCCACTGGCGGTCGGTCAGTTCGTCCGGGTTTTCCGGATAGGCCACGTGGGCCTGGCCGCCGTAGTGGAATTCTGTTTCGTCTCGTGGCCCGCAATTGGGGCAGCTGATGAGCAGCATGGTTGGTCTCCTAAAGGGCTGCGGCTAGTGGGGCTGCGGCTAGTGGGCGACGGCGGCGGCGCCGTGTTCGTCGATCAGGGCACCGGTCTCGAAGCGTTCCAGCGAAAACGGCTTGTTGAGCTCGTGCGGCGTACCCGTGGCGATGGTGTGTGCGAAGGTCAGGCCGGCAGCCGGCGTGCCCTTGAAGCCACCGGTTCCCCAACCGCAGTTGACGAACATGTTCTCCACCGGGGTGGTACCGACGATCGGCGAGGCGTCCATAGTGGTGTCCACGATTCCGCCCCACGTCCGGAGCACGTGGGCCCGGGCGAAGATCGGGAAGAGTTCCACGGCGGCAGCCATCTGGTGCTCGATCACGTGGAAGGAGCCGCGCTGGCCATAGCCGTTGTAGGAGTCGACGCCCGCGCCCATGACCAGTTCGCCCTTGTGTGCTTGGGAAACGTAGACATGCACGTGGTTGGACATGACCACCGTGGGGTGGACGGGTTCATGCAGCTCCGACACCAACGCCTGGAGGGGGTGGGACTGGATCGGGAGGCGGAAGCCGGCCATTTCGGCGAGGACGGAGCTGTGGCCGGCGGCGGCGAGGCCAACCTTTTCGGTGTGGATGGTTCCCTGGTTGGTCTGGACGCCCACCACGCGGTTGCCGTCCTTGAGGAAGCCCGTCACTTCGCAGTTCTGGATGATGTCCACGCCGAGTTCATCGCACTTTCGGGCGAAGGCCCAGGCTACGTGGTCGTGCTTCGCGATGCCGGCCCGTGGCTGGTATGTGGCGCCCATGACCGGGTAGCGGATGTTGTCGCTGATGTTCAGGATGGGGCAGAGTTCCTTGACTTGCTGCGGGTCCAGCCATTCGGCGTCGACCCCATTGAGCTTGTTCGCGCCGACGCGGCGGATGCTTTCGCGGACGTCGCCGAGGGTGTGGGCGAGGTTCATGACGCCGCGCTGGCTGAAGAGGAAGTCGTATTCAAGTTCCTCGGGCAGGATCTCCCAGAGCTTCAGGGCGTGCTCGTAGATAGCAGCGCTCTCGTCCCACAGGTAGTTGGAACGGATGATGGTGGTGTTGCGCGCCATGTTGCCGCCGGCCAGCCAGCCCTTTTCCAGGACCGCGATGTTGGTCATGCCGTGGTTCTTCGCCAGGAAGTACGCGGTGGCCAGGCCGTGGCCGCCACCACCCACGATCACGGCATCGTAGGAAGCCTTGGGCTCCGGGTTACGCCACAGGAAATCCGGGTGTTCGGGGAGTTGGTCTGCGCTCACTGGGCTGCTCCAATCATTTCTGCCTCAAGTTCGGTGGCAGCGGCGTCGTTGTCGCTACCGCTTTGGGAAAGATGCGGGTAAAGCGGAAATTGCTCGGCGAGTGCGGTAACCCGCGCACGGAGTTCGACGGCGGCCTGGTCGCCCAAGGTGCCGCTGCTTGCTGCGGCGATCAACGCCGTCGCGATGATGTCCGCGACCTCCGCGAATTCCTTGGCACCGAAGCCGCGGGCGGCGAGCGCCGGGGTGCCGATGCGGAGTCCGGAGGAAACCATCGGCGGCCGGGGGTCGAACGGGACGGCGTTGCGGTTCACGGTGATGCCGATGCGGTGCAAGGTGTCCTCGGCCTGCTGGCCGTCCAGTTCCGAGTGGCGCAGGTCAACGAGGACCAAGTGGACGTCGGTGCCTCCGTTGACCACCGAGATCCCTGCTGCGGCCACGTCGTCCTTCAGGAATCGTTCGGCCAGGAGCTTGGCGCCTTCCAGCACCCGTGCTTGGCGTTCCTGGAATTCAGGCTCTGCCGCCATCTTGAAGGCCACAGCCTTGGCCGCGATCACGTGCTCCAGCGGGCCGCCTTGCTGGCCGGGGAAAACCGCGCTGTTGATCTTGCGTGCGTATTGTTCCTTCGACAGGATGACCCCGCCGCGCGGGCCGCCGAGTGTCTTGTGGGTTGTGGTGGTCACGACGTCGGCATACGGCACCGGGTTGGGGTGCAGTCCCGCTGCGACGAGGCCGGCGAAGTGGGCCATGTCCACCATGAGGTAGGCGCCCACGAGGTCGGCGATGCGGCGGAATTCGGCGAAATCCAGGTGGCGCGAGTAGGCGGACCAGCCGGCAACAATCAGCTTCGGGCGGTGTTCCAGGGCGAGGGCTTCCACTTCTGCCATATCCACCCGGAGGTCGGATTCGCTGACGTGGTACGGGATTACGTTGTACAGCTTGCCGGAGAAGTTGATCCGCATGCCGTGGGTCAGGTGGCCACCGTGTGCCAGGTCGAGGCCCATGATGGTGTCCCCCGGCTCGAGGAGCGCGAACATGGCCGCGGCGTTGGCCTGGGCGCCGGAGTGCGGCTGGACATTTGCGGCTTCCGCGCCGAAGAGGGCCTTGACGCGATCGATGGCCAGCTGCTCGATGACGTCGACATGCTCGCAGCCACCGTAGTAGCGCTTGCCCGGGTAGCCTTCCGCGTACTTGTTGGTCAGGACCGAGCCCTGTGCCTGCATGACGGCTGCAGGGGCGAAGTTTTCGGAGGCGATCATTTCCAGCGTGGACTGCTGGCGGATGAGTTCCTGGGCGATCGCCTGTTCAACCTCCGGGTCCGCCTGGGCGAGCGAGCGGATCAGCGGTTCAACCATCGTGGTCTCCTTTTGAGATACTTATATTTACTGACTAATCAGCAACTGATATATTAGAACTATTGCCATAGTATGTTGAAGATCACACAGCCGTCAACAGCCCGGCGGCAACCGATCCGCCAGACTTGGAATTGTGGCAAACGGGAGAGGCACATGAGCACTGCACTGGAAGCACCGGACACGGGCACGCAGGGAACGTCCTTGGCGGAAAACGCCTACCTGCTCCTACGCGACCGGCTCATCATGCTGGACATCAAACCCGGAGACCCCATCAACGACGGGCAGATCGCCGCGGAACTCGGCATCGGGCGGACACCCGTGCGCGAGGCCATCAAGCGGCTGGAAAGCGACCACCTTGTGGTGTCGTATCCCCGCCGGGGAACCTTCGCCACCGGCGTCGACATCACCCAACTCGCGAACGTCTCCGAAATCCGGGAGCTGCTTGAGCCTTTGGCGTCACGGCGGGCTGCCCGCATGGCCAGCCCGAAGCTGAGGGAAGAGCTGCGCGAGGTCGCCGCAGCCATCAGCGGCCTGGAGGCACACGACGCCGGCCAGCAGGAACTCATGCGCTACGACATCCAGGTGCACCGGCTCATCTACAGGGCAGCGGCCAATCCGCACCTTGAGGACGTGCTGATCCGCTACGACAACCTGGCAACCCGCATCTGGTGCCACATGCTGGACAAGATGCCTTCAGTGACGGGCCACGTCGCAGAGCACGCAGAACTGCTCACTGCAATCGCCGACGGCGATGCGGACCGCGCGTCTGCGCTCGCCCTGCACCACGTGGTGAGTTTCGAAGAGTCGATACGCAAGGTGCTCTAGGTCTGGCAGGTACCGCGGCTTAGCCGTTTCGCTTCCAGTGTTTGGGCCACTTCACGTTCAGCAGCAGCAATCCCAGCAAGAGCCCATCAACTGTCATTACTCCCGCCATGAAGTAAGCCCAACCGATAATCATGGTTCGCTCACCACCAGTCGGCGGCCCGAAGTGCGGGGGTGCATCAGAACACACATACCAATCTCCTGACCCGGATCCCCCCAGTCACTCGATAGTGCATCAAGTGTGGCACGACGGCGCCCAAGAAGGAACGGCTTTTGGCGATCGACGCATCAGCCGGATCGAAGGAATTAACAACGACGGCGTGTCCTTTCCGGGGCGTGTCGCCGTCGTGCGCGCCTGAGAGCGATGAACAGCGGGAGCTACACTTTTGAGACCTCGCCGCTGTGGGGGCCAATTGTTCCTGTCTGCAGGCTCAGGAGCGTCAAGAGGATGACCATTCCGAGCAGCACAACGGCCGCGGCGATGGTGACGGTGCGGTTCCGGCTCGGCGTTTCTCTGGCTGCAAGAAAGAGGGCAGATCCTGACAGGACAGCAGAGATAGCCGTGAACGGATAGAGCGGCAAAATCAACAAGATGGCCGCTCCCAGCAGGAAAAATCTGGAGAGCGCAACACCTGAGCGCTTCCTTACCAAGGGCTGCATGATTGGTCATCTCCCGAGCCGCCCGAGATGATTGCGTGGCTGGAGACCTGGCCATTGTCGCGCCACCCGATTGCAAACGTCTCACCCCACGTGCCGTTGAACCAGGAACGTGTTGCTGACGAACCCTTGCCACACCATCCGCCACTAACGGTCAGCTTGTAAAGCCACCCTCCGAAGGCATTCGTTCCTATCACCCAGGACGAAGTGTTCCAGCCGCCGGAAGCCAGAGTGCCAAGCTGAGCAGGGGGATCGTCGGACTCAAAGACCTTGCGAGCCACGGCCTCAGCCTTCGCAGCTTCCTTGGGTGCGTTTTCCACTCTCGCCTGAGCGTCTCCCGCGTTGGCATCGACGCAGCCATGGCGCGTATGGGACTGCCCCGGCTTTTGTTGACTCGGGGTCTTAGGCCGCTGTGAGCGCGGTCCGGTTGATTGTTTCATATTCGATTGGCGTGAGTTTTCCCAGCCGTCTTTGCCGTCGCCGGCGGTGGTAGGTCCTTTCGATCCAGGTCGTGATGGC